>NZ_LT859959.1:2100000-2310000 GCF_900176205.1 Bradyrhizobium sp. ORS 285
CTGGCGGGGAACATTCATCTCGGCGCGCCCTTGCAGAAGCTGTCGGATACGCTGCTGCCGGTGTGGCGCTATGGCGGCGTCACCGCGCCGCTCGGTGAGCAGCTCGCCGAGGCGATCGCCTTCAGGGGCTCGGTCAGCGATACCGACGGCATCGATCATTTCCGCATCGTCGACGGCGACCGGCTGATGTGGGCGAGCCCGGAGACGACCTGGGACGCGCGCCCGAGCGGGTTTGCCTCGGCCTTGCAGCGCCGCATCCGCACCGTGTTCCCGCAGCTCGGCCGGGTCGAGATCACCGAGACGTTCGGCGGTGTCACCGGCCAGACCGTGCACGGCATGCCGCAGATCGGCCAGCTCCGCAAAGGCCTGTGGGTGGCGAGCGGCTTCGGCCGCCAGGGCATGAACACCTCGGCGATGGCCGGGCAATTGATCGCGCAAGGCATGTTCGCTGGCGACGAGCGCTGGAAGCTGTTTTCGCCGTTCGAGCTGGTCTGGGCGGGCGGCGTCAGCGGCCGGGTGGCCGGTCAGGTCGTCAATCTCTGGGTTCGTGGCCGCTCCGCTGCGGCCGGCACCTTGGCGCGGCACCGCGAGCGGGCGAGGGCGCAGGAGCGCCTCCGCGAGATCCGGGCGGCCGAAGCGCGGCAAAGGGCGGCGCAGCGGCCCGGCTCGCGGCTGCCGCTGCGGCCGCAGCCCTCCGACCTCACCCGCCGTCCGGATGCCGGGGAGGGCGGCTAGCTCGCAAGAAAGTGAGCCGGAGGCCCCGCGGCCGACGTAACTTCGCGGACTCTCATCCGTAAATCCGGTAACCCACCGCCGTACGGAGGCAACCATGATCGACCGACGCATGATGCTCACGACCACAGCCGGCCTGCTCGGCTTCGCTGCCCTGCGTTGGCTCGGCGGCTCTGCACCGGCCCGCGCCGCCGAGAAGTTCGAGATCGAGAAGACCGAGGCGGAGTGGCGTGCGCAACTGACGCCGGAGCAGTTCGACATTCTGCGGAAAGAAGGCACCGAGCGACCCTGGACCAGCCCGCTTCTGAAGGAGCACCGCAAGGGCACCTTCGCCTGCGCCGGCTGCGACCTGCCGCTGTTCTCCTCCGAGACCAAGTTCGACAGCGGCACCGGCTGGCCGAGCTTCTTCAAGCCGCTCGACAATGCGGTCGGCACCCGCCAGGACAAGACCTACGGCATGGTCCGCACCGAGGTGCATTGCCGGCGCTGCGGCGGCCATCTCGGCCACGTGTTCGACGACGGCCCGAAGCCGACCGGCCTGCGCTATTGCATGGACGGATTGTCGCTGGTGTTCCACCCCGCGAGCCCGTCGTCGACCTGACAAAAATTCTGCGCCTGGCAAAAATTCTTCGCCTGAATTGTCGCGCGCGTCCGTTGAAGACCTTGAAAAGCGGGTCTTGAGGACGCGCCGGCGCCTGTCGCAAGCAGCCAGGCCGGAGCGCGATCGTGCGCGGCTGCCCCGGCAAGAACTGCCGGCTCGGCAATTGTTCACCACTTTCGATACCGCTTTTTTCACGTCGTTATTTTTCAAGTCGCTGATTTCACAGCGAAATGCCATCTGGCACGGTGATTGCGACACATCTCCACGAAAACGCGGCCCAGGGCGGACCGGCCGCCGGGTCAATGTGGAGAGAATGGTATGGGTATCTTCGACGCGATGAACACCTCGGTGAGCGGCCTGTCCGCTCAATCATTCGCGCTGCAGAACATTTCCGGTAACATCGCGAACGCCTCGACCACCGGCTACAAGGGCATCGGCACCAGCTTCGAAGACCTCATTCCGAACGCCACCAACCCGACCCGGCAGAACGCCGGCGGCGTCACCGCCTTCGCCAAGGCGACCATCACCACCCAGGGCACGGTCTCGACCTCCTCGGTCGCCACCAACATGGCGATCAACGGCGACGGCTTCTTCAACGTGCAGAAGGCCTCGTCGGTGGTCGACAACGTGCCGGTCTTCACCGGCGTCACGAACTACACGCGCCGCGGTGACTTCCAGCTCAACGCCAACGGCAACCTGATCAACGGCGCCGGCTACTACCTGATGGGCGTCGCGGTCGACGCCAAGACCGGCAACGCCACCGGCAACGTGCCGACCGTGCTGCAGTTCGCCAACAACTTCGTTCCGGCGCAGGCGACCACCGCGATCCAATACGCCGCCAACCTGCCGACGCAGCCGAAGACGGCCGCCAGCGGCAATGCGGCCACGGGCACGCTGGTCGCGGCCGGCGGCCTCAATTCGGCTGACCTGTCGAACGTGCCGCTGCCGGTCGGTACCAATTTCTACTATGACAAGACTGTGACTGGCGCCACGGCTCAGAACAAGGTCCCGGCGCAGATCACGACCTCGACACTGTTGAGCGGTGCGAGCGGCGACTCGATCTCGAGCAACTTCACCGCTGGCGACACCATCACGCTCACCGGCAGCGCTGGCGACGTCGTCACCTTCACCTTCGTCGCCTCCGGTGCGTCGGGCACCCAGATCAATGTCGGCGACTCCGTCGGCACGCTGCTCGCCAAGATCGGCGCCGTGACCGGCGTGCAGCCAACCATCACCTCCGGCCAGATCACGTTGCATTCCGGCAGCGGCGAGGACTGGAGCCTCAGCAGTGCGTCCGCGGGATTCACTGCACTCGGCTTGACATCACCGGTCGCGCTGACTCGCAACTCCAGCGCGGGCACTGGGATCGTGATCGGAAACGACCTCACCAACTTCAATAACGAGACGATCTCGGGCGGCGCTGTGACGACCTACAACTCGTCGGGCACACCGGTGAACGTCCAGTTGCGCTGGGGCAAGACCGACAGCTCGACCCTCGGTACGGGCCACAAGGATACCTGGAACCTGTTCTATCAGACCAACTCCAGCGCCACCGGCTCGACGGTCGCCTGGCAGAACGTCGGCACCAACTTTACATTCGCCTCCGACGGCTCGCTGATCTCGCCGACGACCTCCAACATCTCGATTCCCAACGTCGTGGTCGACGGCACCACGCTCGGCACGGTCAGCCTCAACATCTCCTCGGGCGCGTTGACGCAATATGCCAGCACGATCGGCTCGGCGACGATCAACCAGATCTCGCAGAACGGCTTCGCCGCCGGTCAGCTGCAGTCGGTTGCCGTCAACAACAGCGGCATCGTCACCGGCACCTTCTCCAACGGCCAGACCATCAATCTGGCGCAGGTGACGCTGTCGCACTTCAACGGCACCAACTACCTGAAGGCGCTCGACGGTGGTGCCTATGAGGCGACCGATCAGTCCGGCCAGGCGATCATCGGTGCAACCGGCAAGATCTCGGGCGGCTCGCTCGAGGGCTCGAACACCGATATCGCCGACGAGTTCACCAAGCTGATCGTGACCCAGCAGGCCTATTCGGCCAACACCAAGGTGATCACGACGGCCAATTCGATGGTGCAGGATCTTCTGAACGTGCTGCGCTAAACGCGCAGCCACGTGGCAGTTGAATTGACATAAGGCAAACGAACATGGGTTTGAGTTCAGCCCTCGCCACCGCGATGTCCGGCCTGCGCTCGACGCAGGCGGCGCTCTCGATCATCTCGTCGAACGTCGCCAACGCCAACACGCCCGGCTACGTCGCGCAGAATCCGAACCAAATCGAGGTCGCCTCCGGCGGCTTCGGCTCGACGGTGATGACGACCGGCGTCAACCGTCAGCTCGACCTGTTCGTGCAGAACCAGCTCCGCACCGAGACATCGGGCGGAGCTTACGCCAATCAGATGGCCAACATCCTGACCCAGCTGCAGAGCGTCTACGGCACGCCCGGCGGCAGCGGCACCCTGGAGACGGCGCTCAACAATTTCACGACGGCGCTGCAGTCGCTGTCGAACAATCCGAGCAACCAGTCGGCGCAATCCGTCGCACTGTCGGCGGCGCAGGGGCTGGCGCAGCAGCTCAACGCCACCACCAAGGGCATCCAGACGCTGCGTACCAATGTCGAGCAGGACATCGGCAACTCGGCGACGCAGGCGAATGCGGCGATCAAGCAGATCGGCACGTTGAACATGCAGCTGCAGGGGCTCAGCCCCTCCGATCCGCTGTCGGCGACGTTGCAGGACCAGCGCGACAACGCCATCGACACGCTCTCAAAATATGTCGACATCCGCGTCGTCCCGGACGCGACCAACGGCATCAGCGTGTTCACCAATTCGGGCATCCAACTGGTCGGCGCCGGGCTGACCTCGGAGTTCACCTTCTCCTCGCCGGGCACGTTGGATGCCACCTCGCTCTACAACAGCAATCCAACCAAGACCGGCGTCGGCCAGCTCAACATCAAGCTGTCCAACGGCGTGTCGCTCGACGTCGTCGCCAACAATCTGCTCAACTCCGGCCAGATCGCGGCCGACCTGAAGCTGCGCGACCAAACCCTGGTGCAGGCGCAGACCCAGGCCGACCAGCTCGCTGCGACGATGTCCTCGGCGCTGTCGGACAAGACGACGGCAGGCACCGCCGTGACCGGCCCGCCGGCGGGTTTCGACGTCTCGACCACGGGCCTGCTCGCCGGCAACACCATCAATCTGACCTACACGGATTCCAGCAACGTCCAGCGCCAGGTCAAGATCGTCAACGTCAACGATCCCGCCGCGCTGCCGCTGCAGAATGCGACCGGCGCCAACCCGTCCTATGTCGGCGTCGACTTCTCGCTCGGCATGGCCTCGGTGGTGACGCAGCTCAACAGCGCGCTCGGGTCGGCGCATCTGCAGTTCGCCAATCCCTCCGGCACGACGCTGCGCATCACCGATGACGGTACCAGCCAGGCGACCGTGAGGGCTGCCTCGTCGACCACGACGGTGCAGACACTGGCGAGCGGCAATGCGCAGCTGCCGCTGTTCACCGATGGCGGCGCGCTCTACACCGGCAAGATCACCTCGACCGGCATCCAGATGACCGGTCTCGCCGGGCGGCTCAACGTCAATCCGGCGCTGCTCAACGACGCCACCAAGCTGTCGACTTATTCGACCTCGCCGCAGACGCCGGCGGGCGACTCGACGCGGCCGGACTTCCTGTTCGCGCAGCTGACCTCGGCCAGCTTCAGCTACTCGCCGACGACGGGGCTCGGATCGGCCGCGCAGCCATTCCAGGGCACGGTGTCCGGCTATCTGCAGCAGTTCGTCAGCCAGCAGGGCAGCGCCGCCAACCTCGCGACGCAGCTCAACCAAGGCCAGAGCGTGGTCGTCAGCACGCTGAAGGAAAAGTTCCACGCCACCGCCGGGGTCAACATGGACAGCGAGATGTCCAACCTGATCCAGGTCCAGAACACCTATGCGGCCAACGCCCATATCATGTCGGTCGTGCAAAGCATGATGCAGAGCCTGCTCCAGGCCTATCAGTAAGGCGCGTGTAAGATGACGATCACCAGTGTCAACTACGGAACGTCTCTGCTCGGCCTGTCCGTGCGGAACATCTCCAACCAGCTCGCCGACCTCTCAACCCAGCTCTCGAGCGGCGTCAAGTCCAACCAATACGCCGGCATGGGCCCGGACGAGGGCTTTGCCATCGCGGCGCGGGCGCAGCTCGCGAACATCTCCTCGTTCACTTTGACGATGACCCACGTCAACACGGTGATCGGCGCGGTCAACACCTCGCTGCAGTCGCTGTCGAAGATCAACGGGCAAGTCCAGAGCGGCGCCTCGGCGACGCCGCAGAACCTGACCAGCACCGGCCAGACCACGGGGCAGCTCACGGCGCTGTCCAATTTGTCGGCGATCACCGGCATTCTCAATACCCAGGTCGGCGACCGCTTCATCTTCTCCGGCACCGCCACCGACCGGCCGGCGATCGCCTCGGCTGACGACATCCTCAACGGCACGGCCACGCAAGCCGGCCTGAAGCAGGTCATCGCCGAGCGGCAGCAGGCCGATCTCGGACTGAACGGTCTCGGTCGTCTCAATCTCTCGGCCTCGGCGACGATGCCGATCACGCTTTCGGAAGATGTCGCGGGGTCGCCCTTCGGCTTCAAGCTGAGCAATGTCAATTCGTCGCTGACCAATGCGACCGTGACCGGGCCGTCCGGCTCGCCGGCCGGCATCTCGGTCGATCTCACCGCCGGCAATCCCAACGCCGGCGACCAGATCAGCTTCACCTTCAAGCTGCCCGACGGCACCTCGGAAGCGATCAAGCTGACGGCCTCGACCACGACGCCGGCGCCTGCCAACACGTTTGCGATCGGCGCGACGCCGGCGGCGACCTCGGCCAATCTCAATGCGGCGCTGAATACGGCGCTCACGACGCTGGCCAACACCTCGCTGGTCGCGGCCTCCGCCGTGACGGCCGGCGACAACTTCTTCAACACCGCAAGCGCGGTGTCGGGCACCGCCGTCAACAACAAGGCTGCGACGCCGGCGCCAATCACAGGCGCGACGCTGCTGTCGGGCGGGACCAACTCCGACTCGATCTCGACCAACTTCACCGCCGGCGACACCCTGACGGTGAATGGGCAGACGCTGACCTTCGTCGCCTCCGGCGCCGTCGGCAACAATCAGATCAATGTCGGCGATAGCGTACAGACGCTGCTTTCGAAGATCGACACGCTGAGCGGCACGTCGAAGGCCTCCACCGTCAGTGGCGGCGTGATCACTCTGCGGACCGATAACGCCGCGAGCTTCTCGGTGTCGAGTTCGAATGCCGGCGCGTTCGCGGCGTTGGGCTTTTCCGGCACGGTCACCGCGCCGACGCCGCCGCTGCGTGTGTCCGGTTCACCGCTTGCGTCGGCGACCAGCCTCGTCAACGGTTCGGCCAATACGGTCAACTGGTACACCGGCAACAGCGGCCCGGGCTCGGCGCGATCCAGCGCGACGATCCGCATCGACACCGCGCAGAGCATCCAGTTCGGCGCCCAGGGCAACGAGTTCGCGATCCGCAACCTCGTGCAGCAGACTGCGGTCTATGCCGCCGTCAACACGCCGCCGGCGGGCGCCAATGCGGGGCAGCAGATCGGCGCGCTCAGCCAGCGCATCGCCGCCAACCTGACGCCGCAGCTCGGCCAGCAGACGATCTCGGATATCCAGACCGACTTCGCCAACGCCCAGACCACGATGAAGGACGCGACGGCGCGCCAGACCCAGGCGAAGGCGGCGATGCAGGCCATGGTCGACCAGACCGAGGGGATCTCGCAGCAGGAGGTCGCGAGCCAGATTCTGCAGCTCCAGACCAATCTGCAGGCGTCCTATCAGACCACCGCGATGCTCGCCCAGCTGACCCTGGTCAAATACCTGTAAAACAACGGGGGAGGCGGTGGTTAGGCTTTCGTTAACCACGTCTCTTTAGCTTTTGTTCAGATCTGGGGCGAGAGCCTCTTTGTCTGGAGGCTGACGTGAGTGACGTGACGGACGAGCGGATCCACCTGGTGGTCGCCACCCCGTGTTTCGGCGGACAGGTGTCGAGCATCTATGCGAGCTCGATCTTCGCCCTGCAGCGCGAGCTGCGCGCCACCTCCAATGTCGGCCTGACCGTCCACATGCGTGATGGCGATGCGCTGATCACCCGCGCGAGGGCGAACCTCGTCACGCTGTTCCTCAACGATCCCACGGCGACGCATCTCCTGTTCGTCGATGCCGATATCGGCTTCACGCCGAAGCAGGTGTTTCGCCTGATCGAGTCCGGCGGCGACATGGTCGCCGGCGTCTATCCGGTCAAGAAGGTCAATTGGACCAAGGCGCGCCGCGCCATCCAGTCCAACCGCATGGATGTTCCGGCGGCGTCGCTCGACTACGTGCTCGAGATCGACGATCCCGACCATGTCGCTGTCGTCAACGGCTTCACCCGGGTGCGCTATGCCGGCACCGGCTTCCTGATGATCCGCCGCCGCGTCATCGAGGCGATGATCGCGCATCCGGCCTACGCACCCTTGCAGTTCTTCCGCGAGCATTCGCACGATGCGCTGGCCGGCAGCCCCAATCGTTTCGCGCTGTTCGAATGCATGATCGACCCGGAGACCGGCACCTATCTCAGCGAGGATTTCGCGTTCTGCAAGCGCTGGACCGATCTCGGCGGCGAGATCTGGGCCGACCTCGACAGCCGGCTCGACCATGTCGGTCCCTCGGTGTTCCACGGCAACGTCGCCTCGCAATTCGCATCGGCCGTGAACGTCCCCACGGCCGCCGCCGACGCAGCGTGACGATCGCGCCATGACGCCGCCAGCAACCCGGCCGGAGCTTTCTACATCGTCCGCCGCCGATCGGCGCGGGCAGGGCACAGCAACCACGGGGCTCCGCGATCTCTTCGCCTTGCTCGGGGATCTCCTGATCGACGGTGGCGACACCCGTCTTTCGCTGGATCGTCCCTGGGGCCGCAACGCCTATGGCTGCGGGCCGTCGCCGGCGCCCGACCTTGTGTGCTTTTCGTCGAGCACGGCCTCGCCGATTTCCGAGCGTGCCTATGCCCGCGTCGAGCTGGCGCGCGAGCGATTGATGCATGCGGCGATCTCGCTTCCGCTCGACGAGGCGCTCGACCGCCGCACCGAGGAGATGCGCGGCGAGTTGCGCGGCCATCTGCGGCTCGCCGACGACATCGACATCATCTTCTCGCCGTCGGGCACCGATGCGCAGCTGCATGCGCTGGCGCTGGTCCGCGCGACGCTCGGCGACAACGTCACCAGCGTGATCGTCGGCAGCGATCAGACCGGCAGCGGCACCGCCGCCAGCGCACGCGGGCGCCATTTCAACGCGCGGACAGCGAGCGGCCTCGCCGTGACCAGGGAAGCGCCGATCGAGGGCCTCTCGGGTGATGCGGTGTTTCTGCCGCTGTTCGATGCTGCATCGATGCAACCGCGCAGCGACATTGACGGCGCGGTGCTCGAGACCGTCGAGGCGCTGATCCGCGGTGGGCGCAACGTCCTGCTGCAGGCGATGGATGCCTCCAAGCTCGGCTGGCGCGCGCCGGGACTGGCGTGCCTTGACGAGGTGGCGCGGCGCTGGCCGGGTCGCGTCCAGATCGTCGTCGATGCCTGCCAGATGCGCCTCGATCCGAACCGGCTGCGCGACCATCTCGATCGCGGCCATCTGGTTCTGATCTCCGGCTCGAAATTCTACGGCGGACCGGCCTTCAGCGGTGCGCTGCTGGTGTCGCGCGACGTGGCCGCGGCCGTCCGCTATGGTCATCCGATCGCGCCCGGCCTGTTCGGCTACGTCAATCGCAGCGACTGGCCGCTGGCCTGGACGGATCTGCGCGCATGCTCCGCGCCGCGCGCCAATATTGGGCAATGGCTGCGCTGGGAGGCCGCGCTCGAGGAGATCGCGGCCTATCACGCGGTGCCCGAGGTGTTCCGCCGCATGGCCATCCGGCAGCTCGGCGAGGCGATCGAAAGCCTGCTGATGCTGTCGCCTGTGCTGCGTCCGCTCGCAACGGGCTCGGCCGCAGAGCAGGCGACCAGCGAATTCGGCTTCCCCACGATCTTTCCGTTCGCGCTCCAGCGCGACGGCTGCCTGCTCGATCTCGGCGAGACCCAGGCGGTCTATCGCGCGCTTCAGCAGGATCTCAGCGACCGCTTCAGCGGGCGCGATGCCGCCGTGGCCGGCCGCGAGTGCCTGATCGGCCAGCCGGTGCGCATCGACCGCGACGGTGCGCCGCCGACGGCCGCGCTGCGGCTGTGCATCGGCGCGCGCGAGGTGACGGAGGCGTGGTGTGACGATGTCACCACCGCGCGCGTCAATCTCGAAGCCGACATCGACCGCATTGCCGACGTGGTCGCCAAAACAGAGCTGCTCGTCACGAATCTGAGCAGCCAGGATCTCAGGGATATCTGCCATGGCAACTGATTTGCTCGCTCTCGCCGAACCGGCCGGCGCAGACTGCGCCGAGCGCATCGGCATGGCCAAGATCGCCAAGGCCGCCTTCGACGGCCAGGATCTCAAGCCCCTATGGGCCGCGCTGCTCGGCAAGCTGCTCGACGGCACGGCGACGCCGGGCGAGGGGCTCGACCTTGCGCTGGTCGCCCAACTGATCGGCGAGAAGTCGTCCGGACTTGCGATCCAGCACGACGTGCTGCAGGCGCAGCAGTTCTATCGCGTGGCGGCCAGCACCCCGACGCCGCGGCTGCGCGTGCTCGCGCTGGCGGCGGCGACCGACATGGGCAGCAATACGCCGATCGAGTTCCTGCTCGAGGATAGCGATATCGAGCTGCTGATGCTCTACGTCGTCCCCGGCGCGGAGCTTCCGTCGCCGCTGCCGGCGCATGACATTGCCATCGTCATCGCCTCCGATTCCGAAGACTGCCAGCACGCGCTGCACGAGATCAATGCCGTCGCGGCGCGCTGGCCGCGTCCGTTGCTCAACCCGCCGCAGCGGATCTGGCATCTCGACCGCGACAAGCTGCATGCGCTGCTCGCCGGCATCGAGGGCCTGTCGATTCCCGCGACCGTTCCGGTCGATCGCGAGCGCCTGGTCGAGGTCGCGGACGAGCGCGAACTGATCGAGGACGTCGACGGCGCGCTCGGCTTTCCCGTCATCGTCCGGCCACGCGGCTCCCATGCCGGCGTCGGCCTCGAGAAGGTCGAGGAGCCGATCGAGCTCTCGCTTTATCTCGACGAGCGCGACGAGCAGGAGTTCTTCGTCTCGCGCTTCGTCGACTATGCCAGCGAGGACGGCCAGTTCCGCAAATATCGCATCGTGTTCGTCGACGGCGCGGCCTATGCCTGCCACATGGCGATCGCGAAGCGCTGGGACATCTGGTATCTCAACGCTGGCATGGCCGGCAGCGAAAGCAAGCGCCTCGAAGAGGCGACCTTCATGCAGACCTTCGACATCGGCTTCGGCCGCCGGCATCGCAGCGTGCTCGCGGCGATCGCCGAGCGCATCGGCCTCGACTATTTCATCATCGATTGTGCGGAAACCAAGGACGGCGCGCTGCTGGTGTTCGAGGCCGACAATACGGCCGTCGTGCACAACATGGATCCGCCGGATGTCTTCCCCTACAAGCCGCCGCAGATGCAGAAGATCTTCGCAGCCTTTGCCGACATGATCGCAAAGCGCGCCGCCTCGCGGGCGGAGCAGGCGGCGTGAGCGACGCTGCGCGCATCGAACCGTCGCTGCGGGAGATGGACACGCTCGATCCGCAGGACTGGAGCGAGTTGCGCGCGCAAGGTCATCGCATGCTCGATGACATGATCGACTACGTCGCCGGCATTCGCGACCGCCCGGTCTGGCAGCCGATGTCGCAGGAGACGCGGCAACGCTTTCGCAGTCGGCTGCCGCACGCGCCGACCGATCTCGGCGAGGTCTATCGCGATTTCAGCGAACTCGTCGTTCCCCACGCCACCGGCAACGTGCATCCCGGCTTCATGGGCTGGGTGCATGGCGGCGGAACAGTGGTCGGCATGCTCGCGGACATGCTGGCGGCCGGGCTGAATGCCAATCTCGGCGGCCGCGACCACGCGCCGATCGAGATCGAGCGCGAGGTCGTCGGCTGGACGCGACAGCTGTTCGGCTTCCCTGACAGTGCCAGCGGCATCTTCGTCACCGGCACCTCGATGGCCAATCTGATGGCGGTGCTGGTGGCGCGCCGTGCCGCGCTCGGCGCCTCCGTTCGCAGCGAGGGCCTTGGCGAGGTCGGTCTGCGCCTGCGCGCCTACACGTCCAAGGCCGCCCATGGCTGCATCGCCAAGGCGATGGACATCTGTGGCCTCGGCGGCGATGCGCTGCGCAGCATCGCGATCGACGCTTCGCACCGCATCGATGTCGCAGCACTTCGTGCCGCGATCAGGCAGGACCGTGCCGCGGGCCTGCATCCGTTTCTCGTCGTGGGCTCCGCCGGCACGGTGGATATCGGCGCAATCGACGATCTCGCCGAGTTGGCCGAACTCTGCCGCAGCGAGGGGCTGTGGTTCCATGTCGATGGCGCGTTCGGTGCGCTGGCCATGTTGTCGCCGGAGCTCGCGCCGAAGCTTGCCGGAATCGAGCGGGCGGATTCGATCGCGCTCGACTTCCACAAATGGGGGCAGGTGCCCTACGACGCAGGATTCCTGCTGGTGCGCGACGGCGCGCAGCATCGCGACGCCTTCGCCTCACCCGCGGCCTATCTGCGTCGCGAGACGCGCGGCCTCGCGGCCGGCGCGGAATGGCCGTGCGATCTCGGTCCCGATCTGTCGCGCGGCTTCCGGGCGCTCAAGACCTGGTTCACGCTGCGGACATACGGCACCGATCGGCTCGGACGCATGATCGCGCAGAGCTGCCGGCTGGCGCGATATCTCGAAACACGTGTGCGTGCCGAGCCTGAGCTGGAGCTGCTGGCTCCCGTCAATCTCAACATCGTCTGCTTCCGCTACCGCTGCACCGATGCCGATGCGATCAATGGCGCCGTTGTCGCGGACATCCACGAAGCCGGCATCGCCGCGCCGTCGACGACGACGCTGGATGGCCGCGTGGCGATCCGCGCCGCGATCGTCAACCATCGGACACAGGCGGATGACATCGACCGGATGATTGCAGCGGTCCTGATGTTCGGCCGCCAGCGTGCGGCTGGCCTCGCGCCATTGATCGAATTGGAGGCGCCGCCGCTCGCGCCTTGATGGTAAACGCCTCTCACCACCTCAGGTCGATCGTCCCATCGTGAGATCACCTGAGACGACGGCGTCAACCTTTCCGAAGTTGGTTGACGCGTGGTGAAGACGCACGCCCGTGAATAAATCTGCGTGTGTTTTCAACGCGTGCGCTCATCGCATGCGACGTCGATACAACCGCGTGCGAGCCCGCTGGACGGATTGAACCGTGCCGGCGCCACAACCGCTTCAGCGTTTGTTAGCCACTGCCATTCACCGTGACGCCCGTTGCCCAAGACGCCAAGTCGATCTGGGCAGCAGCCTGATCTCGAAGGGATCGGGTTCTTGTTTCACACCAGAAGGGTATGAAAATGTCAGGTATCGTCCTCTCGGCGTCGGTGCGCCAGAATCTGCTGTCGCTCCAGTCGACGGCTCAGCTCCTCGCCACCACCCAGAATAATCTCTCCACGGGCAAGAAGGTCAATTCGGCACTCGACAATCCGACCAACTTCTTCACCGCCCAAGGCCTCGACAACCGCGCTTCCGACATCAACAATCTGCTCGATGGCATCGGCAACGGCGTGCAGGTTCTGCAGGCTGCCAACACCGGCATCACCTCGCTGCAGAAGCTCGTCGACAGCGCCAAGTCGATCGCCAACCAGGTGCTGCAGAGCGCCGTGGGCTATTCCACGAAGTCGAGCGTGACCTCGGCTGCTCTCACCGGCGCCACCGCCAGCAGCCTGTTGGGTGCCAGCACGACGGCTGTGACCGGCTCGGCCGTGCTGAACGACAACACGACTGCCGTGGCGATCACCAGCACCACCAAGCTGTCGGGCACCGCGGGCACCTCGTCGAACGACCTGGCCACCGGCATCACCTCGGGTGAAACGCTGGTCGTCAACGGCACGACCTTCAGCTTCGTCACCGGCACGTCCTCGACCGGCACCAGCATCGGCATCGGCGACACCGTGGGCAACCTGCTGTCGGCGATCCAGACGGCGACCGGCGTGACCTCGTCGATCACCGCGGGCGCGATCACCCTGACGCCTCCGGCGGCCGGATTGACGCTCTCGGGCAGCTCCGGCACCTTGGCCAAGCTCGGCCTCAGCACGGTCGGCGACGGCTTGTCGGGCCAGACACTGACGATCGCTGCCACAGGAGGTGGCACGGCCACCAGTATCACCTTCGGCCTAGGAACAGGGCAGGTGAACTCGTTGAACGATCTCAACTCGAAGCTCGCAGCGAACAACCTGCAGGCCTCGATCGACTCGTCGACCGGCAAAATCTCGATCACCACCACTAACGACGCGGCTTCGGCCACGATCGGTGCGATCGGTGGTTCGGCTGCTGGCTCCAGCCAGTCCTTCAACGGCCTGACCGCGGCGGCTCCGGTGGCTGATGCGACGGCGCAGACGCAGCGTGCGAACCTGGTCTCCCAGTACAACAACGTGCTGACGCAGATCAATCTCACCGCTTCGGACGCCTCGTTCAATGGCGTCAACCTGCTCAACGGCGACACGCTGAAGCTGACGTTCAACGAGAACGGCAAGTCGACGCTGTCGATCACCGGTGTGACCTTCAACACCGGCGGTCTCGGCCTGTCGACCCTGACCTCGGGCACCGACTTCCTCGACAACAACTCGGCGAACAAGGTGATCGGCCTGCTCACCACCGCGAGCTCCACGCTGCGGTCGGAAGCCTCGACGCTCGGTTCAAACCTGTCGGTGGTGCAGATCCGTCAGGACTTCAACAAGAACCTGATCAACGTGCTGCAGACCGGTTCGTCGAACCTGACGCTGGCCGACACCAACGAGGAAGCGGCCAACAGCCAGGCGCTGTCGACCCGCCAGTCGATCGCGGTGTCCGCGCTGTCGCTCGCCAACCAGTCGCAGGCCAGCGTGCTGCAGCTGCTCCGCTGATCCGGGGCATCGGCTCTCAACAAACAGAAGGCGGCGGGGAAACCCGCCGCTTTCGCGTTTTGGAGGGGCAGGGGACGACGTGATGCTGCGCCTCAAACGAAGAGCCCGGCTTTGCGTGCGCAGAGCCGGGCTCTTCGTTTCGGGTTGAGGCTGCGCGGCTCAGGCCGCGGAGCTGACCGGCTTCGCCGCCTCTTCGGCCTGCTGATCTGCGAGTTGTTCGGCTTGCGCCTGCTCGAGCAGCTTCTTCTCGAAGGCGACGAGCTTCTTGGCTTCCTTCAGCGCCTGATAGAGATCGCCGTTGAGGATGTGGCCGTTGATGGCCTCGATGATCGGCCAGGCGCTCGGCACCGTCGTGATGATGTCGCGCAGCAGGTTGAAGTAGGTGCCGTGATCGGCGTCCGCGCCGGGCGAGATGTACATCAGCTGGACGGCGAGATAGACGAGCTTGGCCGGCGTGTCGGCGGTCTCCGGCGTGAGAATGTCCTTTTCGCGCAGGATCGGGATGTTGTCGCCGTCGATCAGCAGACGCGCCCGCTGGTCGGTGTTGGTGATCACGCACGAGCCGATGATGATTCGCTCATGCGGCTTCAGTTCGACTTTCAGGGCCATTCTCGTCCTCCGTTGCCGCGATCGGCGCGGCGCCGAACCTGCTCCGGCGAGGCCGCAATTCATGCGGCAGTCTAAAATCGCGCGAACAGTCTGCGCGCTCGATGGCTCGGCGCGCAGTGATCCTTTCCGAACATGGTTAACGCGCGGTAAATGGCCGGCCCCGCTTGGTAAATGTCAGGTGTTTTCAATGCGATCGGCTGATCATACGCCGAGCGTGATGTGCGCCGCCGGTATCGCATGCAGCGGCTGAGTCGCGTCGCTTCACCCTTTGTTAGCCACTCCCATTTACCTTGATCCACGTCGCCCGGTTGCGAAGTCGATGCGGGCACAACCGATCTCCGAAGAGATCGGTCGTTTGAGTCACACCAGAAGGGTATGAAAATGTCAGGTATTGTTCTCTCGGCGTCGGTGCGCCAGAATCTGCTCTCGCTCCAGTCGACGGCTCAGCTCCTCGCCACCACCCAGAACAACCTCTCCACGGGCAAGAAGGTCAACTCGGCGCTCGACAACCCGACCAACTTCTTCACCGCCCAGGGCCTCGACAACCGCGCTTCCGACATCTCCAATCTGCTCGATGGCATCGGCAACGGCGTGCAGGTGCTGCAGGCCGCCAACACCGGCATCACTTCGCTGCAGAAGCTCGTCGACAGCGCCAAGTCGATCGCCAACCAGGTGCTGCAGAGCTCCGTCGGCTACTCCACCAAGTCGAGCGTGACCTCGGCTGCTCTCACCGGCGCCACCGCCAGCAGCCTGTTGGGTGCCAGCACGACGGCTGTGACCGGCTCGGCCGTGCTGAACGACAACACGACTGCCGTGGCGATCACCAGCACCACCAAGCTGTCGGGCACCGCGGGCACCTCCTCGAACGACCTGGCCACCGGCATCACGTCGGGTGAGACGCTGGTCGTCAACGGCACGACCTTCAGCTTCGTCACCGGCACGTCCTCCACCGGCACCAGCATCGGCATCGGCGACACCGTGGGCAACCTGCTGTCGGCGATCCAGACGGCGACCGGCGTGACCTCGTCGATCACCGCGGGCGCGATCACCCTGACGCCTCCGGCGGCCGGATTGACGCTCTCGGGCAGCTCCGGCACCTTGGCCAAGCTCGGCCTCAGCACGGTCGGCGACGGCTTGGCAGGACAGACGTTGACGATCGCTGCCACAGGAGGTGGCACCGCCACGAACATAACGTTCGGGCTAGGGACCGGGCAGGTCAACTCGCTGAACGATCTCAACTCGAAGCTCGCAGCGAACAACCTCCAGGCCTCGATCGACTCCACCGGCAAGATCTCGATCACCACCACCAACGACGCGGCTTCGGCCACGATCGGCGCGATCGGTGGTTCGGCTGCTGGCTCCAGCCAGTCCTTCAACGGCCTGACGGCAGCGGCTCCGGTGGCTGACGCGACGGCGCAGACGCAGCGTGCGAGCCTGGTCTCCCAGTACAACAACGTGCTGGCGCAGATCAACACGACCGCGGCGGATGCTTCGTTCAACGGCGTCAACCTGCTCAACGGCGACACGCTGAAGCTGACGTTCAACGAGAACGGCAAGTCGACGCTGTCGATCACCGGTGTGACCTTCAACACCGGCGGTCTCGGCCTCTCGAACCTCACCTCGGGCACCGACTTCCTCGACAACAACTCGGCGAACAAGGTGATCACGTTGCTGAACACCGCGAGCTCCACGCTGCGGTCGGAAGCCTCGACCTTGGGTTCGAACCTGTCGGTGGTGCAGATCCGTCAGGACTTCAACAAGAACCTGATCAACGTTCTGCAGACCGGTTCGTCGAACCTGACGCTGGCGGACACCAACGAGGAAGCGGCGAACAGCCAGGCGCTGTCGACCCGCCAGTCGATCGCGGTGTCCGCGCTGTCGCTCGCCAACCAGTCGCAGGCCAGCGTGCTGCAGCTGCTCCGCTAACGCTGAGGCGTTCTCATACAAACATCGGAAGCGGCGGGGGAAACCCCGCCGCTTTTTTTGCGCCTGGTTCAAGGACTTGGCCCGTATCAATACTGGATTGGAAAGGGGAGCAGACGGCCGGCCGGGGCGTAACCAGGCGTTAAGCAAGAAATTTAAAGTGCCATTAACCATGTTTTAAAAGTACCTGTTCTAGAACCGCCTGGTGAATAACTAGGAAGGTTTCACAAACATGTCCGGTATCGTTCTTTCGGCTTCGGTTCGCCAAAACCTGCTGGCGCTGCAAAACACTGCATCGCTGCTGGCCACGACTCAAAACAACCTGGCCACCGGCAACAAGGTCAACACGGCGCTCGATAACCCCACGGAATTCTTCACCGCGCAATCGCTCAACAATCGCGCGAGCGACATTGCGAATCTGCTCGACAGCATCGGCAACGGCGTCCAGGTTCTGCAGGCGGCGAATACCGGTCTGACCTCGCTCCAGAAGCTGGTCGACAGCGCAAAGTCGATCGCGAGCCAGGTCCTCCAGGCGCCCACGGGCTACACGACCAAGTCGAGCGTCACCTCCGCCGTCATTCCGGGCGCCACAGCCAATAACCTGCTGGGCAGCTCGTCGAACAAGTTCGTGGTCGGCAGCGCGGTCAACAACGACAACACCACGCCGGCCGCGATCACCGGCACGACCAGGCTGTCGGGTACGCCGGGCACGAGTTCGAACGATCTGGCGAGCAGCATCACGACCGGCGACACGCTGACGGTCAACGGCGTGGTCTTCACCTTCGTTGCCGGCTCGGTCTCCGCTGGAACCAATATCGGCGTCGGCGACACGGTCAGCAACCTGCTTGCCGCGATCGACTCGGTGACCGGCGCAACTGCGACGCCCTCCTCGGTAACCGGCGGCCAGATATCGGTTGCCACCGGTACGGCCCAGGATCTGACGATATCGGGTACGGCCCTGGCCAAGCTCGGATTGACGGCCGGAACGACCACACGCAACCCGCCAGCATTGTCAGGACAGACACTCACCATCGCCTCAACAGGAGGCGGCGTCGCAACAAACATAACGTTCGGCACAGGCGCATCGCAGATATCGACGCTGGCGCAGCTGAACACCGCGCTTGCCACGAACAATCTGCAGGCGAGCCTGAGCACGACCGGTCAGTTGACGATCCTCACAACCAATGAGGCAGCCTCGTCGACCATCGGCGCGGTGGCAGGCTCCTCGACGGCGGCGAGCCAGGCGTTCAACGGCGTGACGGCATCGACTCCGGTGGCCGACACCAACTCGCAGACGACCCGCGCAGGCTTGATCGCGCAGTACAACAACGTGCTGGCGCAGATCAACACCACGGCCCAGGACGCTTCGTTCAACGGCATCAACCTGCTGAACGGCGATACGCTGAAGCTGACCTTCAACGAGACCGGCCGGTCGACCCTGAACATCACCGGCGTGACGTTCAACAGCACCGGCCTCGGCCTCTCGGCGCTGGTCGTCGGAACCGACTTCCTCGACAGCAACTCGGCCAACAAGGTGCTCACCACCTTGAACAGCGCCTCGACCGCGATCCGCTCCGAAGCGTCGTCGCTCGGATCGAATCTGTCGATCGTGCAGATCCGTCAGGACTTCAACAAGAACCTGATCAACGTGCTGCAGACCGGCTCGTCGAACCTCACGCTGGCCGACACCAACGAAGAGGCCGCCAACAGCCAGGCGTTGTCGACCCGCCAGTCGATCGCAGTCTCCGCGCTGGCGCTGGCCAACCAGTCGCAGGCGAGCGTGCTGCAGCTGCTGCGCTAAGCGCAAAAGCGACGACCCCAACTCTTGCGAAGCGGCGGGCTTGCCCGCCGCTTTTGCTTTTGCGCATTGGCTCATGCTGTGCAATTGCCGCAGGCCGCCCTGTTGGTCGTCGGACCCAGTGCGTCACAAGCACGAGGACGCGCCTTATCTGCGCTTCGTCGATCGTTCTAGGCGGCGAATGTGCAGCGAAAATTTTTCGCACAATTTGAATCGGCGCGTTCGCATCATATTAAGAGATCTCGCAGGCCCGGTTGTTTTCGGTATCTGCTGATATCGAGAGGCGAAATCCGCTAACAGCTGCTAACCATATTTTAAAGGCACCCAACGTACAAAATCCGTGCAGTTTGTTGGTGTCCCAGCGTCAGTCCGGAGTACTTGATGTCATATGCCGCTCAAGCCTATGCACGCACGTCGCAAACGACGGCATCACCACGGGAGATCGAAGCGCAAGCATTGTTGAAGGCGGCACGGCAGCTGCAGGAAGTCCAGGCCAATTGGAATGGTCCTGATCGCAACATGTACAAGGCGCTGCTGTTCAATCGCCGCCTGTGGACGATCTTCATGAGCGCCATGGAAGCGGAGGACAATCCGAACCCGCTCGACATCCGCCAGAACATTGCCAACATCGGCGTCTTCGTCATGAAGCAGACGATCGAGATGCAGATGGATCCGGATCCGGCGAAGCTGAAGTCGCTGATCGACATCAACTGCCACATCGCTGCGGGCCTCTCCGGCCGCAGCTGATCGACCGGACGGGCAGGGGCGGCATCGCCGTGGCTGAGATCACCAGCCTCCTCCTGTCCGCTTCCTGGACGTCGAACGTGCTCAGCACGCGCACAGCAACAGCAAATATGTAGCCGTCGATCCGGCGCTCTGTCGGACGAGCTGGCCCGGCAAGCATGCCAACGACGAGCCCTTCACGCGGACGATCTCCGAGGTGGAGGGCTTTTCACGCTGGGGGCGGTGCGCCCGGCCCCAGGTCAAGAACGTGCTGCCGGATGCTGCTTCCGATGAGACCCGTCTCGGCATCTCTTGCGCGGGCCAGGCCGGCTGAGCTTACGGGACATCGCCGGCTCATCATGACTGCGCCGCCCATCGGGCGGCGCGCAGGTGGGCGCGGCGTGCGCGCACGCCCTCGGGCTCGTGTCAGGCAATCCGGTCGGTCGGCATCACCCGGGGCGCATCTTCCTTCTGCAGATCTTTCTGCATGTCGAGCGTATTGAAGTAGGCCCGACGGCGAAGCACGGCTTCGTCCGGATATTGCGCCACCACCTGGTCGTTCTTGCGGTTGACCACCTGAAACACCATCGCTGCCGCTGCCCGGTCGTAATACGCCTGGTGCGACACGAACAACTCGTTGGCGGCATGCGCCGGCACGTCGTTGCGCACGGGGACGCCGCTGTCGGCGGCGGTCACGGTCTGGCTTGGAGGAAGGTCCGTCGGAACAGCGCTCGCCACCGCCTGACTCGACGGTTGGATTAGCGGGGCCGCCGCAGGCGCCCCTACTGGTCTCACGCTGAAATCGGAACTCATGGCAGCCTCCTCATGGCCATCGAGTCAATTCCCAACCCCGTCCCAGTTGCAACTATGCCGATGACCAATCAACGTTATGTTAGGAAATAGGATGAACGGCGCGTTGTGTGGCATGCCGGCCTTTTAAGCTTATTCGAGCGTTAAACGGCGAAGGCCGCGCGGCCCCTTTGGGCGGCACGGCCTTCAAACGTGGGAGCGGAGGGCGGCGTGGCGCCGCCTGTGTCAGAGCGTGCGGCTGACCGCGAGCGGGGTGAGGTGGCGCGCGCCGGGCGCGGCGCGGCGGCCGCCGGCGGTATAGGTGCTCGGGATGTTCTTGCGCTGCACCTCGGCATTGACGCCGCGCACGATCTTTTCCGAGATCGCATGCGCCGTCGCGAGGACGGTCAGGTTGACCTGCAGCATCGCCCGGAACGTGTCGTGGTGGCGGTGCAGGGTGGCGAGCAGCTCCGGCGCGGTCTGCTTCATGAAATTCTGGCTGGCCTTGAGGCGGCCCACCGCGTTGACGTAGTGACGCGAGAGCTCGGTTTTCTTCGGACCGAACGCCATGCCTTCGGCCAGCTTGCCGGCGCGGACCAGTTCGGTCTCCTGCTCGATGACCGCGATCAGCTCGCTCATGACGCTGACCATCTCGTCAGCGAGCGCGCGCGCCTCCGCCGCACTGGCGGCGGCCGTGTAGGTTGTCTTCTTCGCCTGGCCCTGTGCGCTCATTGAAAAACTCCTGTCGGCGTGGGGCGCTGCGGACCCCGCGCGATGTCTACGCTTACGGTTACGGTGTGGCTGTGCTGGTGCTGCTGGCGGAGTTGCTGCTGGAATTGCTGCTCTTGGCCTGCTGCAGGATCAGGGTGCGGAAGACGTCGTTGGAGATGCCGACGCCGCCCGCCTTGGCGAAGTTCTTCGAATATTGCTCGGTCAGCATCGAGCGCCAGACGCCGGTGCCCGGCGTATCGCCAAACGGACCCTCGCCCTTCACGCCGCTCGTCATCTGCGAGAACATCGAGTTGAGGAACATGGCTTCGAAGTCGGTCGCGGTGGCCTTGGCCTTGGCCTGCGCCTTGGGCGAAACTTTGGTCAGGGCTTCCGAGAGCTCGATATCGGTGCGCGGCGCCGTCTTGGCAGCGGCCGAGGGCATGCTGAGTGGCACGCGGCCGGCATAGGAGTCGACGAAAGAGGTGGCCATCACATCACCTCGATATCGGCTTCGATCGCGCCGGCGGCCTTGATCGCCTGCAGGATGCTGATCAGGTCGCGCGGCCCGATGCCGAGGCCGTTGAGGCCGTCGACGAGCTGCTGCAGGGACACGCCATCCTTGACGATCGCGAACTTCTTGCCGTCCTCTTGGACGCCGACGCTGGTGCGGGGCGTGACCACGGTGCGGCCGCGGGACAGCGGATTGGGCTGGCTGACCTGCGGGCTTTCGGAGATGGTGACGGTGAGGTTGCCCTGGGCGACCGCGACGGTGGCGACGCGGACGTCGCGGCCCATCACGATGATGCCGGAGCGCTCGTCGATGACGATCTTGGCTGCGAGATCAGGATCGACCTGCAACTGCTCGATCTCGGTCAGGAAGGCCACGACGTTGCCCTTGAACTCCGCCGGCACGCTGAGCTGCACCGTCGAGGGGTCGATCGGCTCGGCCGTCTTGACGCCGAGGAAATCGTTGATTGCGGCTGCGATGCGCTTCGCCGTGGTGAAGTCGGCGTTGCGCAGCGCCAGCCGCACGTTCGGCAGCCGGTTCAGCGCGAACTCGATCTCGCGCTCGATGATGGCGCCGTTGGCGATGCGGCCGACGGTCGGCACGCCGCGCACGATCTTGGCGGCCTCGCCTTCGGCCTGGAAGCCCGAGATCGCGAGCGAGCCCTGCGCGACCGCATAGACGTTGCCGTCGGCGCCGAGCAGCGGGGTGACGAGCAGGGTGCCGCCCTGCAGGTTCTTGGCGTCGCCGAGCGCCGACACCGTCACGTCCATGCGCGTGCCCTGCGTGGCGAAGGGCGGCAGGTTGCCGGTGACCATCACGGCCGCGACATTGCCGGTGCGGATGGTGGCGCCGCGGATGTTGACGCCCATGCGCTCGAGCATCGCCTGCAGCGACTGCTTGGTGAACGGGATGTTGTTGAGCGTGTCGCCGGTGCCGTTGAGGCCGACCACCAGGCCGTAGCCGATCAACTGGTTCTGGCGCACGCCTTCGATATTGGCGAGATCCTTGATCCGCGACGTCGCATGCGCGGACATGACGGTAGAGGCCAGCGCCAGCATGGCGGCGCAAGCGGCCTGAAACAGGCGCGTAAGTCGGACGCGTCGCATCCCTCTGCTCCCCTCGAACTCTGCAAGTGATCAGTTGGCCACTCCCATGACCGCATGATCGGCGTTAACTATGCGAGGGCCGTGCCAGTGCGATGCTCCCGGCTAACTCATTGAAAGAGTGTGAAATCAATTCGGGGCCTTGTCGCGATCCCGGGTTGCTCCGGAGGAACGAAGCTGCCGCCCCGGCAGAATTTGCCGGGCCATTTACGCACCGTTAACCACGACGCGGCCAATCTCCGCACCGACACGCGAGAGCCTGCGGGGAGCCACCGATGCGCATCTACGGACCGAACGGCACGACGCTGGGCACGTCGACCAGCTCCACGCGAAAGACCTCGTCCGGCGGCTTCAAGCTGCCTGACGTCGGCACGACGCAGGAGACACGCGCGACCCTTGCACCGAAGCAGACCGCGAACATCGATGCGCTGTTGGCGCTGCAGGGCATCGAAGAAGATCCGGCCGAGCGCCGCAAGCGCTCGGTCCAGCGCGGCAAGCGCGCGCTCGACGTGCTCGATGATCTCAAGCTGTCGCTGCTGTCCGGCAAGCTCGACAGGACAATGGCGCTGCGGCTGCGGGACGCGGCGGCCGACCTGAAGCAGACGTCGGGCGAGCCGGGACTGGACGCCATCCTTTCGGAGATCGAGCTGCGCGTCGAGGTCGAGCTTGCCAAGGCCGGGCAGGGCTGAAGCGACCAAAGCGCGATGAGATCATCGCGCTTTGGGTTGTTGTTTGCGCATGATCCTTTCGGAAAACCGCTGCGCACTTTTCCGGATCATGCTTAGGCAGCTTTCGACGTCGCCTGTGCGTCGTAGCGCCGCTGTGCCGCCATGACGTCCTTCAGATGATGCTCGGCCCAGTCGCGCAGGGGATCGACCGCGGCGGCCAACGTCAATCCAAGCGATGTGATCGAATATTCAACCGTCACTGGAACGGTCGCGATCGCGCGCCGCCGCACCAGCCCGTCGCGCTCGAGGCTCTTCAACACCTGCGACAGCATCTTCTGCGAGATGCCTTCGATCGACCGCCGCAACTGATTGAAACGCAACGGCTCGTTGCGCAACAGGATCAGGATCAGCACCGCCCATTTGTCGCCGACGCGATCCAGGATCTGTCGGGTGGGACACTGGGCCGAATAGACGTTCGGGGCTCGCATCGGTTACTCCGGCGTGACCTGGTGATCTTAAAGTGCGCTCTTAACACCAGCATTCGTTCCGCTATCTAGTCACTATCGGATACCAAGGGCGGCTCGTCCAGAGGCTCCGATCCGACCGAACGATCGCTCACGAAGGAGTTGCAGCATGAAGATCGCCGTCGCCGGCGCCTCGGGCCGGGCCGGGTCGCGCATTACCGCCGAACTCGCCAATCGCGGCCATCAGGTCACCGGCATCGCCCGGAATCCCGACAAGATCGAAAAGCACGCCAATGTCACGGCCGTGCAGGGCGATGCCAACGACCGTGCCGCGCTGGCCAAGCTGTGGGCCGGGCACGACGTCGCGATCAGCTCGATCCACTTCCTGGCCAGCGATGCCGAGGCGCTGATCGGCGCCGCCAAGGATTCAGGCGTATCTCGTTACCTTGTGGTCGGGGGCGCCGGCTCGCTCGAGGTCGCGCCCGGCGTGCGGCTGGTGACGACGCCGAACTTTCCGGCCATGTACAAGGCTGAAGCGGAGAAGGGTGCGGCGTTCCTCGACCGCCTTCGCCAGGAGACCGAGCTCGACTGGACCTTCCTGTCGCCCTCCGCGATGATCGATTTCGGCGCCCGAACGGGCAAGTTCCGGCTCGGAACGGATCAGCTGCTGGTCGACGCCGAGGGTAAGAGCTTCATCACCTTCGAGGACTTCGCGGTTGCCATGGCCGACGAAATCGAGCGTCCGGCGCACCGGCGCGCCCGTTTCACGGTCAGTTATTGACGCAGTCCCAGGCGCTCCGCCGGCCGGCCGCAATTTGGGCTGGACAACGGCAGGACGGCGGGGCGCCCGTGTCGATGGAAATATTGTCTGTCACAAGAGGCCGCTATATAACGCGGCCGCGAACGGGCGTATTCCGTCCGCCGGTGCCGCGACCGGCGCCAGCACGTACAGATGGGCTGACCTTGGAAAAGTTGAAGAACTACAAACCTTCCGAAAAAGAGCCTTTCATGAACGACCGCCAGCGCGACTACTTCCGCGCCAAGCTGCTGGCATGGAAGGAGGAGATTCTGCGCGAATCGAAGCTCACCCTGCAGGCTCTGCAGGAGGAGAACGTGAACCACCCCGATCTCGCCGACCGTGCGTCGTCGGAAACCGACCGGGCGATCGAGCTTCGCGCCCGCGACCGCCAGCGCAAGCTGATCTCCAAGATCGACGCCGCGCTCCAGCGCATCGAAGACAACACCTACGGCTATTGCGAGGAGACCGGCGAGCCGATTTCGCTGAAGCGGCTCGAAGCCCGTCCGATCGCGACGCTCTCGGTGGAGGCGCAGGAACGCCACGAGAAGCGTGAAAAGGTCTACCGCGACGAATAGGTCGCGGACTGACCCGACGAGCAGGGATTGCGGCCGCCTGCCGGGAGCGGCCGCAGCGATCCGATATCGATGCGGCCACGCCGTTTTCGCGGCGTGATCCGATGTTGCGTTGCTGGGCGGCGCAGGGCAGCGCTCCGACTCCTATCAACCCGCCTGCTGCCTTTCTTCGTCCTCCAAGGAACTTTTCCGCAGTCTGGGAATTGTTCGCGGTTCCGTGTTGGAACGAGCCGCGGGGGACTATGCGGGAGCCGAACAGATCGGACGGTGCGGGCGGAGGCCTGCTGGCCGCGCTACAGCATTCATATGGCGGTTTGAGCATCAAGGGGCGGCTCTTGTTGCTCGCCGGAATCCTGTTCCTGCCCTGTGTCGGGCTGATCGCCTATGTCATCGTCTCCACGGCGCAATCGGCTGATGCCTCGATCCGTCGTGGCCTGTCCTACGCCGCTCAGACGATCTCCGGCGCCGTCGATGCCGAGTTGCGTCGCTACGTCACGCTCGCCGAGGTGCTGGCGAAATCGCCAGATCTCAGCGCGGCCGATCTTGCGGACTTCGAGGCGGAGGCGCGCCGCGTCGGAGCGGTCAGCGGCGAAGGTTGGATTATCGTCGCCGACGCAGACGGCCATCTGCTTCTCAATACCTTGGCACTCCCAGGAAAGCCGCTCGGCGAGCGCACGCCCGAAGGGCGCCGTTCGCAAGAGCGGGCCTTTGCATCGGGCCGGCCGTCGATCTCCGACATTTTCACCGGCCCGAACTCGGGTGAGTGGGTGGCAACCGTCGACGTGCCCGTGTTCAAGGACGGCAAGCCATTCCGCTGCCTGGCGATTGCCATGCCGGCTACGAACTACACGAGGCTGCTGGCCCAGCAGCAGCTGCCGGCGGACTGGCTGGTAGGCATCATGGACGGCCAGGGCCGCTACATCTCCCGCATCCCGAAGAATGCGACCACCACTGGCCAATTGGCGTCGGCGGGGTGGCGGGCGACCTCCAGGGCCGACGGCATCGCTGAATTTCCGTCGATCGAGGGCGACCGCGTCATCAACGCCAACGCCCATCCGCAGCTCAGCGGCTGGACGGTCGGTGTCGGCATCAAGCAGGGCGCGTTCGCGCAGGCGATCTCCTCGACGGTCAAGACGGCGACCGTTGCGGCGACCACCATCTGTGCCCTGGCGCTGCTGCTGGCGGCCGGCATCGGCCGAAGCATTGCCCGGCCGCTCGAAAGCATCGCCGTCAAGAGCACCAACCCCGGCGAGGCCGCACCCTCCGATCCGCCGGAGGTGCGTGCGCTGAACGCACGTCTTGCCGCGGCCGAAAGGGCGCAGGCCGAGAGCGCGCGCATCATCCAGGAGAATTTCGGGATGCTGGCCAAGGCCAGGGACGATGCTGCGCGCACCGCCGAGCAGCTCAAGCTGGCCGCGAAATACGGCCGGCTCGGCACCTTCATCTGGGATGGCCAGGCCGGCACCAGCCGCTGGTCAGACGAGATCGAGGAGCTCTATGGCCTGAAGCCCGGCACGTTTCCCGGCACCTATGAAGCCTGGCTGTCGCTCGTCCATCCGGAGGATCAGGCGAATGCCGACCGTGACAACAAGCAGGCGCTGATCACTGGGGAGCTCGATTCGGAGTGGCGGGTGCAGCTGCCCGACGGCTCCATCCGCTGGATCGAGGCGCGCGCCCGAACGCTGGGTGGCGAGAGCGGCAACGACCTCAGGATGATCGGCGTCAACATCGATGTCACCGCGGCCAAGGAGGCCGATCGCAAGCGTGAGCTGCTGGTGCACGAGCTCGCGCACCGCGTAAAGAACAGCCTCGCCGTGGTGCAATCGCTGGCGCATCAGCTGCTGCCGCGGCACGACACCAAGGTGCGCGACTTCACGGCGCGGCTGCACGCGCTGGCGACCGTGCACACCAGCCTCGCCGAGAATGACTGGCAGGGCGCCGACCTCGCCGGGCTGATCAACAGCCAGGTGGCACCTTTCGCCAGCAAGCCTGAGCAACTGTCCCTGAGCGGCCCGACCATTCTGGTCCCGGTCGAGCTGACCACCCAGCTGGCGCTCGTTATCCACGAGATGGCCTGCAACGCCAGCAAATATGGTGCGCTCACCACTCCGGACGGCCGTGTCGAGGTGGGCTGGTCGCTGGGTCCCGACGCGCTCCACGTGCGCTGGCAGGAAACCGGCGGACCGGCCGCGCACGAGCCGCCGGTGGTCGGCTTCGGCAGCCGGCTCCTGACCCGCACGGTGAGGCATTTGCAGCGCACCTTTTCCGAGAGCGGCCTGACCTGCCAATTCGAGCTGCCCTGGCTGGCGACGCGCAGCGGGGAGGCCGCAGGGGCGCTCAGCGAGGCGAACTGATCCCGGCAGCCAGATGCACGTCAGGGCGATCGAAGGGCGTTCAACCATCCCGGCGCGGCCCCGCGAGGGCGGCCCTCCAGCGACAGGGCGCATGCTCGGCTGGTATCAGCGAGCGATTGATGAGATCATCGCAGCCGCGGGCAGGAGACCCTGATGAAGCTCGAGCTGGTGTCGCCGTGAGGTAGCTGAACCGTCATCTGAACAGCGGGATCGGCGCTTCAAATGCCGCGCGAAGCTGCCGCGATGGCAGATGAGGTTGGCCGCAAAAATCGTTTGGTAACAGGCTGTTAACCATAAATTCTGAGAAGCCGCTTCGGGCGGCCGACAGCGGGAGTTGAACGATCATGGGAGCAGACGAGGTTCTGGCCGCCGCGCAATTGATCGTGGCCGCCCGCCGTGAGAGGGCGCCGCTGGCGGCGCTGCCGGCTCACCTTCAGCCGAAGGATGAAGCGGCCGGTTATGAGATCCAGCATGAGGCCCACTGGCTGCTCGCCGAGCACGCCGGCGATTTCGCCGGCTACAAGATCGGTTGCACCAGCAAGGTGATGCAGGACTACATAGGCATCCCGCATCCTTGCGCCGGGGGCGTGTTCGCGGGCGGCGTGCACGAATCGGGCGTCACGCTGCGGGCCGCCGACTTCGTTCGCGTCGGGGTCGAGTGTGAGATCGCGGTGCGGCTCGCCAAGGACCTGCTGCCGCTCGACGCGCCGTTCACGATCGCCCATGTCGGCGACGCGATCGGCGACTGCCATGCCGCGATCGAGATCGTCGACGAACGCTATGTGCAATGGGAAACTATGGGCGCCCCGACCCTGGTGGCCGATGATTTCTTCGCTGCAGGCTGCGTGCTCGGCCCCGCCGTCCCGCGCGATGCCGCGGGAGACCTCGGCGCTGTGCAGGGCCGCGCCCTGGTGAACGGCGCCTTGGTCGGGCAGGGCACCGGCGCCGACGTGCTCGGCCATCCGCTCCATGCGCTCGCCTGGCTCGCCAACCATCTCGCCTCGCGCGGCGACGGTCTGGAAGCCGGGCAGCTGGTTCTGACCGGCAGCCTGGTCAAGACGGTCTGGCTGAAGCCAGGCGACCGGGTGAGGATGGAGCTGGACGGGCTGGGCGTGGTCGAGGCGGCGTTCGAGTGACTCCTGAGGGAAGTTCTCTGCGCAGGGAATGCTCCAAATCATCCGGACCGGCTCGATCCGGAACAGTTTCGAAGTTTGTTTCAAGAACGTGATGTAAAATTATCGGGCGTTCGCCAGTTGAGTTTCAAAGGTGGAGCGTCTCAAAACCCAGCCGCGACCAGATCGGAGCGGGAGTGTTCTAGCAGGAGCGGGTATCCGCGATCCTGTTCGCGCACATCATAACGGATCGAAGAGACGTTCATGAGCGAAGTGAAAACGATCTGCCTCACACGCTCCATCATTCTCGCCGCGGCACGCCATGCCGAACGCGACGGTCTTTCGGTCGAAGATTACGTCATGCGCGTCTTTCTGCGCGAAATGGAGCTTGATATTCGAGCACCGGCCATTCTCGTTCACGATGCAGCTGAAGCGGGGGCGGGGTTCGCATTGGACCGTGAGCAGGGAGAGAGTGAGGAGGCTTTTGAGAGCCGCAAAGCCATGCTCGGACTGCTGTTCTCCTGAGCGATAAAAGCCGGCGGCTATGTCCGTTGCAATTCTCCTTTTAAGGAAATGAGGGGCCCAGAACGTTACCGTTTCTAGTCGGGTGTCTTTGCGTTTTTCGTCTCTGTCTTCCCAAGTGCACTCAGCCCTTTCCGATCAAAGCTCATCTCGTTCTCCCCAATCTTGAGTTTCACTTGGGAGGCGTTCCCAACGAGAGCAGATGCCAGATCGTCTGCCGCTGTTGATTTGTCAATCGATTGATCTTTCTCCTCGAATAAGTTGCGTGCTATGCCTTCTAATAGCGCAGAGGTAATCTCTCTGTTTTGATCTCTTCTCCACTCAAGGGCTGTTTCTACAACCCAGCTCGCACGATCGATGTCGAGCTGAAATTTCTTTAGCGAGAATTCAGCAAGAGCATGTTGTTCAAACCATCGATTCATCCAGCGCACATAGTACAGGGTGGTCCCAATAACCGCGATTGCTGCGAGGGCCTGTTTTGCGATGGCCCAAGTCATGACTGCCAAAGAGACGTTTGAAAAATCGATTTGCGTAAGCTGATGCAGGTACACCGCGTTTATTGCAATCAGGAGAACTAAAAGAATTATTATCGCAGCGTGTATTGGTCGCCTAAGTCGCTGTGTGTCATCCGTCAAAGAGAATTTTGTTTGACGGTCCGCAATTGTTTTTTGGAGGTCTTGTCGAATTGAGCGGCGCACATGCATGTATTCGCGGTCGTCCAGCTTTCTGCGTAGTTCTTCAAGCTCTTGGTTTTGGCGTTTAACTTCTTCGAATTTACTTATATAGTCGGCGTGCAGGCTCTCTTTTTCCGATTGAATTTCGTTGGCGAGTTGGAGTTTTCGATCCTCGTATGATTGCGCCTGATTGACTGTCCATGATGTAATTTTTTCGATTTGCTCAGCAAATTTTGTTTCGAGTTTCAGGACTGTGGAGTGGTAAACTGACTCGAGATTCGAGATGTTCAGGATTTCGTCTGTTGCATCATTCATTTTTGAATTGATGGACGCGAAGAATTTGTCGAGGGTGCTCATCAACGCAAGGCGTGAGCGAATTGGATATCCCGCGCCATTTCCGGTGATCGAAATGCTATCAACAAATATGTTGCGTTGGCTAGGGTCTCCGCCCCGAGTGTAGTTGATGCTAAAATTTGAGTAGCTCAAATATGAGCCTGTTATAATGTAGGTTCCAGGCTTGTCGATAAATTCAACTACTTCTTGTTGCTCGTGATTCAGATTGTCTCGTAGGCTTATGTTTTCAATTCCGGCCAAGCTCAAGGTGAAGCTGTCGCTCGGGTGCGTGTTGTGAAGCTCCCTGAATAAATTGAGAACTGTTTGATCGTCTAGGCGTGGAACTGCAAAATTCTTGTTTGCCATATGGAGTCTCCTGCGCCGGACCTTGGCGGGCGCCTCCGATGCAAGCAACTCAAAAGTGTGCAAGAAGTAGACGTTTTGCCCAGGCTTCTGATTGAAAGCTAGCTCACAAACGAACACGGCCTCCGGCAGGGGAGCTACCGGAGGCCGCGTATACATTACCCGCCGCGCCTAGGTTCGCATTGGGCAATGTGGGAGCTCGTTTTCGGGAGAAGGGCGGCGGCTGCGGCGGTCATGCGCCATGACCGGTGTCGCGCTCGGCTCATTCCTTGTCCGACCCTCCGGGAGGGAGGGATTTTCGCCGTGTCTCTGGTCCTCGCTTCGATGGCTGACGGGGAGGCGTCAGCGGCCTGGTTGAGCGACCGGGCGAGCGTCCGCCCGGTCCTTGCCGTTGGAGTTCGCCTCAGAACGGCAGCAGGATGTCCATGACCTGCTGGCCGTAGCGCGGCTGCTGGACGTCGGAGATCTGTCCGCGGCCGCCATAGGAGATGCGGGCCTGGGCGATCTTGGTCGAGTCGATCGTGTTGTCGCTCTGGATGTCCTCGGGCCGCACGATGCCGGCGACGATCAGCTCGCGGATCTCGTAGTTGACCCGGATCTCCTGCTTGCCCTCGACGACCAGGTTGCCGTTCGGCAGCACCTGGGTCACGACGGCGGCGACGCTGGTGGTCAAGGACTCCGAGCGCTGGATGGTGCCCTTGCCGTCGGAGGACGAGGTGCCGTCGGCGGTGAGGATACGACCGGGCAGAATGTTCTTGCCGGTGGCGCCGAGCGTCTTCGAGCCGACGAAGTCGGTGATGCCCGAGTCTTCCTTGTTGGTGCGGCTGCGCTGGGTCTCGTTGGCGAAGTTGGCCTTGTCGGAGATGCTGACCGTGACGGTCAGGAGGTCGCCGACCTGACGTGCGCGCTGGTCCTTGAAGAAGGCGCGCGAGCCGTTGCGCCACAGCGAGTTCGGCGCGTAGGACACCGTCTCGGGCTTGGGCATCGGCATCTGCACCGGCTTGTAGCCCGGCTGCGTGGTCGGATTGTCGATCTCGGTCAGCTTCGGCCGCTCGCCGATCTGGCTGATACGGTCGATCGAGGAGCATCCGCCGGCAACCGACAGCACCGCGAAGGAGACCGAAATCATCGCGACTCGCCGCAGACTCGAAACGCCCTGACCATCAAACTTGAACTTCGACATGAAACTTACTCGGCTTTCGAGGTGGCGGAGGTGGGCAGGCGGCTGGCGACGGAGACGGGGGCGGCGAGGTCGGCTTCGGAGGTCTGCGCCGGTTTGGCGACGGCGATGTCGACGGACACCTGGCCGCGCCCGGTGACACGGCCGGTCACCGTGCGCTTGGACTGCAGATTGAGCACGTTGACGACGTCGCCCTCGGTGCCCGACTCCAGCGCCTTGCCGCGTGTGGTGAGATAGATGCCGGCGGTCTGGTAGATCAGCGTCACGGCTTGGTCGCGCTGCACCAGGTCCGGCTTGGCGAGATCGGTGGTCTTCAGTGCCTGGCCCGCGCGGACCGGGCGGCGCATCTGCATGCCGACCGCGAGCTCGCGCGAGGCCGGCTCGGCGCCGCCGAGCTCGGCGCGCGGCCGCCGCTCGACCTGCAGGTCGCCGGACCGGATCATCTCGTTGCGATCGATGTTGCGCGTCAGCACGACAGCCTCGACGGTCTCGATCGCGACGCCGCTGTAGCGCAGCTTGGTGGGATTGGCGCCGTTGCCATGGCCGAGCTCGAAGGTGATGTCGAAGCGGCCGCTGCGCGGATCGAAGCGGACATTGGTCGGTGCCAGCGCGCCGCTGCTCGACGCCTCGAACTTCAGGTCCTGCACCGGCTGGTCGAAGCTGATGCTCAGGTTGGCCGCATCACCAAGACCGTTGCGGTGATCGAGCGCCTGGGCGACGGCGGTGCTGATCTCCTTGGCGTCGACGGCGCGGGCGAGCCGCGTGACCGCAACCTCCTTGATGTCTCGGACATCGACGCCGATGACCTGATGGCTGCGCAGCGTCGCGATCACCTGCGCGGCGGACAGGACGCCGGTGGTGCCGAGATCAGGTGCGCGGTAGACGGCGACATTCGCCGCGACGCCGGCATTCTCGATCAGGTCGCCGACACGCACGATGTCGCCGGTGACGTTGACGGACGCGCGCAGCACGGGCGCCTTGATCTGGTCGTCGCCCTCGCCGGCGAAGGCCGACAGCGCGGTCGAGGCGAGCAGGGCGGCTGCCAGCAGGAACGGACGGGCGGAGCGGGTCATCATCGTGATCTCCCTTCGACGCTTAGCGGAACAGCGCAGTCGTGGACTGCATCATCTGGTCGGCGGCGGAGATGACCTTGGCGTTCATCTCATAGGCGCGCTGGGCGGCGATCAGCTCGCTCATCTCGCTGACGACGTCGACGTTCGCCTGCTCCAGGCTGCCCTGGGTGATGCTGCCGAGGCCGTCCTGGTTGGCGACGCCGTCCTGCGGTGCGCCGGAGGAGGGCGTATCGGTGAACTGGTTGTTGCCGACCGGCTGCAGGCCGGCCTTGTTGATGAAGCGGGTGACCTGGAGTTGGCCGACGATGTTCGAGGTGGTCGAGCCGGGCAGCGTCACCGAGACCTGGCCCTGCGAGTTGACCGTGATGCCCGATGCGTTCTGCGGGATCGTGATGGTCGGCTGCACCGGGTTGCCCTGGGCGGTGACGATGCGGCCCTGATTGTCCATCTGGAAGGTGCCGTCGCGGGTGTACTGGAAGGTGCCGTCCGGCATCAGGACCTTGAAGAAGCCTTCGCCGGAGATCGCGAGGTCGAGATCGTTGCCGGTCTGCGACAGCGTGCCCTGCGTCATCGAACGCGGCGTGCCGACGGTCTTGACCCCGCCGCCGATGTCGATGCCGACGGGGAGGATCGTGCCCTGATCCGAGGACTGCGCGCCGACGCGGCGCATGTGTTCGTAGATCAGGTCCTGGAACGCCGCGGTCTGCTTCTTGAAGCCGGTCGTGCGCAGGTTGGCGATGTTGTTGGAGATCACCTGGACGTTGAGTTCCTGGGCCGCCATTCCGGTCGCAGCGGTGTGAAGCGCCTGCATCTTATGTCTCCTTCAATCTCTGCGGTCAGGCCGGAACGTCGGCGAGTTTCTCGATCGCGCTCTTGCGCATGTCGCTCTGGACCTGCAGCATGTTGGCGACCTGGGTGTAGGCACGCATCACTTCGACCATCTTGCTCATCTCGCCGACCGCGCTGACGTTCGACTTCTCGATGTAGCCCTGCTGGACGGTCGACTTGGTGTCTGGCTGCGGCGTGGCGCCGCCGACCGCGGAGTAGAGGTTGTTGCCCTGCTTCTGGGCCTGCTGCGGATCGGCGAAACTGACCAGGCGCAGCTTGCCGCGGATCGAGTCGGTGCGGTTGACGCCCTCGACCACGGTCACGGTGCCGTCGGGCGAGATGTTGATATCGTGGTCGGTCGGCTGGAACACGATGGGGCCGCCGGTGCCGAGCACGGGCTCGCCGGCCGCGGTGACCAGCTGGCCGATATTGTTCATGTGCAGATTGCCGTCACGGGTATAGCGCTCGCCGGCGGCGGTCTGCACCGTCAGGAAGCCGTCGCCCGTGATGGCGACGTCGAGCGCATTGCCGGTGCGCTCCATCGAGCCCTGCGTGAAGTCGCGATAGGTGCCGCGGTCCTGGACGTAGGACACCTTGCGGGCGGCGCCCGGAAAATTGTCTTCATGCGCGCCGGAGGAGAGATACTCCTCGAACAGCTGCTGATCGGCCTTGAAGCCGTTGGTGTTGACGTTGGCAACGTTGTTGGCAACGACGTCGAGTTGTCGCTCCAGCACCATCTGCCGCGACAATCCGATGAGAAGCGCATTCTCCACCGGTCGATCTCCCCTCTTAACGAATCCCGGTCGCGGCACCTCTCCCAAGGCGGTCTCGATCGGGTCTTCTGTGAACCGTTCGGCTCTCCCAAGCCGGCGGGTTCGCAAGGGGTACAGCGAAAGCCGTGCCAACTCTGAAATGTAATTGATATCAACGGGTTGGATTTTTGGTAGGGTTCGAAACGCCCGGCAATAACGTCTCGCTAACCATAATTGCCCGGCAAGATTTTCCCACTCCCTTAACAAAAGAAAGCTTCCGTTAACCATTGTTACCGTAGCGTTCCCTCAACAAAGCGCAGATGCGCTGGGAGCGTTTGTTTCGCGTCATCAAGCTTTCTGGCGGCATCGGCTCGATTTTCCGGAAGGATCCGAAAGCTATGGCCGAGAACGAAGCCGGAGCAGCCGAAGGCGAGGAGCAAGTCGGCTCGCCCAAGAGCAAGCTCAAGCTGATCATCATGATCGTCGGTGCGCTGGCTCTGCTCGGCGTCGGCGGCGCGGCCTATTTCTTTTTCTTCAGCCACAAGAATGATGAGCATCGTGCCGAGGCGGCGCCTGCGCCGAAGCCGCCGGCCTTCGTCGAGGTGCCGGACCTGCTGGTCAATTTGGTCGGCAATCCCGGCGATCGCGTCCAGTATCTCAAGGTGAAGATCGTGCTGGAGGTGAAGGAGGAGAAGCAGGTCGAGACGATCAAGCCGACGCTGCCCCGCGTCACCGACATCTTCCAGACCTATCTGCGGGAGCTGCGGCCGAGCGATCTGAACGGCTCGGCGGGCCTGTTCAGGCTGAAGGAGGAGCTCACGAAGCGGGTCAACGTCGCGCTGGCGCCCAACCAGGTCAACGCGGTGTTGTTCAAGGAAATCGTGATTCAGTAAGGCACGGACGCGCAAGATCATGGCAGGCAACGATCAAGTCGACCAAGATGCGATAGCCGCGCAATGGGAGGCCTCGCTCGATTCGGAGGATCCCACAGAGGCCGCGGAAGCCGCAGCAGCCAACGAACTCACGGAATCGATGGCCCTGCAATGGGCCGCGATGGTCGAGGACGGCAGCCGCGATTTCGGCGCGACCAAGAACGGCGGCGAGCGGGTGCTGTCGCAGGAGGAGATCGACAATCTCCTCGGCTTCACCGCGGGCGAGGTCACTCTCGACGACCATTCCGGCATTCGCGCCATCATCGATTCCGCGATGGTGTCCTACGAGCGTCTGCCGATGCTCGAAATCGTCTTCGACCGCCTGGTGCGGCTGATGACGACGAGCCTGCGCAATTTCACCTCCGACAACGTCGAGGTCACGCTCGACCGCATCACGTCGGTGCGGTTCGGCGACTACATGAATTCGATTCCGCTGCCGGCAGTGCTCTCGGTCTTCAAGGCCGAGGAGTGGGAGAATTTCGGCCTCGCAACCGTCGATTCCACCCTGATCTATTCGATCATCGACGTGCTCCTGGGCGGCCGGCGCGGCACCAGCCAGATGCGCGTCGAGGGCCGGCCCTATACGACGATCGAGACCAATCTGGTGAAGCGCCTGATCGAGGTCGTGCTGGCCGATGCCGAACAGGCGTTCCGGCCGCTGTCTCCGGTCACCTTCACCATCGACCGGCTCGAGACCAATCCGCGTTTCGCCGCGATCAGCCGCCCGGCCAATGCGGCGATCCTGGTGAAGCTGCGTATCGACATGGAAGATCGCGGCGGCAATGTCGAGCTGCTGCTCCCCTATGCGACGATCGAGCCGATCCGGCCGGTGCTGTTGCAGATGTTCATGGGTGAGAAGTTCGGCCGCGATCCCGTCTGGGAAGGCCACTTCGCCACCGAGATCGCGCAGGCCGAGATCGCCGTCGATGCCGTGCTCTACGAGGCCGACGTGCCGCTGAAGCAGCTGATGAAGCTGAAGGTCGGCGACACGCTGCCGCTCGACATCCGTCCCGACGCGCTGGTCGCGGTCCGCTGCGGCAGCACGATGCTGACGGAAGGGCGGATGGGCCGGGTCGGCGACCGCGTCGCGATCCGTGTCACCAAGAATTTGCGCAAGCCGAATACGACGCTTGCGATGTTTGAAGGCGCCGAAGGCCAGAACAAGTTGATGGAGGCCCAATGAACCACTCCCTCGGATTGATCATCGAAAGCCTGGTGGCGGTCCTTCTGGTGCTGACCATCGGCTATTGCATGCTGCTGAACTCCAGGCTGAAGCGGCTGAAGGCTGACGAGCATTCGTTGAAGGCCGTGATCGCGGAGCTGATCACCGCGACCGAGATCGCCGAGCGCGCGATCGGCGGGCTGAAGCTCGCGGTGCGCGACGTCAACGACAATCTCGGCAATCAGCTCGCTGCCGCGACGCAGATGTCGGACCAGCTGCGCAAGCAGCTCGCCGAGAGCGACGGCGTGGTCCGCCGTCTGTCGCGCATCGCCAGCGCCGCCCGCCCGATCACTGCACCTGAGGCCGCGCCCGAGCCGGTCGCCGCGCCTGCGCCGGTGCCGGCGATCACGACCGAGCCGATGCGCGTCTCCGGCGCCAAGGCGGTTGCCGCCGCGGCGCAGGCATTCTCTGAACGTCGAAGGACCGGTGGCCTCGCCGCATGAATGCGTTCCGTAACATCCGCGTCATTCCCGTCGTCCTGATCGCGGTGGCTTGCCTCGCGGTCCTGAAGGTGGCCGGCCTCGTCATCGACGGCGGCTACGTGTTCGACTATGACCCGCAAGCCTCGAAGCGGTCCTGGGCCCAGGAGAACCTGGGCTATCCGGGCCGCGAGGACAATGACATCATCACCGGCTCGACCCACGGCGCTCCGAAGGAGAAGAAGGAGGAGGCGCCGAAGCCCGCCGCTCCCGACACCAAGCCCGACGGCATCGTGATCAAGCCCGAGGAGAACCAGCAGCAGGTCTCGCCGGCGGAGAAGGCGATCCTTGAGCGGCTGCAGTCGCGCCGCCAGGAGCTCGAATCCCGCCAGCGCGAGATCGACATCCGCGAGAGCCTGTTGCGCGCCGCCGAGCAGCGCATCCAGTCCAAGACCGAGGAGATGAAGGCGATCGAGAGCCGCATCTCCGGCGCGCAGGCTGCGAAGGCCGAGGCGGACAACGCCCGCTTCAAGAGCATCGTCACGATGTACGAGGGCATGAAGCCCAAGGATGCCGCCAAGGTGTTCGACCGGCTCGAAATGTCCGTGCTGATCGAGATCGCCTCGCAGATCGCGCCCCGCAAGATGTCGGACATTCTCGGCCTGATGACGCCGGAGGCGGCCGAGCGGCTCACCGTCGAGCTCGCCCGCCGGGCGGGGGCCGACAAGCCGGAGGCGAGCGCTGAGCTGCCGAAGATCGAAGGCAAGATCGTGCCCGTGAAAAGCAATTGAGCCGCATGTTTAATGCGCCCTTAAACGCCGAATCCTAAACTTCCGGCGTGGCGGGGCAGGCGTATCCGTCAGTCCTGCGGATGTCGAACTGGAAGCTTGTGACCATGGCGCGCACGTCTCCCCTCGGATTGCGGTCGAAGGCCCGTGCGCGCGTGCGCGCCGGCCTCGCGCTGCTGTCGGCGATCGTCATTGGTCTCGTGCTGTCGACGGTGGCCGCCGGCGCGGCTCCGGTTCCCGGCGAGGCCAGCCTGTCGGCGCAGAACGGCTATGCGCGGCTGGTCTTGAAGTTCGCCGAGGACGTCAGTGCTGACGTCACCACCGCAGGCTCGATCCTGCTGATCCGCTTCGATCGTCCCGCCAGCGTTCCGATCGACCGCTGGGTCGATGCGGCGCCCGACTACATCTCCTCGGCGCGCGGCGATCCCGACGGCTCGGCGCTGCGGCTGTCGCTGTCGCGCAAGGTGCGCGTCAACACCATGACCGCCGGCGAGCGCGTCTTCATCGATCTCTTGCCGGACAGCTGGACCGGCGCGCCGCCGCCATTGCCGGCCGAGGTCGTGCGCGAGCTCGCCGAGCGCGCCCGTGCGGCCGAGAAGGCGCTGCGGCTGCAGCGCGCCGAGGCCGAATCGAAGAAGCGGCCGCCGATCCGCGTCCGCGCATTGGTGCAGCCGACCTTCGTGCGATTCGTGTTCGAGATCCCGGACGGTGTCGGCATCTCCTCGGTCATGAACGACCAGAAGATGTCGCTGTTCTTCTCGGCGCCGCTCAGCTTCGATCTGGCCGACGCCAAGATCGTCTCGCCGCCCAACGTCGCCGCGATCAACCAGCGCATCGACGGCAGCAAGACGGTCGTCGAGATCGGCCTGATTGGCGAGGTCGATGTCCACGCCTTCCGCGAGGAGAAAAACTACAACATCGATATCGCCTATCAGCAGCCGGACAAGAAGGTTGCGGCGGTCTCCTCCGACACGCTCCCTGGCGCCAAGGCGGCGGCCGCTGAGAAGCCCAACGCGGAGAAGCCCAACGGCGAAAAGCCCAAGGCTGGGGCGCAGCCTGAGATCGTCCCGCCGACCTCCGAGACCATCGCCAAGGAGATGAAGGCGGAAGCCAAGCCTGCGATCGCGGCTCCGGCGACCGAGCCCGCAGCCGAGCCCAAAGCGGACGCCGGGCCCGAGATGGCCAAGTCTGAGCCTAACAGGTCTGAGCCCAACAAGTCTGAGCCAGCCAAAGCTGAGCCCATGAAAGCCGAGGCTCCGAAGACCGAAATGGCCAAGGCAGAGACGGCCATGCCGGAGCCCATGAAGCCCGAGCCGGCCAAACCTGAAGCAGCCAAACCTGAAGCAGCCAAGCCGGCGGAAAAGCCCGCCGAGAAGGCGGCGAATGGCGCCGCCACGCTGGAGGCGTTGCGTGACAGCGAAGGCCTGCGGCTCACCTTCGGTTTCGGCCAGGTCACGCCGGCGGCGCTGTTCCGCCGCGGCGACACGGTTTGGATGGTGCTCGATTCCACCAAGCCGGTGGACGTCGAGCCGATCAAGGCCAAGGGCGGCGCGATCATTGGCGAGGTCAACCGGATGCCGCTCGACAAGGGGCAGGCGATCCGCATCCGTCTCAACCGGCCGCAGATGCATTCGCTCGGCAGCGACGATGGCGGCCGCAGCTGGACGTTGTCGTTCGCCGACAAGGGGCTGACCAATCAGCAGCCGCTGATGGTGATGCGCAACGTCACCGATCCCGCGCTCGCCAATGTGATGATCCCGCTCGCCAACCCCGGGCCAGGGATGCTGCACCGGCTGACCGACCCCGATGCCGGTGACACCCTGCTGGTCGTGACGGCGCCGCCGCCGATCCGCGGCTTCATCAAGCGCCAGGACTTCGTCGATCTGTCGCTGCTCGATTCCATTCACGGCATCGCGGTGCGTCCGAACTCGGACGATGTCGCTGTCGAGATCGCCCCTGACAAGGTGATCCTTGGCCGGCCGGGCGGTCTCACTCTGTCGTCGATCGGCTTCTCGCCGGAGCGGGCGCCGACCGCCGTCAGGCCGATGTTCGACATCGACGAGTGGCAGCAGAACCAGACCCAGCCTTTCGTGAAGCGTCAGGATCTGCTGATCAAGGCAGCGGCAAGCGCCGAGCCGGAGCGGCGCGCCCAGGCGCGGCTTGCGCTGGCACGCTTCTACATGGCGCGCGGTATGTATCCGGAGGCGCGCGGCATCACCAACCTGATGATCTCGGACGACGATCCGCGTACCGACGAGACCGGGATGTTGATGATCCATGCGGTCGCCAGCATCCTGATGGGACGTCCGGACCAGGGCCTCAAGGATCTCGCCACCTCCTCGATCGGCAACAATTTCGATTCGCAGATGTGGAAGGGCCTCGCCTTTGCGCGGCAGGGCAAGTTCGCCGACGCGCGCGAGAAGCTGAAGAACGTCGAGTTCGCCATCGCCTCGCTGCCGCTCGACCTGCAGCGGGTGGTGATCTCGGATGCGATGAAGTCGGCGCTCGAGATCAAGGATTTTGCCGGCGCCGCCAAGCGCCGCGCCGAGCTCGACGTGATCGGGGTGCCCGCGGACATGAAGCCAGACGTGGCCGTGCTGCGCGGCCGGCTCGCCGAGGCGATGGCGCAGGAGAAGGATGCGCTCGATGAGTATCGCGTCGCCATCAACTCCAATGATCGCATGGCCGCGGCCGAGGCCAAGCTGTTCGAGATCAAGCTTCTGCAGAAGCGCGGCGAGATCAAGCCGGCTGATGCGCTGAAGGAGCTCGAGACCCTGCAGGCGACCTGGCGCGGCGACGCCATCGAGGTCCAGACCCTGCAGATGATGGCGCAGGCCTACGAAGAGGCCGGGCGCTATGCGGATTCGCTCGAGGCGGCGCGCCAGGCCACGCGGCTGATGCCGAACTCCGACATGGCGCGACAGGCCCAGGACGCGGCGCAGCGGCTGTTCTCGCAGCTGTTCCTGAGCGGCAAGGCGGACGAACTGCCGCCGGTCGACGCGCTCAGCATCTTCTACGGCTTTCGTGAGCTGACCCCGATCGGCCGGCGCGGCGACGAGATGATCCGCAAGCTCGCCGACCGTCTCGTCGGCATCGACCTGCTCGACCAGGCCGCCGAGCTCCTGCAATACCAGGTCGACCACCGTCTCGAAGGCGCCGCGCGCGCCCAGGTCGCCGCGCGTCTCGCGATGGTGTACCTGACCAACCGCAAGCCCGACCGCGCGCTGGAAGCGTTGCGCACCACCCGCATTGCCGATCTGGCCGGCGAATTGCGCCAGCAGCGCCTGCTGCTCGAGGCCCGCGCCAACAGCGACATCGGCCGCCACGATCTCGGCCTCGACATCATCACCAATGTCGCCGGGCGCGAGGCGATCCGGCTGCGCTCGGACATCTACTGGGCGTCGCGGCGCTGGCGCGAGGCGTCCGAGCAGATCGAGCTGTATTACGGCGACCGCTGGCGCGATTTCCGTCCGCTGAATCCCGCGGAGCGCGGCGACATCCTGCGCGCCGTCGTCGGCTACGCGCTGGCGGACGATGCCATCGGCCTGGCGCGCTTCCGCGAGAAATACGCGCCGCTGATGACCGGCGAGGCCGACAAGCTGGCCTTCGACGTCGCCAGCAAGCCGGCCAGCGGCTCCAGCGCCGAGTTCGCCCAGATCGCCAAGATGGCGGCGGGTGTCGACACGCTCGACGGCTTCCTGCGCGACATGCGCGCGCGCTTCCCCGATGCGACCGGCAAGGGCCCGGACGCCGGCAAGGACGCCGCGAAGGCTCCGACGGAGGCGACCGGCGCCCTGCCGCGCATCCAGGGCGTGAAGCAGGCGATCGCCGGCCGTTGATCTCGCGTCCGAGCCGGAGACAATTCAGGGGGCGATCTCGCCGAAGAAGCGCCCGCTGACACTCATCTTGGCTACGAGGTGCTGGCGCATCAACGCGTGCTGGAGGTCGGCGTCGGCCAAACTCGATTGTCCGACATGCGAAGCGTCCCTGAAAAGACCAGAACGTTGACGAGGAGCACGACGCCGCACAAGATCGCGCCGCAGCTCGCGAAGATGCGAAAGTATTTCCGGTTGTACGGTTCTAGAACGAAGGCCCCGGTGAACAAGCGGAAGAGCGTGAAACGTTCATCCCTCAACCCGCCGAGTAAGTTCATCAGCAGCGCCCACATCGCCACCAGCCAAACGGGGGCCATGAACAGCAAGACAATCAGCGTCCATGTACGTTCTTCCATGACGAGGCTCCAGAGGAAGTGTGCTCCGCTTTGAGACTAGCACGGCTCGGAAGCGTAGTGCATGCGGCGCTGCCCGCCTCGATGGTCCCGAGCCGCCGCTACCCCCCGTAGCTCTGCACCAGGCTTCCCGCCACCAGCGACCAGCCATCGACCAGAACGAAGAAGATCAGCTTGAACGGCAGCGAGACCACGACCGGCGGCAGCATCATCATGCCCATCGACATCAGCACCGAGGCGACGACGAGGTCGATGATCAGGAACGGCAGGAACAGCAGGAAGCCGATCTCGAAGGCGCGCTTGAGCTCGGAGATCATGAAGGCCGGCACCAGGATGCGCAGCGACAGGTCGTCGGGCGTTGCCGGCGGCGCCTCGCCGGAGAGGTCCACGAACAGCTTGAGGTCCTTCTCGCGCACGTTCTTCTGCATGAAGCCGCGCAACGGCACCGAGGCGCGCTGGAGCGCATCCTCGACGGTGATCTGGTTCTCGATCAGCGGCCTGATGCCGTCGTCATAGGACTTCTGCAGCACCGGGCCCATCACGAAGGCGGTCAGGAACATCGCCAGCGCGATGATCACCGTGTTGGGGGGCGCGGTCGCTGTACCCATTGCGGTGCGCAGCAGCGACAGCACCACCACGATGCGCGTGAACGACGTCATCATGATCAGGATCGACGGTGCGATCGACAGCACCGTCAGCAGGGCAATCAGCTGGATCGCCCGCTCGGTGACGCCGCCACCGCCGGCGCCGCCGAGATTGATGCTGATGTCCTGCGCAGCCGCGCTCCCCGCGAACGCGCCGGCGGCAATCAGGACAGCAATGAAGACAACTCTACGCGGGAGGCTGCGCGATCTCACTGAGAGGACTTCGGACGTCCGAGCAGCGAGGCCATCTCGTCCTCCAGGTTCTCGAAGCTGGTCTTGGCGGGCGCTGCTGCGGCGGGCATCGGCTCGTTGCGGGCAGGACGGAGCGTCGGCGGCCCCCCTGCAGGCGGAGCTTCGGCCGTCGGACGCCGCAACGCGGCCTCGAGGCGTTGCGCCATCTCCGCGAGATTGGCTTCGGCGCTCTGATCCACCGGCGCCGGCGGCGGCGGGGCCGGGGGCGTGGGCGGAGCTGGCGGACCCGGCGCGGCCACGCGCTCGGGCTGCTCGATCCGTTCAGCCCGTTCGGCGGCGCGGACCGGCGGCAGCCGGGGGCCTTCGGGGCGCGGCGCTTCGGCCTGGCGCTGCGGCTCTGCGGCCCGCAACGGGCGCGGCATCATCGGCTCGCCACGGGGCGCGCCTCGCTCGGGACGCGGCTCCATGCGTGCCTCGTCGCCGGCCCGCGGCTCTGCGCGAACCTCCGGGCGGGGCCCGGGACGACGCGGCGGGATCGGCGGCTCGGGCGGGAAAGCCGGCGGCGGCTCGCGCCGCTCGGCGGCAGCCGGCGCAGTCCTGCGGACCTCGTCGATGAAGGAGGGACGCTGCGGCCGGGCCGGCAGTTCCGGAACCGCCGGCTCGGACAATTCCACCGGCTCGGGCTTCGGCTCGTTGTCGCTCCAGGCCGGGACCTCCGGCGCAGGCGCAATGCGCGCGGCCGGCGGCTCGGCATTGATGCCGGGCCGCTGCGGCAGCTGTTCGCGCGCCGGCATCGCGCGCACGATGTTCGATTCGACCACGATGTCGCTCGGACCGCCGATCATCAGAAGATGCTCTATGTTATCACGACGCACCAGCACGAGACGACGGCGGCCGTCGACGGCGGCGGCATCGATCACGGCGAGCCGGGGCATGCGGCCGCGATTCGGGTTCGTGCCGAGGCGGTTGCCCGCGAATCGACGAACCAGCCATGCGGCCAGGCCAATCAGTGCCAGCACGGCTACGAATGCAAAAAAGAACGTCAGCGCCTGCATCTCTGTCCCCGGCAAATACCGCGTCCTTTCGAAGTCTCTCCTGTGTCCAACGCGACAGCGTCAGTGAACGAGGCCTTCAGAACCGGAACCAACCCGTTAACGCAAAACGGCAGGAAGTGCCGCTTGGTATCTTAATAACCCATGAATCGGCCGGGCCAAAATGACTTCTTGGCCGCGTCCTCCGTCCCGAATTGATGCATGGCTGCACGCCGGGGCCGCCACTTTCCTAAGAAATCGTCAAAACCCCGGGATAGTCCCGGGGTGCAGCGCATCGTTTCTTAACTGTTCATTAACCATACGCACGGCAATTTCTACCTACCGAAAACGTCCGGTAGTCGGACACAACCGAGCGACGCCATGTCCATCAACGATCTTCCCGTGCTGTCGGCGTTGCGCACCAAGATGCAATGGCACCAGGAGCGGCAGCGAGTGCTGTCGGAGAACGTCTCCAATTCGGATACGCCCAACTTCAAGCCGAAGGATTTGGTTGAGCCGAAGTTTACTGCAACCGGCCAGGCGGTGGGCGGCTTTGCCGCGCTCCCGCTGACGCGCACCAGCACCGCGCATATCGCGCCGGGGTCGGGCGACAGTGCGAGCTTCGACCAGAATCGCAAGGTCGGATTTCAGACGAGGCCCGCCGGCAACGCCGTCAGCCTCGAGGAGGAGATGCTCAAGGTCTCCGCCAACCAGATGGACTATGCGGCGGCGACTTCGCTCTACGGCAAGAGCTTGCATCTGTTGAAGACGGCGATCGGCAAGGGCTGAGCCGGAGTTAAGGACGGAGACCGACAAGCATGGCAAACGACTCCAGCGATTTCCTGCGCTCGATGAGCATCGCGACGTCAGGCCTGCGTGCGCAGGCCGGGCGGATGCGCGTCATTTCCGAAAACATCGCCAATGCCGATTCGACCGCCGCCAAGGCCGGCGGCGATCCGTATCGCCGCAAGGTCCCGACCTTCACCACGGCGCTCGACCGCGCGCTCGACGCCAAGGTCGTCGCGCTCGGCAAGGTGGTGCCCGATCAATCTTCGTTCCGCGTCAAATACGACCCCAGTAACCCGGCCGCGGACGCGTCCGGCAATGTCAAGTACCCCAACGTCAATCCGCTCATCGAGATGACCGACATGCGTGATGCACAGCGGTCCTATGAGGCGAATTTGAACATCATCGGCGCCACGCGCCGCATGATCCAACGCACACTCGACATTCTGAAGACCTAGGACAGGAACGAAAGTCATGGCCTCCCCAATTTCCGCAGCGAATGCCTATGCGAATTCCGCCCGCGTGCTCGACACCAGCGGTTCGGGCAATACCTTCGGCGGCCTTGCGCGTGTGCGTGATGTTCTCGGCAACGGTGCCGGGGCCGACAAGGGTGGTCCGTCGTTCAGCTCGGTGCTGAAGGATGCGATCGGCAGCGTCGTGGAGAGCGGACGCAAGTCCGACAGCCAGGCGGTCGCGATGGCCTCGGGCAAGGCCAACGTGATGGACGTCGTCACCGCGGTCGCCGAGACCGACGTGGCGGTGTCGACCCTGGTCTCGGTGCGCGACCGCGTGATCCAGGCCTATGAAGACGTGATGAAGATGACGATCTGAGCTCGCTTCGAATCGGATCGGACGTGACGCGAGAGGGCACGCGTCACGTCACGCGAGGTGCGGCGCCGGCTGATGCCGGAGCCGCGTGCAAAGCAAGGGCGCCTGATCAGGTGCCGACGACCATGAGGGGCGACAGGACATGACCGGAGCTGAAACGCTCGACGTGGCGCGCGACGCGATCTGGACGATCGTGATCGTCTCCTCGCCCTTGATGGTGGTCGGGCTCGTGGTCGGCGTGGTGGTGTCGCTGTTCCAGGCGCTGACGCAAATCCAGGAGCAGACGCTGGTGTTCGTGCCGAAGATCATCGCGATCTTCGTCACGCTGCTGCTGGCGCTGCCGTTCATGGCCGACGCGCTGCATCAGCACATGATGCGGATCTCGTCGCGAATCATCGGCGGATGAGGCAATGTCCGGCGCGGCAGAGCCGTCCTTTGCAAGGGCGCTGCGACCGGTCGTGAGGGGCGGCGCGGGGGGGCGCTGCTGCTTTCGACCGGGCGTGAGCGGCCTTTGCGCTCGGCTCTTCTCTGATCGCCGCTCTCTGGTCGCCACGTCGGTTGCCAATTGGGACGCGATCGATTCGCAGGCCGGCCTGCCGCTTTCATCCGCGGCCGTCCGGGCCAGGACCGCCGACGATGCGCATCGACATCTCGTTCCTTCCGACGCTGGCGGCCGCGTTCATGCTAGCCTTCGCCCGCATCGGCGCGATGGTGATGCTGATGCCGGGTTTCGGCGAGGTCAACATTCCCGTCCGCATCAAGCTCGCCATCGCGCTGCTGCTGACGATGGTCGTGCTGCCGCTGCACCGTCAGGCCTATCAGGTCGACCTGCAGGCGATCTCGCCGCTCGTCGTCATGATGGTGCACGAGATCCTGATCGGGATCGTGCTCGGCGCGACCGCGCGGGTGACGCTCTCGGCGCTGCAGGTCGCGGGCTCGGTGATCGCGCAGCAGATGGGGCTCGGCTTCGTCACCGCGGTCGATCCGACGCAAGGTCAGCAGGGCGTCCTGATCGGCAACTTTCTCACCATGCTCGGCGTGACCTTGCTGTTCTCGACCGACAGCCACCATCTGGTGATCGCGGCGCTGAGCGACAGCTACAAGATCTTCGCGCCTGGCGAGTTGATTCCGAGCGGCGACGTCGCGTCGCTGGCGACCAAGGCGTTTGCCGGCGCCTTCAAGATCGGGCTGCAATTGTCGGCGCCGTTCCTGGTGTTCGGTCTCGTCTTCAACATCGGGTTGGGTGTGCTGGCGCGGCTGATGCCGCAGATGCAGGTCTATTTCGTCGGCGCGCCGCTCTCGATCCTGATCGGCTTCCTCATCTTCGCGGCGGTGCTGACTGCGATGATGGGCGCGTTTCTCGGCTATTTCGAAGGCGTCCTTCACGAGATGATGCCGCGGTGAGGGGAGCCTGACCGATGGCCGACGAGGGTGATTCCGAGGACAAAACAGAAGACCCGACGCAAAAACGCCTCGACCAGGCGCTCGAGCGCGGCGACGTCGTCAAGAGCCAGGAGCTCAACACCTGGTTCGTGATCGCGGCCGCGACCTTGGTGATGTCGACCTTCTCGGGCTCGATCGGCGCCGCCGTGCTGGTGCCCATGCGCAATCTGATCGCCAATTCCTGGATGATCCACACCGACGGCGCGGGCCTGCTGGCGCTGGCGCGCAGCCTGTCGTTCACGGTGATTGCCGCCATCGGCGTGCCGATCCTGATGGTGATGCTGGCGGCGATCGCCGGCAACATGATGCAGCACCGCCTGGTCTGGTCGGGCGAGCCGCTGAAGCCGACCTTCAGCAAGATCTCGCCGCTCTCCGGCGCCAAGCGGCTGTTCGGCAAGCAGGCCGCGGCGAACTTCGCCAAGGGCGTCTTCAAGCTCGTGCTGCTCGGCACCGTCATGGTGATGATCCTGTGGCCGGAGCGGCTGCGCCTGGAATCGCTGTTGCATCTCGACGTCAGCGAGCTGCTCGGCGTCACCATCTCTCTGACCAAGCACCTGATGGGCTCGGTGGTCGCACTGCTCGCGCTGGTCGCGATCGGTGACTATTTGTTCCAGTACCGGCAGTGGTACGAGCGCCAGAAGATGTCGCTGCAGGAGATGAAGGAGGAGTTCAAGCAGTCGGAAGGCGATCCGCACGTCAAGGGCCGTATCCGGCAGATCCGCCAGCAGCGCATGAAGAAGCGCATGATGGCCGCGGTTCCCAAGGCCTCCGTGATCATCACCAACCCGACCCACTACTCGGTCGCGCTGTCCTATGAGCGCGGCATGTCGGCGCCGGTCTGCGTCGCCAAGGGCGTCGACAACATCGCCTTCAAGATCCGCGAGATCGCCAAGGCGCACGACATCCCGATCGTCGAGAACGTGCCGCTGGCGCGCGCGCTGTATGCCACCGTCGAGATCGACGAGGAGATCCCGGTGGAACATTATCACGCGGTGGCGGAGATCATCGGCTACGTGATGGGGCTGCGGCGCAACCTCTCGGGGCGCCCGCGATGACAATCGAGCAGGTCCCGGAACGGACCGCAAAATACGGATAAACCATGGAATATCGGCTTGACGGGCTTGCGCTTGACCCGTCGATTCAGGCAGGTGGAAGCGGGAGCCGCGTGAACGGGCTGGGGCTCCTAGCCGACAGGTCGCGTCCTCACGCCATGAGCGCCGATAAAGACAACGAAGCGTCACCGGACCAGGTGAGCCTGCCGGAGCGGCCGCGCCGCAGCGGCAGCATTCTGCTGATCCTGTTGGTGGCCTTCGGCCTCGTCGCGGTCGCGATCGCGCTGATGACGATCGGCCGCAACCAGGCGCAGCCCTATATCCTCGGCCTGCTGTCGCTGCTCGCCACCGTCGGCCTGTTCAACCTGTTCGCCTTTGCTGCCGGCATCGTCCGCTTCGCCGACAAGGCGATTGACGATCCGGTGATGGGCGCGATCGCCGATCACGCCTTTGACGGGCTCGCGGTGACCGATGCGCGCGGCCATGTGGTCTATGCCAACGCCGCCTATCTCAGCATGACCGGCGCTGCGGGTCCGCAGGAGGCGCGGCCCGTCGAGCGCGTCTTCATCGGCAATCCCGATGTGTCCGAGGCCGTGTTCCGCCTGCTCAAGGCCGCGCGCGAGGGCAAGCGGCAGCAGGAGGAGGTGCGCATCACCGCGGCCGAGGGCGGCCAGGGCCGCTGGCTGCGCATGCGCGTCCGTCCGCTCGGCCAGACCAAGCGCTACGCCCGTTATGCCGTGTGGTCGATCGCCGACATCACGCGGGATCGCGAGCGCCAGGAGGACGTGTTCCAGGAGCTGCAGCACGCGATCGAATATCTCGACCACGCGCCCTGCGGCTTCTTCTCGGTCAATCCCGAAGGCAGCCTGGTCTACGTCAATGCCACGCTCGCCAACTGGCTGGACTACGATCTCGCCGAGATCGGTTCGGGCGGGCTGAAGCTCGTCGACGTCGTGTCCGGCGACGGCGCCTCGCTGCTGACCTCAATCGTCGCGGTGCCCGGCGAGGTCCGCACCGAGGTGTTCGACATCGACCTGAAGATGCGCGGCGGCAAGACCATGCCGGCGCGGCTCTATCACAAGCTCGCGTTCGGCGCCGACGGCAAGCCGGGCGCCTCGCGCACCCTGGTGATCAGCCGCGCCCGCGACGAGCGCTCCGATCCGGAGCGCGCGGCCGAGGTGCGCTTCATGCGCTTCTTCGACCATACGCCGATGGCGATCGCCACCGTCGACCGCGGCGGCGCCGTGGTCCGCGCCAATGCGCGCTACGCCAAGCTGGCGCAGAGCGTCAGCGGCGATCCGGCGGCGGCGAAGTCGATCTTCCGCACCGTCAGCCAGCGCGACCGGCATCTCTTGATCGCCGCGATCAACCAGGCCTCGGAAGGCCAGGCGGACATTCCTCCGGTCGAGGTGATGCTCGAGGGCGCCAAGGAGCGCTTCGGCCAGTTCTTCGTCACGGCCGTCGACGAGGACGAGCGCGAGACCGAAGCCGCGATCGTCTACATGCTCGAGACCACCGAGCGGCGGGCGCTGGAAAACCAGATCAACCAGTCGCAGAAGATGGAGATGGTCGGCCAGCTCGCCGGCGGCATCGCCCACGACTTCAACAACGTGCTCTCGGCCATCATGATGGCCAACGATTTCCTGCTGAACGCGCACAAGCCGACCGACCCGTCGTTCCAGGACATCATGCAGATCAAGCAGAACGCGACGCGCGCCGCGACGCTGGTGCGGCAGCTGCTGGCGTTCTCGCGCCGCCAGACCTTGCGCCCGCAGGTGCTCGATCTCGGTGACGCACTGTCGGATCTGACCATGCTGCTGCGCCGTCTGATCGGCGAGAAGGTCAAGCTCGATCTCGCCCATGGCCGCGACCTCTGGCCGGTCAAGGTCGACGTCTCGCAGTTCGAGCAGGTGATCGTAAACCTGGCGGTCAATGCCCGCGACGCGATGCCCGACGGCGGCAAGCTGTCGGTGCGCACCGCCAATGTGACGGCCGAGGAGGCGGCGCAGGGTGGCTACAAGGGCATGCCGGTCGCCGACTACGTCAAGATCGAGATCAGCGACACCGGCACCGGCATTCCCGCCGAGATCCGCGAGAAGATTTTCGAGCCGTTCTTCTCGACCAAGGAAGTGGGCAAGGGCACCGGCCTCGGCCTGTCCACGGTCTACGGCATCATCAAGCAGACCGGCGGCTTCATCTATGTCGACAGCGAGCTCGGCAAGGGAACCTCGTTCCAGATCTTCCTGCCGCGCCACATCGTCGTGCCCGAGGTCCAGCCGGAGCCGCAGGCGACCAACGGCACCGTGAAGGACGCGGCGCCCGCCGCCGAGGCGCCGAAGCCGCGCGCCGACCTGACCGGGCAGGGGACGATCCTGCTGGTCGAGGACGAGGAAGGCTTGAGGGCGCTGAATGCGCGCGGTCTGCGCTCGCGCGGCTACAGCGTGATCGAGGCCTCGAACGGCATCGAGGCGATGGAGGCGCTCGAGGAGTGCAACGGCGAGCTCGATCTCGTGGTGTCAGACGTCGTGATGCCGGAGATGGACGGACCGACGCTGTTGAAGGTGATGCGGGAGAAGAATCCCGACATCAAGATCATCTTCGTCTCGGGCTATGCCGAGGATGCGTTCGAGAAGAGCCTGCCGGAGAATCAGCAGTTCGCCTTCCTGCCAAAGCCCTTCACACTCAGCCAATTGGTCGCTGCGGTGAAGGAAACAATGGCGCCGCAATAGGTTACCAGAGGAGCCGGACAAGGCGGGCGAGCGGGATCATCCCGCGACCCAGAGCCGCAGCCGCGCGGCTTCGTGCCGCCTTCCTTTTCGGCCCGGACTGCCCATCTTACGGGCATCCCCATTCCGGGGACTTATGGGAAACGAAGATGAGCTTCATGCAGCGCAAAAGCGGCCTCCTCAAGGCGATGGCCGTGGCCCTTTCCTTGGCGCTGCCGACGGTGCTCGCCGTCTCGGCGGCCGACGCCCGGATCGGCGGCGGCTCCAGCTCGGGCTCCCGCGGCACGCGCACCTTCTCCGCGCCGCCTCCGACCGCGACCGCGCCGGGATCGGCCTCGCAGTTCAACCGCACCATCACCCAGCCGGGCCAGCCTGGCGGCTTCAATCAGGCTGCGCCGTCGCGCGGCGGCCTGTTCGGCGGCCGCGCCGGTGGTCTCCTCGGCGGTCTCGCCGCCGGCTTCCTCGGCGCGGGCCTGTTCGGCATGCTGTTCGGCGGCGGCCTGTTCTCCGGCCTCGGCGGCTTCGCCTCGATCATCGGCCTGATCCTGCAGGTCCTGCTGGTGGTGCTCGTCGTGCGGTTCGCGATGTCCTGGTGGCAGCGCCGCAACCAGCCGGCCTATGCCGCCGGTCCGACGCCTGGCCCGAATGACGGCCAGCAGAGCTTCCGCTCTGGCCTGGGCGGCCTCGGTGGTGGCTTCGGCGGTTTCGGCGGCGGCAGCAACCAGCCGCCGCTGCAGATCCAGCCGGCCGACTACGAGGCGTTCGAGCGGCTGCTGGGCGAGATCCAGTCGGCCTGGTCGAACGAGGATGTCGGTCGCCTCCGCCTGTTGTCGACGCCTGAAATGGCCTCGTATTTCGAGCGCGATCTCGAGCAGAACCAGGCCCGCGGCGTGGTCAACAAGGTCTCCGGCGTGAAGCTCTTGCAGGGCGATCTTTCGGAGGCCTGGCGCGAGAACGGCGCCGACTACGCCACGGTGGCGCTGCGGTTCACACTGGCCGACAAGACCATCGAGCGTGCCTCGGGCCGCGTGGTCGACGGTTCCGACCAGCCGCAGGAGGCCACGGAGGTCTGGACCTTCCTGCGTCACCCCGGCGCCGACTGGCAGCTCTCGGCGATCCAGCAGGTCGGCTGAGGCCACAGGTCAAACGATCATCAGGCGCCGCGGAGACATCCGCGGCGCCTTTGCTTTGCCCTCGTGCCGGCGGAATAATGCGCGCCGACACGGGTCCACAGCGAGAACATCGCACCCAAGCGATGCGCCATCACGTCCACGAGGGAGGACACCATGACATCGATCCGCAGCTTCATGGTCGCGAGCGCGTTGCTCGCCGCAGCGCCTGGCCTGATCGCGACCGCATCCGCTGATAGTGCCGACATGAGCTTCTTCCTGACCAGCAACGGCCCCGGCAATGGCGGCAATCTCGGCGGCCTCGCCGGCGCCGACAAGCACTGCCAGAGCCTGGCGCAGGCGGCTGGTGCGGGCGCCAAGACCTGGCGCGCCTATCTGTCGACCCAGGCCGCCGACGGCCAGCCGGCGGTCAACGCGCGCGACCGCATCGGCAAGGGCCCGTGGCAGAACGCCAAGGGCGTCGTCGTCGCCAAGGATGTCGCCGAGCTGCACAGCGCCGCCAACAATCTCACCAAGCAGACGGCGCTGAGCGAAAAGGGCGAGGTCATCAACGGCCGCGGCGATACGCCGAACCGCCACGACGTGCTGACCGGCTCGCAGGCCGACGGAACGGCGTTCGCCGCCGGCGAGGACCGCACCTGCCGCAACTGGACCAGCGCGACGCAAGGCGCGGCCATGGTCGGCCATTCCGACCGCATCGGCCTGCGCGACGACGAGCCGTCGAGATCCTGGAACACCTCGCATCCCTCGCGCGGTCCCGATGGCGGCTGTTCGCAGGCTGACTTGAAGAGCACCGGCGGCGACGGCCTGCTATACTGCTTCGCGGCGAACTAACCGCGTCCCGTCTCCGTCGCATCACGTGTGGGCGCATCACATCGAGGATGGCCCATGCGCTACGAGCTATATTACTGGCCGATGATCCAGGGCCGCGGCGAATATGTCCGGCTCGCACTGGAAGAGGCTGCAGCCAGCTATCGCGACGTCGCCCGCGAGGAGGGGATCGCGGCGATGACCGCGATGCTCGGGGCCGACAGCGCCACGCCGCCCTTCGCGCCGCCGTTCCTCAAAGCGGGTCGCCTCGTCATCGGCCAGACCGCCAACATCCTGTTGTTCCTCGGCCCCCGCCATGGCCTCGCGCCAAAGGCCGAGGCCGGCCAGCTCTGGGTGCACCAGCTGCAGCTCACGATCACCGACTTCGTGGTCGAGATCCACGACACCCACCATCCGCTCGGGCCGACGCTCTACTACGAGGACCAGCGCGCCCCGGCGAAAAAACGTACCACCGAGTTCTGGAATGAGCGGGTGCCGAAATTCCTCGGCTATTTCGAGCAGCTCCTGGGCCGGAGCGGCGGCGCCTACGTCACCGGCCGCCGTCTGACCTATGTCGACCTGTCGCTGTTCCAGATCATCGCCGGCCTGCGCTACGCTTTCCCCAATCGCATGAAGGCGTTCGAGCGCAAAATCCCCGGCCTCATCGCGCTCCACGACCGCGTCGCCGCCAGGCCGAACATCGCAGCCTATCTCGAAAGCGAGCGCCGGATCCCCTTCAACGAAGACGGCATCTTCCGCCACTACAAGGCGCTCGATGCGTGAGGATCCAACACGTATGACGGCGCACGCCCGAAGGCGCCGCCGTCATACGAAGTTGGCCTGATGGTGTGGGGTCTTCAGGCGATGATGTCGACGCGCGTGCCCTGGCCGGGCGGCAGCGGCGGACGCTGGGCCTTGTTCTCCGCAGCGTTCTCGTCGCCGGTCTTGTCGGCCTTGAACGACTGCGTCTGTTGGCTCTGCGCCTGTTGCGTCTGCTGCTTGTTCGTCTCGGTCGAGACCGGCGGCGGTGAGGGCGGCGGTGATGACGTCGAAACGCTCGAAACGGACATGGTCCAGCTCCTCGCTTGGTGTTCGCCCAAGCGTGGCCATGTCCAACCAAGGAAGGGTCAACCGGATCGGTCGAATTGTCTGCAACTGTGAGTGGCGGCCGCCAATAGTGAACGGGTTGCTGATCCCCGCATAGAAACCGGCGGCACCCTGGTCCGCCGGTCTATTGATCCTTGCTGCGGGTGATCGTGATCGACGACTCGGTCTTGGTGCGGGCGCAACGCATGTCGAGCCGGCGGTAGCGGCTCGGGACGTCGTCGCCGCGGAAGATGCCGAGCCGGCGGTAGCAGCGGGTGACGCCGCGGGCCATGTCGTCCTTCGGCAAAGTGAACACGATCGCCGCCGCGCTGGCCATCAAGTCGATGAAGGCGGCGGGCGGCTTGCGGTCGGTTTTTCCGAATAGCTGGCTGGAGAAATTCTTCGAGGAGCAGCCGAGCGTCAGCTCGCGCGCCTTGGGGTGGGCGAGATAGACGGTGCCGGCCGCGGTCTGGCCGATCTTGATGCCGTCGATGCCGTTCTTCAGCTCCTTGGCGACGTCGTCGCAGCGATCCGCCCGCGCGGCCTGCGGCCCGAGCATCGCGCCGAGTGCAATGAGGATGGCAAAGCCGGCCGCGCGGCCAAACGAACAAAGATATGATTTCATTCCAAATACCCCCGCGCCATTGAAGCCTGGGCGCGGAGGTCATGCAAGCGCGACGCGCCACAGCCGCACAAGATCATCGGCCGATGTGACCGTGCGTCGACGCACGACGGTCACCGTGCCGGGCGGCAGCGGCGCGACCGCTATGTCAGAACGTGCAGCGGCCCGGATGTGACAGTGAGACGCCGGCGGCGCGGCGCTCGCAGTCGTTGCCATAGGTCTGGAAGTTACAGCCGCATACCGGCATGTAGATCTTGTTACAGAACGTCGGCGTGCGGCGGCACACGCCCATCATGTCGAACCGGCCACATTGGCCGGCCGGAAACTCGCAAAACAGCCCGGCATTGCAGGGAATGCCGGCAAAGCCGCCGCAAGCCCGCCCGGGACCAACGGCGCCGGCCGAACCAGGGAGCAGGGTGATCAGAGCGAGAGCAAAACTGATCGCAACACAGAGACCTCGTGCCATGACGCCTCCAAAATGAAAATGAATAGGACAACAATCTCAGGTTACATTTTCTGACAATCTCTTGCAATCCGTTTCGGCGCCTTGGCGGAGTCGCGACGAGCCAACAGCGTTCTGCTGGCCGTTCTTTTCGTTTTGTGCTGAAGCTGCTATATTTCGACCATGACAACGTTACTTGAGCAGGCCTTGCAGCAGGTTCAACGGCTGTCCGCAGATGATCAGAACGCTGCGGCTGGCGCGTTGCTTGACTATGTCAAGCACATGCGTGACGTCAGCCTGACCGATGCCCAGCTTGAAGAAGTCCGCCGCCGTCGGGCCAATCCCGATCGGAAGATCGTGTCACACGCGGAAGCGCGGGATCGCATCGGCAAGCTAGGATCCTGATCTTTCGATGAAGCTCGTTTTTGATGATCAGGCCCTTGCCGATATCGAAAACATCTTCAGGTGGATCTCTCAGGATAATGCCGCGGCGGCGAAGGCCGTCGTCGATCGATTGCTTGGCAGCATCGAGCTACTGATATCGTTTCCGCTGATCGGCCGCGTCGGGCGCGAGTCCGGAACCTTCGAGTGGGTCGTTCCTCGACTTCCTTATATCGTCGTCTACGAAATCCATCAGCACGCCGATCAGGTGTTGATCACCGCCGTGTTTCACGGTGCGCAGGATCGTAGCCGAGACACCGAAGACTCGGAGTAGGATTGTAAACACGGCAGGGTGGTCGCCCCCGCAGGCGCATGCAGCTTCCCTGAGCCGATCCCTTCCCATCAACCACCGCTCTTCAGACCAAAGTAGGCATGGTCCCGCCCCGGAACGGCCATGCCGAACCATATGTTGCACCCCGACACCAGGGTGATATCAGACCTGTCAAGACCGCTTTGGGCGGCCATCTTTAGAACCCAAAGAACCCGAAGAGCTTCGCATGAACGCGCCCACCGCTTTCCCCGACCAGTCCAAGCCCGTCCCGCCCTACAAGCACACGCCGCTGTTTCCGCTGGGGCCGGACACCACGCCCTACAAGAAGATCACGGCCGAGGGCGTCCTCGTCGAGAAGGTGCTCGGCCGCGACATGCTGGTGGTGTCGCGCGAGGCGTTGCGGACGCTCTCGGAGGCCGCGTTCGGCGAGATCAACCACTTCCTGCGCCCCGGCCATCTGAAGCAGCTGCGCAGCATCCTCGACGATGCGGAGGCCAGCCCGAACGACAAGTTCGTCGCGCTCGACTTCCTGAAGAACGCCAACATCTCCGCCGGCGGCGTGCTGCCGATGTGCCAGGATACCGGCACCGCGATCATCATGGGCAAGAAGGGCTGCAACGTCATCACCGACGGTGACGACGAGGCCGCGCTCTCCGAAGGCGCGCGTGACGCATACTTGCGCCGCAATCTGCGCTACTCGCAGGTCGCGCCGCTGAGCATGTACGAAGAGAAGAACACTGCCAACAACATGCCGGCGCAAACCGAGATCTACGCGGAAGGCGAGGACGCCTACAAGTTCATGTTCATGGCCAAGGGCGGCGGCTCGGCCAACAAGAGCTTCCTGTTCCAGGCAACGCCCTCGGTGCTGACCAAGGACCGGCTGCTGGCGTTCCTGAAGGAGAAAATCCTGACGCTCGGCACCGCCGCGTGCCCGCCTTATCACCTCGCCATTGTCATCGGCGGCACCTCGGCCGAGCTGTGCATGAAGACGGTGAAGCTCGCCTCCGCGCGCTATCTCGACGCGCTGCCGACCCATGGCTCCGCTGACGGCAACGCTTTCCGCGATGTCGAGATGGAGCAGGAAATCCACAAGATGACGCAGTCGCTCGGCGTCGGCGCGCAGTTCGGCGGCAAGTATTTCTGCCACGACGTCCGCGTCATCCGCATGCCGCGCCACGGCGCGAGCTTGCCGATCGGCCTCGGCGTGTCGTGCTCGGCCGACCGCCAGGTGCTCGGCAAGATCACCAAGGACGGCGTCTATCTCGAGGAGCTCGAGCATCATCCGGCGCAGTATCTGCCGGAGGTCGAGCAGGCGCTCGGCGGCGAGGTCGTGAAGATCGATCTGAACCAGCCGATGAAGGACATCCTTGCCACGCTGTCGAAGAACCCGATCAAGACCCGGCTGTCGCTGACCGGCACCATGATCGTCGCCCGCGACGCCGCGCACGCCAAGCTGCGCGAGCGCCTCGATCGCGGCGAACCGCTGCCGGACTACTTCAAGAACCATCCGGTCTACTACGCCGGTCCAGCCAAGACGCCGGACGGCTACGCCTCCGGCGCGTTCGGCCCGACCACGGCGGGCCGCATGGATTCCTTCGTCGATCAGTTCCAGGCGGCAGGCGGCTCGATGGTGATGGTCGCCAAGGGCAACCGCGCGCCGGCCGTGCGCGAGGCCTGCAAGAAGCACGGCGGCTTCTATCTCGGCTCCATCGGCGGCGCGGCGGCGAACCTCGCCGAGCATTGCATCAAGAAGGTCGAGGTCGTCGAATATCCCGAGCTCGGCATGGAAGCGATCTGGCGAATCGAGGTAGTGGATTTCCCGGCCTTCATCATCATCGACGACAAGGGCAACGACTTCTTCAAGGAGCTGAACCTCGGCTGAGGTGAGGTTCGGGCGGTGTTTGCTGCAGCGGCCGGGAGCGATCCCGGCCGTTGGCGTGTGGAGGAGGGCGGGCTGAGTGCCGCGTGTCGCACGCTCCAACTGGGAGTAGGAGCCGTGATGTTGCGGCCCGAACGGTGCGCTCCCCTCCCCCTTGCGGGGAGGGGTTGGGGGTGGGGGTCCGCGAACTCCGCTCTATCGATAAGAAACAGACCGCTGCGTCCGCAGCGCACAGGCTCTCTCGATGATCTTTCGATGTGCCCTCCATCGCGTTCAGCGCCCGGAGACCCCCACCCCCGACCCCTCCCCGCAAGGGGGAGGGGAGCTCACTGTTGGCGTGGTGGGCAGCTCGGCCTCGATTTCGAAGCGGCTGAGGTCACGGCACCCTAGTATTATATGCAAGCCGGTCGGGAGCATTTGATAGTTGAGCTCAATGCACCCCCACCGCATCCTCGGTCTCGACGGCTTCTCGCGCGGCTGGGTCGCCGTCACGATCGAGGACGGCCGGTGTGACGTCGCGTTCCCCGCCGACATCACCACCGCGCTCGCGGCCCCCTTCACCCGTGCCGCAATCGATATCCCGATCGGCATGACCGACGACGGCACCCGCGCCTGTGACCAGCTTGCCCGCGACAGGCTCGCGCCGCATCGCTCCCGCGTCTTTACCGGTGCCCGCCGCTGGCTTTGGGAAAGCCACACCGATCCCGACGAGGCCAACAAAGAGGCCTCCCGCCGCGGCCAGCCGCGCGCCTCGCGCCAGCTCTGGCATCTCGGCCGCAAGATCATGGAGGTCGATGCCTTCGTGCGCACGCATCGCGAGCGCGACATCCGCGAGGTCCATCCGGAGCTGGTGTTCCTGCGCCTCAACGGCGCACCGCTGCCGTCGAAGAAGACGGAGCAGGGCGCCAGACTGCGGCGTAACTTGTTAGTTGCGACCGGCTTCACCGCGCTCGACGAGTGGCTGACCAGCGCCCGCTTCGGCACCGGAGCGAAGTCCGACGACGTCCTCGACGCCTGCGCGGTCGCGCTCGCGGCGCGGGATTGCGCGGGCAGCTTGCCGCAAGGCAAGCCGCCGCGCGATGCGTATGGCGTGGGGATGCAGATCTGGTTCTGAGCAGGGAGTGCGGGTCCGACGGTGGCTCCAAAGTCGGTCGTCATTGCGGGGCGACGCGCAAAGCGCGGCGAGCCCGGAGTCCATTTCGCCACGCGCCTACCGCGCAATGGAGTCCGGGTTCGTGCTTCGCACGCCCCGGAATGACGGAGGAGAGGGTTGCGCTTGCGCCAGACGGACTGGCACGGCGATTGTTACTCTTCATAATTCTGATAAAAATAATCTTCTTGCCATTTTGCGGAAATCATGATTATCTCGCGACATCCCGCCTCACTGCAAGGGGCGTTGCGCGCGATCGTCACGACACGCGAGGCGGGGATGCGATGGCCGCGGGAGATCGCAGCGTCCTCTCACGAGGGCGCGGACGAACGATCGCACGCGGACGTGAAGTCGCAGCGTCCTGACACCCCGAAGCTGGTGTCAACCGCGCAATGCGCAAGCATTGTCGCGGCATGGTGGCCAACAAGCCGGCGCACCAGGGAGACTGCGTATAAGCGTCAAAACCATCGCGCAGGGAAGGCCGGGCGTTTCTCGGCTGCACCTGTGGTACCTGCCGCCTGCATTTTTCTCGCAGGCGGGCCGCAGGCGTCAGCCGACGCCTGGCCTTCCCTGCGCCCTTTGCATCTCGCGAGGGGGATGACGACGCATCACTCGGGCCCCATCAGCCGCGGGAATGCGAACGCGTGTCTAGGCTGTTTGAGATGTGAAGCGTGATCGCAGGCGGCAAACACAGTGTCGTCCCGGCCTCGAGCCGGGACCCATACGCCGCGGCGGACGTGATGGGCAAAATGCTAAAGCATGATCCGGAGAAGTGCGCAGCGGTTTTCCGAAAAGATCATGCGCAAACAACAACCTAAAGCGCGATGACGATTCATCCTGATCTCATCGCGCTTTAGTCGCCAGTCTGCCTCGAACCGCTGCCTGGGGGGATGGGTCGCGGGCTCGGAGGCCCGGACGACGGCGGAGCGTGTTGATGCAGCGGGGACGTAGGGTGGGCAAAGCGGCCGCCCGAAAGGGCGGTCGTGTGCCCACCGTTTGTCGGAGCATTCGGAGAAAATGGTGGGCACGGCGCGCGCCATCTCGCCTTGATCACAGGCAGCGGGGAGCGCCTTTGCCCACCCTACACGACGCGGATCAGCCCCGCGAGCCGGTGAAGGGGAAGCTGCCCATGAAGCCGATGCCCATCTCGCCGGAGATGGTGTCGCCGGCGACCTTGCCCTTGAAGTCGAGCGTCAGCGGCATCGGGCTGGTGATCGAGACCTTCCAGGCGACGTCGTCGCCGTTGACGGTGCCGTCGAAGATCTCGGCGGAATCACCCTCGGCGGCCTGGGTGCCGGTCAGCGTCGAGCCGGAGCTTGTCAGGCTCAAGGTCGCGCTGCGCTCGCCCATCGGCGTGTTCAAGGTCAGATTCCAGTTGCCGTCCACAGCCATCGATCGTTCTCCTGGCGTTGCCATCCCGGGCCCCGAAGCAGCCTTCGAGGGGGCCTTCGGGCGCCCCTATAGCGCATCTTCGATGATAAGCCCAATGCGGCGATCAGGCCCTTGCTCAAGCCCTTCCTCAAGCTCTGGCCGCGCGCAGGCGGCTGGCGATGATGAAGCGGAAGGCGATGAACTGCACGCCGAAAGCGGCGACCTTCGCGGCCGCGGTGAAAGTCATGTAGATGACCCAGAGCTTGATGTCGCCGGTCATCGCCACGCCGATCGTGCCGAGGCCGAGTGCGAACATCAGCGCCGCCCAGGCGTAGCCGGCGCCCGTGACGTATTCGGGAATCGTCTCCGCCACCATCGGGGGAACGTAGCGCAGCATCCAGCCGCGCTTGAGCATGATCAGGCCGATGGCGAAGTGGCCGATCGCGGGCTTTGCGAACATGAAGCGGGGATCATTCGTCAGCAGCGTCACGCTGCCGAGCACCACGACCAGAGCGATGCTGGCATAGGCCATGAAGCCGAGGCTATGGCCCTTGATTCGGGCCCATACCACCTGGACGATGGCGACGCCGACCGCAGCCGAGGTGGCCAGCACGACGTCATCGGTGGCGAGATAGAGGATGAAGAAGACGGCGGCAGACAGAAAATCGGCCGTCAGCTTCGTAAACACGTCTTTCACGCACGTCTCCCTGGAGCCAAACCGTCACGAATCCTGGCCGGACATTGCGGCAGCAGTCTGCGCGGCGATGTCTTTCGTTCTACGATACTCAGGATACCAGCGCGTGAAATAAAGTGCACTGTTGCGGGCGGCGAAGGCAATCGCGAGGCCGGTCCAATAGGGCAGGCCGGGGACGTAGAGCGTCATCATGTTGCCGATGATCATCAGCAGCGCCGACGCCGTCCAGGCGCCGGTGATGACGTAATTGGCGCGCAGAAAACCAGGAATCGCCGCGGTTTCCGGCGGCACCGCCTCGATCGCATATTGCAGCGTGAAGGGCATGCGCAGCAGCATCGAGCCGAGCGACAGCGCGAAAATGCCGCAGTCGACCGCGAGCCGCACCGCCGAGGCGCTCATCTCGGGCTCGACCAGCTGGAGGTAGGCTGCTACGGCCGCGAACACGATCGCCGAGCCGAGGCCGAGAATCTTGACCGACCGGCCCTTGATGACGTCCAGCGCCACCACCGCCAGGCACAGCGCGGTCGCCACCGCCAGTCTGAGCGTGGCCGAGACCACCATCATCAGCGCAGCGTAAACGCCGTAGGGCGCGAGGATGAGGAAGATCGTCATCGGTGGCTCCTCCCGAGCCAATCTTTACAATGGAAAGATTTTTACGAGAAGGAGCGTGCCCGGTCAAGCGAATCTTGACGGTGTCAAAATGTTGTGAGGAGCGAGATATGATTGTTTTATTTCAATTGGTTACAGGAGCTACTGGCGCCGGTCTGCCGATCGCCCGCCCGGCGCTCCGCCGGGGCAGGCCCAATTCAACGGATCCGGCGCAGGACGGCCTCCAGCGATTCCTAGAGCAACTGGAGGCCGAGCAGCCCAGGCCGGCCACCGGCCGCGACTCGCGCCGCCCGAATGCGCCGCCGGACGAGCACGCGGAAGGTGACGAACTGGATCGCGAAGGCTGCGATCTTGGCGCCGACCGCCACGACCGAAATGTACAGCGCCCACATCTTCAGATCGCCGGTCAGGGCCACGGCGATGGTGCCGAGGCCGAGGGCGAACATCAGCGCCGCCCAGGCATAGCCGGCAACGGTGACCGCGCCCGGGATGTTGTCGGTCACGATCGCAGGCACATAGCGCAGCATCCAGCCGCGCTTGAGCATGATGAGCCCGACCGCGAAATGGCCGATCGCGGGTTTGGCGAACATGAAGCGCGGGTCGTCGGTGAGCAGCGTGATCGCGCCGAGCACGACCACCAGCGCGAGGCTGGCCTGGGTCATGAAATTGAGCGGCCGGCCCTGCATCCGCGCATGGACGAGCTGTGCGATTGCCACCGCAATGGCGAGCGCGCTTCCCAGCGCCGCGCTGCCGGTGGCGAGGGTGAGCACGAAAAAGACGATAGCCGAGAGGAAGTCGGTGCACAGCTCGATCAAGGCGTGTCGCATGGATGTCTCCGATGTGTTCGGCGATGGCGGGTGTGTCGCGCAGAGGGTCGTCGCGGCTTCGTGTCAGGCCGCGCCGACCCAGTTGCCGTGGAAGCCGTCGGGCACGCGGTGGCCGAGATGCACCAGCGCGACGGGTCCGCTGCCGATGTCGGTCGCGTTGAACACCGCGAGGTCGGAGGTGTTCGTCCCGGCGCGCCAGACCACAGTGAGCAGCCAGCCGTCGCCTTCGGCGGCGTCATGGCTGCGCGGCACGAACACAGGCTCGGACAGGCTGTCGCCGTCCGGCAGCCAATAGGTGCCACGGCGAGTGCCGGCGCCGTCGACATGCGCGACGCCGGAGAGGGCACCGAACAGCGGGCCACGCGGATTGGCGCACGCGTACCAGCCATGGCCGCTCACGAGCCCGGCGCGGCGGTCGTCGATGCGCGGGAATTCGCCGGTGAGATCGTCCAGATAGGTTTGCGTGAAGCGGTCGCTATTCCCAGTCAGATCGAAGCTCCAACGGCACAGTCGCGCGCGCGACTTTGCGGGATCGGTGGGGCGGCCATCGGGATGTGGAAACAGCGGCGGCTCGTCGAACTGCATCACGTCGGCGACGATGCGGTCACCGTCGTCCCAGGCGTTCATGATGTGAAAGACGTAGCAGGCGTCACCGCGAAACCAGACGATGTCCTTGATGTCGCCGCTCCGCTTCATCACACCAACATAGGCGCCCTTGTCCGGCTCCCATGCGTAAGGCGGCTTGCCGGACATCGCGCGCTGCAGGCTGCCGGTGAGCGGGAGGATCGGAAACAGGACGTGGTTCGCGGTGACGATGAAGTCATGCACCATGCTGGCATAGGGTGCCTCGAAACGATTGAGGCGCGTCAGTTGGCCGGCGGCGTCGATGGTGCCGTAGGACAGCGCCGGCGTCAGCGGGCCCGCCGCGTTGTAGCCGAAGAACAGGAGTTCGCCGGTCACCGGATCCGTCTTCGGATGCGCGGTGAAGGCGCCGCGCAGGCGGCCGCCGAAATCCTGATAGCCCGTTGTCGCCAGCGTGCCGGGCTCGATCTCGGTCGGCAGATGCGCTTCCTCGAGCGCGAGCAGCTTGCCCGCATGCGCAATGATGTTGGTATTGGCGACGCCCCCATCGGTGACGTCGGACGGCGCGTCGGGCAGCTTGCGGCCAAAGCCGCCGAACAGCGCGCGGCCGGCCTTGCGCTCGGCCTCGAATTTCGGCGTGCGGACCCAGCGATTGCGATAGGAGGCGCGGCCGTTCTCCAGATGGAAGGCGTGCAGCATGCCGTCGCCGACGAACCAGTGAGCGCCGGGCGAATCGAACTGCGGGTTGGGGCCGTTGCGATAGAGGGTGCCATTGAGCTCGCGCGGCAGCTCGCCGGTGATCGTCAGGATGGGCGCGTCGCATTCGAACGGGATCGGCCCGATGTTGTTGCGTGTCTGTCGTGCCGTCATCTCAGAGCCGTCGCTCATGGCCGTTCCTCCGGTTTATCTTTACGATGTAAAGATAAACCTATCGGGTGCCTGCACGCCGGTCAAGCCGAATCTTTACGCTGTCAAAATTGTCTGTATAAGGAGGCTCATGACGACCAAGACAGAACAGGTTCGCGCACAGCCGCGACGCGCCGCGGCCTCGGGAGCGAGAGCGCGGCAGCGCACGGCCGGCAGGCCGGCGGGCGAAGCGGCGACGCCGTATCATCATGGCGCACTGCGCGATGCCCTGCTGGAAGCCGCCGAACGCGTGCTGGAGCGCGATGGGCTCGCCGGCCTCACCCTGCGTGCCGTGGCGCGCGAGGCGGGGGTGTCGCATGCGGCGCCGACGCATCATTTCAAGGACCTCACCGGCCTCGTCAGCGAGCTCGCTGCGATCGGCTTCACCCGCTTCAACGCCGCGATGAAGGCGGCGGGCGAGCAGCCGGGTACGCCGATCGAGCGCGCGATGGCGCGGGCGCATGCCTATGTGGCCTATGCGCAAGCCAATCCCGGCATGTACGGGCTGATGTTCCGCACCGAGCGGCTCGATTATTCGCGGCCCTCACTGCACGACGCGGCGGAGGCCTCGTTCGCCGGTCTGGCGGGCTCGGTCGCGGCGCGCAGCGAAGGGCAGGTCGGGGACGAGGAGCTGTCGATCGATCAGGCTGCGGCGATCGCGCGCGCGTGGTCGCTGGTCCATGGCTATACGATGCTGCTGCTCGACGGCCGCCTCGCCGACATCCTGCGCCGCTCACCCGCGGGCACGACGGCCGATTCGCTGCTCGATGCGATGTTGCGGGCCACCGTCCCGAAGCTGCCGCCGGGCGCGTAGGTCGTCGCACCGGAAACCGGGGCGCGGATCATGCGTTGATCACGCATGGCACGATCACCCCGCGCTCCCTGGAGCAAGGCCAATCCGCGCAAGCGCGCCGGCAAGGCCTCCACCCGTCTGACATCCGCCGAGAAGGCCACGGCCAAGGCCCGAGCGCGCCGCGCCGGCCGGCCCTATCCCAATCTGGTCGACAACATGCGCGTCGCGGCCAAGAAGGCGGGCAAGACCAAGACGAGTGGCCGCAAGCGGTCGGCTGCAAAGGCCAATACAAAGAAGGCCACGACCAAGAAGGTCGCAAGCAAGAAAGCCGCAAGGAAGACGGCGCGGAGCAAGACGCGCGCGGCATCCTCGGCCAAGAAGCGGTCCGCAAAGCGCGCCACACCGCGCAAGGCAACGTCGCGCAAGAGCGCCAAGAGCAAGCGCGAGAAGGACCCACGCGGCGGCCTGACAGCCGCGGGACGCCAAGCGTTCGCCGAACGCGACGGCGCGCATCTGAGGCCGGGCGTCACCAAGAAGGTCTCGGAGATGACTCCGCAGGACATGCGGCGCAAGGGCAGCTGGGCGGTGCGCTTCTACGGCCGCGATCCGCTGCCGCCGCTGCTCGACGCCAAGGGACGGCCGACCCGGCTCGCGCTCTCGGCGCATGCCTGGGGCGAGCCGGTGCCGCGAACGGTTGCCGCCGCACGAAAGATTGCCGCGAAGGGCGAGCGGCTGCTCGCGCGCTATCACCGCATCAAGGACAGTCGCACGCGAGGCAAGAGCTAGGGCAAAGCGAGATCGATCGCGCGGCCGCGCGTGCCGACGACCTTTACCTTGTCCTTGCCACAGGCGAAGCTCCGCGCGCCCTCATCGGCCGCCTGCCGCGCCAGCTCGTTGGCGTTGGCATTGGCGGCCGCATCGACATAGGCGACGTGACACACCGGTCCCGGCGCCAGCCGCGTCACTACCAGCAGCGGCTTGTTGTTCGGCCCCTGCTTGCCCTGGTCGTCATTGTCGGCAATCTGCCAGCGCTGGATGATCGCGAACGGCTTGCCGTCGGCCATGCGCCATTCGATCGTCTTGCCGGCGGAGTTGAACGGGCCGAACCAAGTCTGTGCGGCCGGCTCCTTGGCGGCGGCGCTGACGGTGCGGCCCACCGAGACGGTCTGGCGAAGATCGCCTTCGTTGACCAGCACGATCAGGCCATCCTTGCCGGGGCAGCTCTGCGTCGAGCTGTCGTTGTCCGGCTTGCCGATCGTGCGACAGTCCTTCTCGGCCGCGGAGGTGTAGGCGCTGGCGATCGTCTCCGCGCCGGCGGGATTGAGCCCCGTACAGCAGAGCAGGAGCGCCGCGCCGATTCGGACCGTCGCGCCAGTACTGAAAGATCCAAGACTGAAGAATTCGGACATGCGGTGACCCGTGATCGCCGGAACCTGTGGCGCGCAAGGCGCTGCAAACTGGGGACGGCGCGAAACGGGGCAGGGAAACACCTGACAGCGCCACGAAATTATCCTAGAACGACGGCCTCGCGAGGTCCATCTGTTCTCATCGATCATGCCTGTCATCCCACAGACCAAACCCTATCGCATCGGCCGCTCCAAGACGGGGCTCGGTCTGTTCGCCACCCAGCCGATCAAGAAGGGCAGCAAGATCATCCGCTACTTCGGACCGCTCCTGGATTCGAAGAAGGCGGAGGACGACGCGATCGAGAACAAATATCTGTTCGAGCTCGACAACCGCTGGACTATCGACGGCTCGATCCGCGAGAACGTCGCCCGCTACATCAATCATTCCTGCAAGCCGAACGCCGAGTCCGACGTCAAGCCGCGCAAGAAGAAGATCTTCATCCGTGCCATCAAGAACATCGAGCCGGGCGAGGAGATCAACTACGACTACGGGACCGATTACTTCAAAGCCTATTTGAAGCCGATCGGCTGCAAATGCGACGCCTGCGAGAAGAAGCGGGCCAAGAAGAAGATCGAGGCACGCGCCGAGCGCGCCAAGCAGAAGGCGAAGGACGAGCGGAAGCACGAGCGCAAGGCCGAAAAGAAGGCCAAGAAAACGTCCGACAAGTCCGCCAAGGGCAAGCAGCCCGCCAAGGCCAAGCAGGCGGCCAAGACAAGCGCGAAATCAGATCGCGCAGCGGCCAAGAGCCGTGGGCTTACGCGTGGCAAGACCAAGTCCAGCCCCGCCAAATCCAGCAGTGCCAAATCCAGCAGTGCCAAATCCAGCCGCGCCAAGGCGGCCTGATCCGGCCGGTTCGCGTTCAGCGCCGCTTATCCCGGTCTGCTGAAGGCCAGCGTCGTCCACGTCACTCCTGCAGCGCGGTTCTCGGCGGCGAGGGAGGAGCCGTGGCGGTTGAGTTCGAGGCTGAGCCCGAGCTGCCGCGCCGGCGCAATCACCGTCTCGGCATCGATCTCGAACATCCGCCGGCCCGGCGGCACCGGCCCGTGTCGCAACGTCATGATCAGCAGTCCGCCGGGAGCGAGCCGCGCAGCGATGTTGGGCAGCGCGCGCCGCCGCTGTGGCTCATCGAGATGCATGAAGACGGCGGTCATCATCACCAGATCGAACGGCTCAGCGCGAGATGCCAGCACGGCGAGCTCCGGAAGGCTGTCATCGATCCAGGTGATCGCAGGCGAGGCATGCAGCTGCATGGCGCGGAGGCGCAGCGCATCGGTCGGCTCGACCGCGACCACGCGATGTCCGAGGCTCGCGAACCAGGCTGCGTCCCGTCCTGTGCCCGCGCCGATGTCGAGCACGCGCGCCGGCGCCTTCGGCAAGAGATGAAGCACGGCGGCATGGGCCTGCTCCGACGGGATGCTCTCGTAGCGCACGAACAGACTATCGGCCTCGGCCGCGTAACCTTCCGTCCCGCTGACATCAGGCGGCATCGCTGCGATCTCCTCTCAGTCTGCAACGCGACAGAGGATGCGATCGCCGGCGATATCAGATCAAGCGCGGTGCGAGCGCCGGGCCGCGCGATCGCGACGGCCGGCGCTCCCCACCGATCTCTGTCAGGCCGTCACCGTGCCGGCGCTGCGGCGCAAGCCGATATATTGCAGCTCGGCGAACACGCCCGTTCCCACCGCCTGGGCCGCGACGAAGATCTCGCCGAGCACGTTCGGCGTGACGAGGCCGGAGAACAGCAGCGCGATGCTGCCGACGGTCCAGGCCGCGTTGCCGGCGATGACCAGCAGGATCAGCGGCTTTGGCGCCAGCGCGCGCGAGCCGAGCCAGCCGACGAAGCAGGCATAGACGATCAGGAACAGCCCGGTCTCGCGCAGCAGCGCATCAGGCAGTTGCATGAGCGCCGCCAGCGGCGACGCGTCGAAGGTCAGCGCGAGGCCGGCCATGCCGCTGAACACGGCATCGGCGATCAGGGCGCGGCGGAGCAGGGTGGACGAAGCAATCATGTCGGTCTCCTTCGGTTGGGGGCGGTTCAACGGAACCAGGCGAGGAGACGACGACGCAGGCGCCTCGGGCACAGCGAGCGTGCCGCCCGGGTCTCGATCTCGGTGACCTGCGCGACGACGAGGCTGCCCGTGACGTGCAGCAGCGGCTCCGGCAGGTTGAGCGAGCGCGCCAGCAGCGTCGTCACGAGGTCCGCCAGCCAGCGGCTGGCTGTGGTGAAAGCGAAGGTCTCGGGACTGCGCTGCCTGCTCATGGTCATCTCCTGTGGTGGAGAGGATGGCCGCCCGCGGGAGGCATTTCGATTACCTCCGAGGTCATGGAGGCCCTGACGTCTGCGTGATAGGCCTTGGCTCATGACACAGCTCGCTTCGGCGCGCGCCGACCGCGCCAAACCCGTTCATGTCGGCGAGCATCTGCGGCAATGGCGGCAGCGCCGGCATCTGTCGCAGCTCGATCTGGCGCTCGATGCCGAGATCTCGGCGCGGCATCTGAGCTTCGTGGAGACCGGCCGCGCCGCGCCATCGCGCGACATGGTCCTCAGACTGGCGGAGCGATTGGACGTGCCCCTGCGTGAACGCAACGTGCTGCTGGTCGCGGCGGGCTATGCGCCGGCGTTCCAGCAGCGACCGCTGGAGGATCCGGCGCTGAAGCCGGCCCGCGAGGCGATGATGCTCGTGCTCAAGGCGCACGAGCCGAACCCGGCGGTTGCCGTCGACCGCCACTGGAACCTGGTGGCGGCCAACCGGATGATCGCGCCGCTGCTGACAGGTGTTGCGGAGCGGCTGCTGGCGCCGCCGCTCAACGTGCTGCGCGTGGCGCTGCATCCGGACGGTCTGGCGACGCGCACCGTGAACCTCGCCGAATGGAGCGGACATCTGCTGGAGCGACTGCACCGGCAGTGCGAGGCGACCGCGGATGCCGAGCTGCTGAAGCTCCATGAGGAGCTGAAATCCTATCCGATCCCGGCCCGATCGGCGCCGCTCGCCGCCGACAGCGTCGCGATCCCGTTGCGGCTCCGCGTCGGCATCGACGTGCTCAGCTTCTTCTCGACGACGATGGTGTTCGGCACGCCGGTCGACATCACGCTCTCGGAGCTGGCGCTGGAGACCTTCTTTCCGGCCGATGACCTCACCGCCGCCAGGCTGAAGGAGATGGTTACCTCGCTGTGACCCCGGCTTGTGCTGGCGTGGCACAGGCTTATCTTGGACAAAACGCCAAGCGAACCGGAGCGACGCGCATGAGCCTGAAGCCGCTGATCATCGACGTTGTCTCCGACGTCGTCTGTCCCTGGTGCTACATCGGCAAGCATCGCATCGAGGAGGCGCTGAAGCTGGTGCCGGACGTGCCCGTGGAGCTGAACTACCGGCCGTTCTTCCTCAATCCCTGGGTCCCGCGCGAGGGCATCAGCCGCGAGCAATATCTAACGACCAAGTTCGGTTCAGTCGAAGCCTACAAGGGCATCGCCGGCCGCGTCGTCGCGGCCGCGGAGGAGGAGGGGCTGAGCTACCGTCCCGACAAGGTCGCGCGCCAACCCAACACGACCGACTGCCATCGTCTGATCCACTGGGCCGGCCAGATCGGCAAGGCGCCCGAGATGAAGCAGCGGCTGATGGAATTGTACTTCCGCGACGGCGGCGATCTCACCGACACCGAGGTGCTGGTGCAGGCCGCGGCGGATTGCGGTCTCGACGCCGACGTTGTGCGCAAGATGCTGGCGAGCGAGGAAGACGTCGCGCGGGTATCGGCGCAAGCGCAGGAGGCGGCCGAGAAGGGCATCTCCGGCGTGCCGACCTACGTGTTCGCGCAGAAATATGCCGTCTCCGGCGCGCAGGATCCGCAGATGCTGGCGCGCGCGATCCGGCAGGTGTCAGCCGAGGTCAACGCCGAGGCTGCAGAGTAGCTGTCCGGTTCTTGCCGACGGCGCGCATCAGATGGACTGCGCGCCGCGCGAGCGCCAGGCCCTCGCGGCGGGCGATGAGCGCGGACTGGATGAGCTCGACGATCGGATCGCGCGGGTACAGCGGGATCAGCACGTCGCCGATCGCGAGCCGGCCGCGCCAGATCGGATTGATCATGGGATGGTCCGGACCCGCAGTTGAATCCGCAGAGCTGATCAAGGGATCGCTGCAGAGATGACGGGTCAGGTCCAAGGTGAGTTGGACCCCGGGCGAATATTTTGCGAAGCGCTCGTCGACGCCGAGCTTGAAGAAGAACGCGCGGCGCTGGTGACGCAGTACGACTCCAGCCGCAATCGTGGAGTCTCCGACCAGGAGGCTGATGATCTCGCAGGCGCCTTGCTCGGCGAGATCGGGTGCGGCGCGGCGGATGAAGGCCGCGTCGCCATCGTGCTGGATCAGCGCGGTGCCGCGATGGCCTTTCCAGCCGCTGGCCTCCAGCGTCAGGAAGGTCTCGAGCGCGGCGGCAACCTCGTGAGGCGCGCGCGCGACATCGAAGCGGACCTCGCCATGCTCGGCGAGCCGGTGACGCAGCCGGCGCAGCTCCTTCAGCTTCTTGGTGCCGAGCGCCTCGTGCAGCACCGCCTCGCCATCGCCGGTCGCATCGAGGCAGGCGCGCTCATAGGATTGCAGCGAACGCGGGCGCAGGCCGTCGCGGCGGAGCACGGTCTCGAACGCCTGCATCACCGGGCCCGCGACCGACATGTCGCGCAACAGGAGCGCACGAGCGGCCGTTTGTCTGGCTGCGTCGAGCAGACCCACTGCAGCCCGCTCCGCATCGTCGTGATCGAGCAGCGGCGTGCACAGCGTGCCGTAGGGATGGCCGCTGGCAAGCGCCGGCAGCGGCAGCTTGCAGGCCTTCCAGAGCGAGGTGACCGGCATCAGTCCAATGAGCCGAGACGGTTGATCGTCGCTCCAGGCGCACAGCGCCGAGTTGCCGGTGCGGCCGCGCGCGGAGGCGTTCACCGCGCGCTCCCAACCGGGCAGGTAGTAGCCGTTCGGCTCCACGGCGCGGTCAGCCAGGTCTTGCCAGGCTTGCGGCAGGACAGCATCCAGAGGGACCAATTGCTCGGCAGGCACCGGCATGCGCGCTTCGGTGCGTCGCTGCTCCGCCGCTATCGAAGGCGGATGTGCAAATGAACGATCGATGATCTCGGCCACGTCCCGACGGTCCCCTTGCTGCGCTGTGGTCACGCAACCCGGTCGAATGGTAGTGCAAAGCTGACAAGAGAGACCTTGCCGATCGGCTCAAATTGATCCGGCCGGTTTAACGACGCATTCACCACAAGCTCAACGCGCGATCAGCGGATCAGCGCGACATCGCGGAAGGCGCCGATCAGCGGCTTCTCGAGCTTGCCTTCCATGCTCTGGAGGATCTCGTAGGCCTTCTCGCGCGCCATGACCGGCTTGTAGCTGCGATATTCGATCAGCGCCGAGAAGATGTCGGAGATGGTCAGGATGCGCGTCAGATCGGGAATGTTGTTGGCCATCAGCCCGTCGGGATAGCCGCTGCCGTCGAGGAATTCATGATGGTGACGAACCGCCTTGAGCACCTCCTCGGTGATCGCCGCGTTGCCGATCAGCGCATCGTAGCCCGCGGCCGGATGAGTCTCGACCAGCGCGCGTTCCGCGACGTCGAGACGGCCGGGCTTGTCGAGAATGGCGAGGGGGATCTTGGCCTTGCCGATATCGTGAAACATCGCAGCCATGTAGAGCCGTTCGAGATCGGAGCTGTGGACACCGAGGCTCAGGCCGAAATCGACGGTGATGCCGGTGACGAGCAGGCAGTGCTGATAGGTGCCTTCATGATGGCGGCGAACGGTGGCGAGCCAGTCGGACAAGCCGTTTTCAGCGATGCACTCGGCAATCCGCTTCCCCGCGCGCCGCGTCTCATCGACATCGATCTCGGCGCCACCCAGCACGGCCGCGAACATCGAGGCGATGCAGGCCGCGCCGGCAAAGGCAGCCTGTCGATCGTCCGTGGCAACGCTCTTCGCCGGCGACTGAGGCCGCGCATCGAGCAGCTTCCCGAGCAGCTGGTTGCGGCTCGGCGTGGCCGACAGGACGGTCGTGGCGCCGAGTGCGTAGGCCTGCACCGTCGACAGGCGCGATTTGTGATTGGTCAGGAAGATGCGGCGCGGAATCCGTGCCAGGCGGTCGGAGATTTCCTTTAGCGCCGCGATGTTGTCGACGTCGCGCAAATCGGCGGCCACGACGATCGCGTCGATGTCGCCGCCTCTGATGTCGGCATCACCGATCAGTTCGGTCGTAAGAGAGCAGCGCTCGGCCAGCATCCCGCGCAGCAAAGCAAGCTTGGCCGAATCGTCGCCGACGAGGTGAACGTTCATGAAGAACCAGATCCAGTGGTCATTCCCGGCGTTAGCTGACCCCAATGTTGCGCAAGAATCGTTAAATTTGAGCCAGTCGTTCGCTCCTCGGTTACGCGCTTGCGTTAGCTAATAGCTAACGCTCTGCTTCCGGCAAGGTAGCGGGTTCCCGCACCGTAGCGGACGTGATCAGTTCAGGTCGATTGCGCAGCGTGTCATCAGCCAGGAGTTGAATCACTTTGTTGGTAGTACGGCCGTGTAATTTTCAGCAACACAGTCCTGGCCGGCTGCGCGCCGGCGATCGATGATCTCATCCTGCTTGATCGTGAGCCGGTAGGTCTGGCGCCGGAGCGGAGCGCCGGTGACCGAAATGATCTCCGCGCGGACGCAGGCCGTCCATGCATCGCCACGCTCCGTGCGCCTCGGGGCAGTGGCCTCGAGGTCGCGTGGTTGCGTCGTGGCGACGAAGATCATGTCGAGGTTCATGCGCACGAGACGCCCGACATCCGGCGGAGCTTCAGGCGGGGGCGGCTCGGGTGCCCGCACGCGCATGAAGGCCGGCAGGCGCGATTGACTGTCTGCGGCGCAGCCTGAAAGTAGCAGAGCCGCGAGCAGCCCTGCCAGTGTTGCCGTCCGCCGCATTGTCACCCCGCCGTCATGCCGCGCGGAAGCTATGAGGCGATCGCGGCAACGCCGCGGGAGTCTTGTGCAGCAACGATGTCCAATCCGGTTCCAATGTGGGGAGCAGCACATATCCAGCCGTGCCAGGCGTGTAGCACTTGCTCTCCGCAATGAACCGGGTCGCGAACCGGCCCGACCAACTGGCACGTCAGCAGCAGATTGGAGATCGCCATGTTTCGCCACGCTTTCAGGGCAGTATTGATTGCGGGCGGCCTGCTTGCCGGCCTGGCGCCAGCCTTGGCCGAGAGCAGCCGGCTGGCGCTGGTGATCGGGCAATCGGCCTATCGGTCGGTAACGCCGCTGCCGAATCCGGCGAACGACGCCAATGCGATGGCCAAAATGCTGGGAGAGTCGGGCTTCGAGGTGACCACGGCCGCCGATCTCTCACAGAAGGATCTGAACCGCGAGGTCGGAGATTTCGCTGCGAAGATTGCAAGCAAGGGGCCTGATACGGTGGCGCTGGTGTTCTATGCCGGCCACGGGCTGCAGATCGACGGCGAGAACTATCTGGTGCCGGTCGATGTCGATCCGCGTCGCGAGGCCGATATTCCGCTGCAGGCGGTGCGTCTGAACGATGTTCTCAACACGCTCAACGCGGTGCCGAGCCGGATGCGCATCCTGCTGCTCGATGCCTGCCGCAACAACCCGTTCCCCAGCATCAACCAGAGCGCGGGCCGCGGCCTCGCGCTGCTCGACACCAAGAGCGGCGCGCCGGGCACGTTCCTGTCTTACTCGACCTCGCCCGGCGCTGAGGCCGAGGACGGCAACGGTGCCAACAGTCCCTACACCACGGCGCTGCTGCAGGCGGCGCGCGAGCCCGGACTGCCGATCGAGGAGGCGTTCAAGCGGGTGCGCGTCGCCGTCAACAAGGCGACCGAAGGGCGGCAGACGCCATGGGATTCTTCATCACTCACGGAGGATTTCCGCTTCGTTGCCACGAGCGATGCAAGCGCGGCCAATGCCGGGCCGCGGCCGGTGATCGCCAAGCGCAGCGTTGATGAATGGAAGCGCAGCCTGCAAGGCAAGCCGATCGAGGCCGCCAACGAGATCATCGTCGGTGACGGCAGTGTCGAAGCCTACGAGGCGTTCGTCACGCTCTACACTGCGGCGCCCTATGGTCCGCAGGCGCGGCAATGGCTCGACCTGCACAATCGGATGGCCGCATGGAACGAAGCCGTGCTGATCAACACCGTCGCGTCCTATCAGGGCTTTCTCGACCGCTATCCGGATAGCGACCTGACGCCGACCGCGCGCAAACTGATCGAGCGCCTGCGCAACCGTCCGGTCGTGACCCCGGTCGTCGCGGCGGCGAATGCCGCCATCCCCGCGGTGGTCCCCGCAACTCCGCCGGTGGTGCCGGCGAATGCCGCAGCGGGTCCGACCTGTCCGTGCTCGCAGACGTCGCCGGCGCGCCAGTCCGACACGCCGAAGCGCGTCGAAGAGAAGCCGGTCAGGAAGCGCGACGAGGATCCGCCGAAGCGCGCCAGCCGCCCGTCGCGCCGAGATCCTGATGATGTCGTGGTCTACGCGCCGCCGCCACCGCCCCCGCGGGACTATTATGGACCGCCGGTGCGGGTGGTGCCGCCGGTCAGCATCGGGATCGGCATCGGCGGCGGCTATGGTGGTGGCTACGGGCGGGGTCCATCGAATTATCCAACCCGGCGCGGTTATTAAGTCGACCAAAAGCGGCCGCTCTGGAGGCGGCCGCTTTTATGGCGCGCTCGGTCCAATGCTCCAGAGGAGCGCATTCGGCCGCGTCATGCGGGGCAGGTCCAATCGCCCTCTATCCTAATCAGTCGAAGGCGATCCCGATCCGCTTGTCGTGGCTCCACACGGCGTGGCCACGGCGCGTGAACCTGTCGGCCGGGATCACCAGCGTGAAGGCTTCGGGCAGGCCGACTGGGCTGACGACCTCGACCCGCGCTCCGGTATCCGACATGTTGCGGACCATGCAGTCGACCGCGCCGCCGCCGTCGAACGCCAGCCTGCCTTGTTTCAGCACCCGATGACGGGGTGCAATCCGTTTTTCATCTGTCTCGCTCATCGCCTGCAACCCGATGCCGAATGGGATCACCTTTCGCGTCAAAAGCGCATAAAATAAATCAGGCCCGGGTTTCATTGCGATGAATCGGGCTCGTGAAGGCCGGGTCCTCATCTTCACGATTCGTTAAACCCCCGTGGCTTTGCGGGGGTCAGAGCGTCGCGAAGGCGCTCGACACCATCGCCACTGGCTTGCCGTCGGCGGCGCTCGTCAACGTGACCCGGCCGAAGCCCATGGTGCGGCCGAGCCGGACCACGCGCGCATCGGCCAACACATCGGAGGAGGCGACCGCGCGCATGAAGTGCGTGGTCTGGTCGACCGTGGTCATCGGCCGATAGCCTCCGCTCGCCGTGACCAGCGCGATCACCGTGGCGGTGTCGGCAAAGGCCATCAGCGCCTGGCCGCAGACGACGCCGTTGTCGCGGCACAGACGCGGCGAGAAGGGCAGGCGCAGGATGGCGCCCGGCTCGCCCTGCGCGGAGGGCGCGATGTCCTCGACGATTAGCGCGAGATCCTTGATCCAGGGGGCGAACACGTCATCCAGGAGGCGCCGCGCCTGATCGAGGGTGAAGTCAGGTGTTTCTTTCGGCACGAGCGAGAGTCCTCCCAGTTTCGATGCTTGTTATCGGCTACGCGTCTTGGGCGAAGCGGTCCGATTGGGCAAAGCGGTTCGGGCCGTCTGCCGCAGTCCGGCGGCTTGAAAAGGCCGGAGTTGGAAGCCTATGCTGAATGCGGGCAGGGAGACAGCGCGATGCGACGGCCTCGTCAGACTTCCTCCCGGACCGGTCTTGCGCGGCCAGATGTCGAGCGCTGATGGGTGGAGCGTCACATCCACTGCCTCCTGAGTCGGCAGCCGCTGGACGGTACCTCTGGGGCTTGTGATCCAGGCAGGGAGTTCCCTGGATCGCTGGGTCGTGCCTGAGACAAGACGTGCCTGAGACAAGGCGCGCCTGAGACTTGGCCCAGGGCGACGCAATGGTATAAGGCGGCCAATACCGGGGAGTAACCAATGAAGAAGCTGATCGTAACGATGGCGGTCGCCGTGCTGACCGGCTGGGCCGTGCCGGCGATGGCGCAGATGCCGAACATCAACCTTCTCGCTGATGGTCCTTCCAAGACCCCAGAGGAGAAAGAGGCCGAGGCTGCGCGGGACCGGGCCTACCGGGACACCATGCGCAAGATCCCGGACGCCAAGGCGGCCGCGGATCCCTGGGGCAATGTGCGCGCTGTCGAGCAGCCGAAAGCGACTCCCCCAGTGAAGACGACAGCGGCGAAAAAGCCGAAGACGGGCGCCAGCACCAACTGACGTTTGCGCCCTCGGGCTCGCAGAGCGGGAGCGCCGACGATCGGACTCGGATTCCGTGCAACCTCGTCTATATTGACGGGGTGCAACGTGTTGGAGTTCGTCGATGGGGTTGCGCCCGCGGGACATTGCCAGCCGGATGGCGGCCCAGCGCCGGAAGCCGGACGGCTATGTGCGCGACACCTTCACCTTGCCGCGTGAGGCCGCGCGGGCCAAAGCGCGCGACTATCTGACCCGCTATCCCAAGGCCGGCTACATGAGCGCCGTGGAAAGCTGGCGCGAGCTCCCAGATGGAGCGATCGAATTTACGATGCGGCGATTGCCCAGCGCGGATTGAGCCGCCGCAGGGCGCTCATTCCCGCTCGCCAAGCAGCTTTCGGGTGTCGCGGTTGATGAAGTGAAGCCGGGTGCAGGCCTTGCAGACCACGGTTTCATACGCGCACGCAGGATCGCCCGGCTTCGGCTCTTCCAGCCAATGCTGCACGTTCATTCCCGTTCGCGGACATTTGAAGATCAGATTACCCATACAAATTTAAGTTTCGGCCAGCAGCGGCCCTGCCTACTTGATCTAGATCAAACGCGCTTGCCGAAATGACAGGCAATGCATGTCATTTGCTTACCTAGAATTGCGGTCGAGGGCAGCCATCGACCCCTGATGGCAGATCGTCACGCCAAGAAGTGCTCAGGCCTGATCCAGCGACTCGGCGACGATGCGGATGCGGAACACCGGCTGCCGCGTCTCGTCGAGCAGCTCCATCTGCCACTCCGAGTTCTCGGCGAGCTTGCGCGAGATGCTGCTGGCCATGTCGGCGCAGACAGTGGTCATCTCTTTCCAGGCGGCGTTACGATCGGCACACTCGGTCCCATACTCGGACGCGCCTGAGAAGTGGCCGTTACGGATACGAAAGAAATAGAGCGGCATTGCCAAAACCGGTGAGCCCTGACCGCCCCAGGCCGCTGGGTTTGATGAACGCAGCGTAAATGGAAGCGCAAACCCCCGCTGGATCAATTCCGGTAAAATACGGTCGACGGTTGCGTTGGCTGTTAGTTGTTGCCGTCACGCAAGGATTTGCCGCCTTCGCACCGCGGGAGAGGCGAAGCTGAGGCGAAGTTCATGTGCGCTGAATGAGTGAGCCTCGGACCGCCGCGGTCCGAGGCTCGGCGTCAACGTCGTAGCTTCCCGGCGAGGGCAGTTCGGCAATGACATGCTTAGAGTAGACAACAACTTGCGCGCGCGCCTTGCGTCAAATCAAGAGTTGCAAATAACTGATCAGCTCGTGCGATTTTGGCGAGTGAGTTGACGACGTCGTGTGCGGCTATCGCGGATCGAAAATCCGCTCCGGCACGACGGTGAGGCGGTACGCGACCTCGGTCGCGCCATCGACGGTTTCCAGCACTTCATCGCAGGCCGGACATCGTTTGTCACCGGCAACGCCGCGCTGCGAGTGAAGCTCGATGCGCTGCAGGCCGGCTCTGCATCAGCGGCAGATGAGATCATCGCGTGTCATCGGTCATATGATGCGCAAGGGGGGCGATCCGTTCCCGAGACAGGCGACGACAAATTCAGATGGGCGTCATGACGAATGCGGAAATGCGACGTCAAACGTCAAAAGCCCCGGACAAGGGTCCGGGGCTTTCTTTCGGCGCGGATGGTTTCAGGGCCGTGCGCCTAGGGTGACGGAGCCTGCAGACATTGTCTCGAGCCATTGTCTCGGCAACTCTCTGCAGATGGCATGTCACATGGCAGCACATCGCTCGCCAAAATGAGCCGGTTGATATGCGCCATCATCATCGGAAACGAACAAACAAATTTGGGGCTGAAAAATCCGTTGTCACGCTCCAAGACCCGATTTTCGTACCACAACCAAAAGTTTATGACAATGGCCGTGGTTCGCCGGGGTATTCAGCGTGGGATTGCGTGAGGCGCATCACGAAGCGGCTGGGTTGAACATTCGGCAGACGAGGATGCGTTCATCTTGCGGTTGTGCACGGGCAAGATCGTGGACTTCGGATGGATCGTGGTTGGGGCTGCGCGTGCGGCCGGCTTCACCTGCCGATCATCATGTTATGAGCATCGAGCACCAGCCGTCATTCCGATTGCGCCTGAGTGGAACCGGCTGCGAAGTGTCGCACCTCCTGCACCGGGACATAGCCGCGATCTCTGGAAAAATTTCGCCGCGCTGTTAGCTGCCTTGCGGAGACGTTGGTGTGTGGAACTCGCAGCGGCTCGACGCGCATGTCGTACAACCATTTCATCTTCCCTTCGGATGCACGAAAACCGAGCGGCTGCTCAGAGGATGAGCCGAACAAAAGCAGAAGAGACGTGGGAACTTCGTTCTTCTCAGGAGAACCACGGACGTGCGGTGTTCGCACGCTAGCGGAAGTCCGGTTGTTTCAAGGAAAACTTTTGACGAGCACGATAGGCCCGACGATGGCGGCATTGAACTCAACGAGATGATCGCTCGGGATCCAGTATTCGAGATGGTCCCGTCCGCCGGCCTCTTGCACTTGGTAGCAATCGATGAATTCGCGCAACACCTCGAACCGCAGCACATGGCCGCTGCCGCTCGCCGGCACGTTCCAGTCGCGCGCGATTTTCACCGCGTAGTCCTCGCTCAGCACGGGATAGAAGATCGGCTGCTCGGGAAGGCGCGGTGGAAATGCCCGCATGCCCGACGCTTCTATCAAGGCGAGCTCCTTCGGGCCGACGGGACGCCACAGCGTGACGGTGTTGCTTGGGGTGGTCATAGGGTTCGAACTGGCCCGAGGTCGATCGGATCTGCCCCGAGGAAGCAGAACCCAAGAGCCCGCGCAAGCGCCTCGTGCTGTATGCAATTTATAGTTGTCGAGTGGCTTGCCGCAGCCGAGGCGCGAGACATGTGGAGCTGTGCTGAGCTGCCGCAGCCTCTGGCCAATGCTCGTTGAGGCCGCCGCCTCGGCGGGTCGCCAGAATCTGTAAACGGGTGCGAATGGCTGAAAGAACATATTGCGAACAAAGAACAGATCGGGTACATTCACCTCAAGATTGCTGGCCGACCTCGTTAACCGTTTGTCCATCCCGCGAATCCCCGCCATAAGGAGCGCCAATGTCCGCCACCGCCCTGCGTATCGTCGAAGGTTCTTCCATGGATAAGAGTAAGGCGCTCTCCGCTGCGCTGTCCCAGATCGAGCGTCAGTTCGGCAAGGGCTCGGTGATGAAGCTGGGCAAGAACGACCGCTCGATGGATGTCGAGACGGTCTCGACCGGCTCGCTCGGGCTCGACATCGCGCTGGGCATCGGCGGCCTGCCGAAGGGGCGCATCGTCGAGATCTACGGGCCGGAATCGTCGGGCAAGACCACGCTGGCGCTGCACACGGTGGCGGAAGCGCAGAAGAAGGGTGGCATCTGCGCGTTCATCGATGCCGAGCATGCGCTCGATCCGGTCTATGCGCGCAAGCTGGGCGTCAACATCGACGAGCTCCTGATCTCGCAGCCGGACACGGGTGAGCAGGCGCTGGAGATCTGCGACACTCTGGTGCGCTCCGGGGCGGTCGACGTTCTGGTCGTCGACTCCGTGGCGGCGCTGGTGCCGAAGGCCGAGCTCGAGGGCGAGATGGGCGAGTCGTTGCCCGGCTTGCAGGCCCGCCTGATGAGCCAGGCGCTACGCAAGCTGACGGCCTCGATCAACAAGTCCAATACGATGGTGATCTTCATCAACCAGATCCGCATGAAGATCGGTGTGATGTACGGCTCGCCGGAGACCACCACCGGCGGCAACGCGCTCAAGTTCTATGCCTCGGTGCGCCTGGACATCCGCCGCATCGGCGCGATCAAGGAGCGTGACGAGGTGATCGGCAACTCCACCCGCGTGAAGGTGGTGAAGAACAAGCTGGCGCCGCCGTTCAAGCAGGTCGAGTTCGATATCATGTATGGCGAAGGCGTGTCCAAGATGGGCGAGATCCTCGATCTCGGCGTCAAGGCCGGCATCGTCGAGAAGTCCGGCGCCTGGTTCTCCTATGACAGCCAGCGGCTCGGGCAGGGACGCGAGAACTCGAAGACGTTCCTCAAAACCAACCCGGACATGACAGCCAAGATCGAGGCGGCCATCCGCCAGAACTCCGGCCTGATCGCCGAGCAGATCCTGGCCGGCAATGCCGAGCGCGACTCCGACGACGAGGAGCCGGCGGAGGAGTAAGGTCTGCTGATCAGGGATTAGAACGAAGCGGGCGCCGGTCGATCGACCAGGCGCCCGTTCTCGTTCTGGCTCGCGTCTTTATTGTGCGTAGGCGCGATTGCTCTTGGCAGCAAAACGAAAGCCGGGTGTGTTGCACCCGGCCTCCAATGTTCAAGCTGACCTCAGAGCTGGCGACCTCACTCCGCCGCCTGGGCATAGTCGCCGATCGGCGGGCAGGAGCACACCAGATTGCGGTCGCCATAGACGTTGTCGACGCGACCGACGGGGCACCAGTATTTGTCGGTGCGCGAGGTGCCCGCGGGGAAGCAGCCTTCGCTGCGCCGATAGGCGCGGGTCCAGTCGTCATCGGCGATGTCGTGCACCGTGTGCGGCGCATGGCGCAGCGGCGAGGCATCGATCTTGAACCGGCCCTGCTCGACCTCGGCGATCTCCTTGCGGATCGCGATCATGGCGTCGCAGAAGCGATCGAGCTCGGCCTTGGACTCCGACTCGGTCGGCTCGATCATCAGGGTGCCCGCGACCGGGAAGCTCATCGTCGGCGCATGGAAGCCGTAGTCGATCAGCCGCTTGGCGATGTCGTCGACGGTGACGCCGCTGGTCTGCTTCAGCGGTCTGGGATCGATGATGCACTCATGCGCGACGCGGCCGCGCTCGTTGCGATAGAGCACCGGGAAATGCGCATCGAGCCGCGCCGCGACGTAGTTGGCGTTGAGGATCGCAATCTCGGTGGCGCGCGTCAGGCCGTCGCCGCCCATCAGCAGCATGTAGATGTAAGAGATGGTCAGGATCGACGCCGAACCATAGGGCGCGGCCGAGACCGGTCCGACCGGATGCGCGCTGGCGCCGTCCGTGCTGGGGTGACCCGGCAGGAACGGCGCGAGATGTGCCTTGACGCCGATCGGGCCCATGCCCGGGCCGCCGCCACCATGCGGGATGCAGAACGTCTTGTGCAGGTTGAAATGGCTGACATCGGCGCCGTAGTCGCCGGGACGGGCGAGGCCGACCTGGGCGTTGAGGTTGGCGCCATCCAGATAGACCTGGCCGCCATGCGCATGGACGATGTCGCAGATGTCGCGGATGTGCTCCTCGAACACGCCATGCGTCGAGGGATAGGTGATCATGATCGCCGCGAGCTTTTGGCTATGCGCCTCCGCCTTGGTCTTGAGGTCGGCGAGGTCGACATTGCCGCCCGCGTCGCAGCCGACCACCACGACCTCCATGCCGACCATGTGCGCGGAGGCCGGATTGGTGCCGTGGGCGGAGGAGGGGATCAGGCAGATCGTCCGGTGGCTGTCGCCACGCGCGGCGTGATAGCCGCGGATCGCCAAGAGGCCTGCATATTCGCCCTGGGCGCCGGAGTTCGGCTGCAGCGACACGGCGTCATAGCCGGAGATACGGCACAGCCAGTCCTGGAGGTCGGCGAACATCGCGTGATAGCCGGCCGCCTGGGCGCGCGGCACGAACGGATGCAGGCTGGCGAATTCCGGCCAGGTCAGCGGGATCATCTCGGTCGTGGCGTTCAGCTTCATCGTGCAGGAGCCGAGCGGAATCATCGCGCGGTCGAGCGCGAGATCGCGGTCGGCGAGCTTGCGCAGATAGCGCAGCATCTCGGTCTCCGAGCGATGCGCGTGGAACACCGGATGGGTGAGATACGGCCGCTGCCGCTTCAACTCGGCCGGGACAGCGTCGCGCGCTTCCGCTTCGACGTCGGCATAGGACAGCTCGCCACCAAACGCGCGCCAGACGGCTTCGACGACGTCGGCCGTCGTCGTCTCGTCGAGGGCAATGCGCAGCTTGCTGCCATCGCGGCCGAGATTGATCCGCTCTCCTTCCGCCTGCGCGACGATCGAGGTGGCCTTGGCGCCGGCCTCGACGGTGACCGTGTCGAAGAAGGCGTCATTTGCCGGCGCAAAGCCGAGCTTGCGCAGGCCGGCCGCGAGCACCGTCGTCCGGCGATGCACCGTGCGCGCAATCGCCTTCAACCCTTCGGGGCCGTGATAGACCGCATACATCGCGGCGATGACGGCCAGCAGCACCTGCGCGGTGCAGATGTTCGAGGTCGCTTTCTCGCGGCGGATATGCTGCTCGCGGGTCTGCAGCGCCAGGCGATAGGCGGGGGCGCCGCGCGAGTCGACGGAGAGGCCGACGATGCGGCCGGGCAGCGAGCGCTTCAGCGCATCGCGCACCGCCATGTAGGCAGCGTGCGGACCGCCATAGCCCATCGGCACACCAAAACGCTGCGCCGAGCCGATCGCAATGTCGGCGCCGAGCTCGCCGGGCGAGGCGATCACGGTCAGCGCCAGCAGGTCGGCGGCAAGGATCGCCAGCGCACCCTTGTCGTGCAGCTTGGCGATCGCAGCGCGCGGATCGCGCAAGGCGCCGGTCGTGTCGGGATATTGCAGCAGCCCGCCGAACACCTCGGCGCCCTCGAGGTCCTTCGCCGGATCCCCAACAATCAGCCGCCACCCCAGCGGCTCGGCGCGGGTGCGCAGCACCGCCAAGGTCTGCGGGTGAACGTTGTGATCGACGAAGAACGCCTTGGTCTTCGCACGCGACGAACGTTCGGCCAGCGCCATGGCTTCCGCCGCCGCGGTGCCCTCGTCGAGCAGCGAGGCGTTGGCGACGTCGAGCCCGGTGAGGTCGCAGATCATGGTCTGGAAGTTGAACAGCGCCTCCAGCCGGCCCTGGCTGATCTCGGGCTGATACGGCGTGTAGGCCGTGTACCAGGCCGGGTTCTCCAGGATGTTGCGCTGGATCACCGCCGGCATGACCGTGCCGGAATAGCCCTGGCCGATCAGCGAGGTGAACACTTGGTTCTGCGCCGCCAGCGCGCGCATGTGGCCGATCGCCTCAACCTCGCGCATGGCGGGCTCCAGCGTGAGCGGCGCCGCCTGCCGTATGGTGCCGGGCAGGGTCTGCGCCATCAGCTCCGCCACGCTCTTGGCGTTCACGGTCTCCAGCATCGCCGCGACGTCACGGGGAGACGGGCCGATATGGCGGCGGGCGAAATCGGTGGCGGCATCATCGAGCGGCTTGAGCGGCGTGGTCATGAGTAAATCCTCTATGCCTCGTCATGCCCCGCGAAGGCGGGGCATCCAGTAAACGTTGCTGTCGAGATCAGGCGGAGGGGGCGCGGCGTACTGGATCGCCCGGTCGAGCCGGGCGATGACAGTGGGAAGTGTCGCCGCATTGCGCGTCTCACGCCGTGTGCGCCTTGTAGGCGGCCTCATCCATCAGGCCGCCGAGCTCGGCCTTGTCGGCGATCTTGAGCTTGAAGAACCAGGCCTTGCCGTCGGCATCGGTGTTCACCAGCGCCGGCTCGTCGACGATGGCCTGGTTGACCTCGACCACCTCGCCGGTGATCGGCGCGTAGACGTCCGAGGCGGCCTTGACCGATTCGACCACGGCGGCGGCCTCGGTCTTCTTCAGCGCGCGGCCGACCTGCGGCAGCTCGACGAACACGACGTCGCCGAGCTGCGCCTGCGCGTAGTCGGTGATGCCGATGGTGGCGACATCGCCGTCGATGCTGAGCCATTCATGGTCGGAGGTGTAGAGCGTGGTCATGGACGTCCTTCAGCGCTTGCAGGGTCAACGTTTGTAGGTGTTGGGGACAAAAGGCGTGGCGGCGACGCGCAGCGGCAGCCGCTGGCCGCGCACGTCGGCGAACAATTGCATATCGAGCGCGGCGAGGGCGGTCGGCACGTAGCCCATCGCGACCGGAGCGTTCAGCGTCGGCCCGAAGCCGCCCGAAGTGACCTTGCCGACCGGCTCAGACGAGTCGGCGGTCGCGAACAGCGTCGCGCCCTCGCGCACCGGAGCACGGCCCTCGGGCCTGAGCCCCACGCGGCGGCGCGTCGCGCCTCCGTCAAACTGCGCCAGGATCTTGTCGGCGCCCGGGAAGCCACCGGCGCGGGCGCCGCCGCTGCGGCGAACCTTCTGCACCGACCATTCCAGCGCCGCCTCGACCGGCGTGGTGCCGGTGTCGATGTCGTGACCATAGAGGCAAAGCCCGGCCTCGAGCCGCAGGCTGTCGCGGGCCCCGAGCCCGATCGGCAGCACGTCCTTGTCGGACAAGAGCGCCTCGGCGAGCTGCTCGGCCTTGTCGGTCGGCACCGAGATCTCGTAGCCATCCTCGCCGGTGTAGCCCGAGCGCGAGACGTAGCAGGCGAGCCCATCGACCATGCGCGGGCCCGAATCCATGAACCGCATGGCCTCGGCGTCTGCACAGAATTTCGCCAGCACGGACGCCGCCTTCGGCCCCTGCAGCGCCAACAGTGCCCGGTCCGCCAGCGGATGCACCTCGCAGACGTCGGACACGCCGTCGCGCAGCAGCGCGATGTCCGCCTCCTTGCAGGCGGCGTTGACGACCAGCACCAGGTGCTCGCCGAAATTCGCCACCATCAGGTCGTCGAGAATGCCGCCCTCGGCATTGGTGAACTGGGCGTAGCGCTGCCGGCCCGGGGGAATGCCGATGATGTCCTGCGGCACCAGCCGCTCCAGCGCGGCCGCAGCGTCAGCAACGGTGCCGGATTTCGGCACCAGCGCGACCTGGCCCATGTGGGAGACGTCGAACAGGCCCGCGTGGCTGCGGGTATGGAGGTGCTCCTTGAGCACGCCGGGCGCGTATTGCACGGGCATCTCATAGCCCGCGAACGGCACCATCTTGCCGCCGAGGCTGACATGCAGCGCATACAGCGGTGTTCGTTTGAGAGAAGTGGAGGGAGTAGCAGCCGGTTCAGCCATCAGGGGTCCTCGCGCGGTTCCTCGGGACCAGTCCCGAAAAACGCTACCGAAGCCCCATCTGTCGCTGTGCCTGAGAGTATTATCCCGTCGGCGGACGCCTCCTGGGATCAGGCCCGGCCAGCGTCTCTTTCCAGATGCAGTTGAAGTCGCGAGGGTCCTTTTGCCTGAGAGTTTCCGGGGCGGTTGCTCCTTCGGCGCCGGCCCCTGAAGTTCAAGCTGAACCTCAAGAGACGGTCTCTCCCGACGCGACTGTCGTTGAGTGGCGCGAGAAAACACCAGCTCACCCGAGCTGTCAACGCGTCACCATGGCTTTCAACCAGCTTTAGGAGCCGTGCAGCAACCCCATGATGTTTCTGCACAGTTTCTGGACACGCGATAGTCCCTTGTCTAAAAGCAATGCCGCCGAATTCCCGGACTTCTTCGATTGGATTGCTATGAGCGGCGTCAACGAGATCAGGTCGACTTTCCTCAATTTCTTCGCTGCGAACGGCCACGAGATCGTGCCGTCCTCGCCGCTCGTGCCGCGCAACGACCCGACCTTGATGTTCACGAACGCCGGCATGGTGCAGTTCAAGAACGTCTTCACTGGCGTCGAGAAGCGGCCCTACAACCGCGCCACAACGTCGCAGAAATGCGTGCGTGCGGGGGGCAAGCACAACGATCTCGACAATGTCGGCTACACCGCCCGGCATCACACCTTCTTCGAGATGCTCGGCAACTTCTCCTTCGGCGACTACTTCAAGGAGAACGCGATCGAGCTCGCCTGGAAGCTGGTCACCAAGGAGTTCGGCCTCCCGAAGGACAAGCTGACCGCGACCGTCTATATCGACGACGACGAGGCGTTCGGACTCTGGAAGAAGATCGCGGGTCTCCCTGAGTCGCGCATCATCCGCATCGCCGGCTCGGACAATTTCTGGCAGATGGGCGACACCGGCCCGTGCGGCCCGTGCTCGGAGATCTTCTACGACCATGGCGACAAGATCTGGGGCGGCCCTCCGGGCTCGCCGGAGGCGGATGGCGACCGCTTCATCGAGATCTGGAACCTCGTGTTCATGCAGTACGAGCAGCTCGAGGGCGGGGTCCGCAATCCCCTTCCGAAGCCCTCGATCGACACCGGCGCGGGCCTCGAGCGCGTCGCCGCGGTGCTGCAGGGCAAGCACGACAATTACGACATCGACCTGTTCGTCGCGCTGATCCGGGCCATTGCCGACCTCACCAATGCCGACCCGCAGGGCCCGCAGAAGGCGAGCCTGCGCGTCATCGCCGACCACCTCCGCGCCTCGTCGTTCCTGATCTCCGACGGCGTGCTGCCGTCCAACGAAGGCCGCGGCTACGTGCTGCGCCGGATCATGCGCCGCGCGATGCGCCACGCCCAGCTGCTCGGCGCGCGCGAGCCGCTGATGCACAAGCTGGTCGGCGCGCTCACCCGCGAGATGGGCCAGGCCTATCCGGAGCTGATCCGCGCCGAGGGGCTGATCAAGGAAACCCTGCGGCTGGAAGAGACCCGCTTCCGCAAGACGCTGGAGCGCGGCCTCGCCATCCTCGACGAGAAGTCGGCCTCGCTCTCCAAGGGCGACATGTTCGATGGCGACGTCGCCTTCACCCTGTACGACACCTATGGCTTCCCGCTCGACCTCACCCAGGACGCGCTGAAGTCGCGCGGCATCAGCGTCGACCAGGCCTCCTTCACCGATGCCATGGAGCGGCAGAAGGCGAAGGCGCGCGCGGCCTGGGCCGGCTCGGGTGAGGCGGCCACCGAGACCGTCTGGTTCCCGCTGCGCGAGAAGCTCGGCGCCACCGAGTTCCTCGGCTACGAGACCGAGACCGCAGAGGGCGCGGTCACCGCATTGGTCAAGGACGGCGCCGAGGTCGACAGCCTCAAGGCCGGCGAGAGCGGCGCGATCGTGTTGAACCAGACGCCGTTCTACGGCGAGTCCGGCGGCCAGGTCGGCGACACCGGCGTGCTGACCGGCGAGGGCGTCCGCGTGCGCATCACCGACACCCAGAAGAAGGCCGGCGATCTGTTCGCGCATATCGGCACCGTGGAGCAGGGCACGCTGAAGCTCGGCACCGCGCTGCAGCTCGACGTCGATCACACCAGACGCTCGGCAATCCGCGCCAACCATTCGGCGACCCACATCCTGCACGAGGCGCTGCGCCAGGTGCTCGGCGACCACATCGCCCAGCGCGGCTCGCTGGTCTCGCCCGACCGGCTGCGCTTCGACTTCGTGCATCCCAAGCCGATCACGGCCGAGGAGCTCGCCCGCGTCGAGGACATCGCCAACGACGTCGTGCTGGAGAATGCCGAGGTCACGACCCGGCTGATGGGGCTCGACGATGCCCGCGAGGCCGGCGCCCGCGCGCTGTTCGGCGAGAAATATGGCGACGAGGTCCGCGTCGTCTCGATGGGCAACGCCGCGCGCGACCACGGCAATAATGCGATGGGCTGGTCGGTCGAGCTGTGCGGCGGCACGCATGTGAAGCGCACCGGCGATATCGGCCTGATCGCGGTGACCTCAGAGAGCGCGGTGGCCTCGGGCGTCCGCCGCATCGAGGCGCTGACGGCGCGCGGCGCCCGTGCCCATGCCAATCACAATCTTTCGCTCGCCAAGGCGGCCGCGGCTGAGCTGCGCACCACCGTCGACGAGGTGCCGGCGCGCATCACCGCGCTGATGGAGGAGCGCAAGAAGCTCGAGCGCGAGCTGTCGGACGCGCGCAAGAAGCTCGCGATGGGCGGTGGCGGCCAGGAGACCGGCAACGGCGCTACTGCCGGCGTCCGCGACGTCGGCGGCGTCAAGCTGATGGCGCGCGCTGTCTCCGGCATTGAGATGAAGGATCTCAAGTCGCTCGCCGACGAGGCCAAGAAGCAGCTCGGCTCGGGCGTCGTCGCGCTGGTGGCGACTTCCGAGGACGGCAAGGCCGGCGTCGTGGTCGGCGTGACCGCCGATCTCACGGCGCGCTTCAACGCGGTCGAGCTGGTGCGCGCGGCGTCCGAGGCGCTGGGCGGCAAGGGCGGCGGTGGCCGTCCCGACATGGCCCAGGCTGGCGGCCCCGATGGAGCCAAGGCGGAGGCTGCGCTGGCCGCGATCGAGAGCGCGATCAGCAAGGCTGGCTGATCGTGCCGCCGCTCGGGCCGGGCGAGAGCGTTCGACATCCCGACCTGCGGGACCGGCTCTACGAGCTGCTCGAGCACGACCATCTGCCGAGCACGCACGGCTCGCGCCTGATCCAGCTGATCGTGCTGGTCATCACGCTCGACGTGCTGGCTGTGGTGCTGGCGTCAGATCCTGACATCGCGGCCAGCTTCGGCTGGCCGCTGCGGCTGATCAAGATCACCGCGCTGATCGTGTTCGCCGCCGAATATGCCGCGCGGCTCTGGAGCATCGCGGGTCATATGCCGCGGCGGCAGTCGGCGTGGCAGGACCGGGTGGCCTACGCCTTCTCCGCGCTCGGGATCATCGATCTCCTGTCCTTCGTGCCGGCCACGATTGCGCTCGTGCTCGGCGACCGCAGCCTGGAAGCGGTGTCCATCGTGCTGCCGTTCCTCAAGCTGGTGCGCTATTCGCCGGCGCTGCGCTCGCTGTTGTCAGCGGTGCAGGCCGAGCGCCGCACCCTGGTCGGCTGCCTCGTCATCCTCGCCGGCGCGGTGCTGCTGTTTGCCTCGCTGCTCTATGCCGTCGAGCGCGACGTGCAGCCCGACAAGTTCGGCACCATCCCGCATGCGATGTGGTGGGCGATCGTCACGCTCGGCACCGTCGGCTATGGCGACGTCGTGCCGGTGACGCCGCTCGGCCGCATCATCACCGTGGTCGCGATCATCTGGGGTTTTGCCATGATCGCGCTGCCGGTGGCCATTATCTCCACGGCGTTCGCCGAGGAGATCAAGCGGCGCGACTTCGTCGTCACCTGGGGCATGCTCGCCAAGGTGCCGCTGTTCTCGCATCTCAACGCCTCGGAGATCGCGGACATCATGCGGCTGTTGCGCGCGCGCACGATCGAATCCGGCGAGGTGCTGGTGCGGCGCGGCGATGCGGCGTCGTCGATGTATTTCATCACCGCCGGCGAGGTCGAGATCGAGCTGCCGACGCAATGCGTCAAGCTCGCCGACGGCACCTTCTTCGGCGAGATCGCGTTGCTCCATCGGACTAAGCGCTCCGGCACCGTGACCGCGACCCGGAAGACAAGGCTGCTGGTCTTGGACGCCCAGGACTTCCACGCACTGATAGCCCGCATGCCGGCTCTTGCCGCGCATGTCCGCACCATCGCCAAGGCTCGCATGGCCGACTCCGGCGACCTCGCGATCGCGGAGCTCTCGCAGGCTGAGCATGAGGACGAGCCGGAAGGGTAGCAGACTAATCGCATTGCCCGCGCTGATGGCGGTCACCCTTCACCTCTCCCCACCGGGGAGAGGTCGGCGCGCAGCGCCGGGTGAGGGGGCGCCGCTCGGGGACTCGTAGCGTGATTCACACCTGAACCCCTCACCCGGATTGCATCTCCGATGCAATCCGACCTCTCCCTTCGGGAGAGGTGATCATCGCTGCGGCGACAGCGCGCCGGGGCTCGCCGTGGCGAACTACCGCCTGACCATTCGTGCGCGCGATCAGCTCGCACAGATCTATGACTACACAGAAACGTGTTGCATCACGCGCGCCGGATCAGATCCAGCTGTTCGATTGACGGGGAGGGAGCGCCTTACGCCTTCTCCTTCGCCACGGCCGCGTCCTTCAGCTTGCCGATCGCGTCCTTCACGGCCGGATCAAGGCCCGCGCCGCCGGCGTCGTGGTGGGCGTAGATCGTCTTGAGCATGCGCGGGTCCCAGAACTTCTTGATGTGCTCGGCGACGCCGGCGACCTCTTTCTCCTGGCCCTGGCTCTGGAAGAACTTGCCGATCTGGTTGGCCATGTAGACGAGGCGTTCGATGGGGTTATGCGACATGGGGCGTGTCCGTGTGTGTTGATCGGGCGCCGGTCTCGGCGCTCGCGACGATGCGGTCGGGGTGGGTGAAGATTTCGAAGCCGTCGTTGCGGGCCACGGCGATCAAGGTGATGCCGGCCGCCTCGGCCATGCGGATGGCGAGCGCGGTCGGCGCTGACACGGCGACCAGCACCGGGGCGCCCATCGCTGCGGCCTTCTGCACGAGCTCGACGGAAACGCGGCTGGTCATGAGGACCAAGCCTTCGCTCGCGAGGCTGTGCGTCTGCGCGAGGTGGCCGGCGAGCTTGTCGAGCGCGTTGTGGCGGCCGACATCCTCGCGCAGGGCGATGATGCCGCGGGCTGGCGTCCAGAACGCCGCGGCGTGGACTGCGCGGGTCTCGTGGTTGAGCTTCTGCAGTGGCTCGATCGCGGCCAGGGCCGCCATGATGTCGCGCGGTGCAAAGCGTCGGCCTGCGGGCACATGCGCCGCGGGCCGCACGGCTTCGGAAAGGGAGTCGATGCCGCACAGGCCGCAGCCGGTGGGGCCGGCGATGTTGCGGCGGCGCTCGGCGAGGCGTTCGGCGAGCGCGTCGGGCAGCCACATTCGCAGCTCGATGCCGTCGTCCAGCTCGACGACGTCGAGCGAGACGATGTCGTCTCGGCCAGTGATCAGGCCTTCGTTTAGGCTGAAGCCGACGGCGAAGTCGCGGAGATCCTGTGGCGTCGCCATCATGACGGCCTGGGTGCCGCCATTGTAGGTCAGCGCGACCGCGGTCTCCTCCGGCACGCGGCGGTGGCCCTCGGTGAGGGCTCCGTCGCGCCAGACCAGACGATCCGCGATGCGCACTGCATCTGGCATGCTACTCCGCCGCCTCCACGATCGGAGCGATGCGGCGCGAGTTGCGGGCCTGCTCGTCATAGGCCTTCTGCCAGTCCGACGGTCCGTTGGACTGCGACACCTGCACGGCCGTGACCTTGTACTCGGGGCAGTTGGTCGCCCAGTCGGAGTAGTCGGTGGTGATGACGTTGGCCTGCGTCAGCGGGTGGTGGAACGTGGTGTAGACCACGCCCGGCGCCACGCGCTCCGAGATCAGCGCATGCAGGGTGGTCTCGCCGGCGCGGCTGGTCAGCCGCACCCAGTCACCGTCGCGGATGCCGCGCTGCTCGGCATCGTGCGGATGGATCTCCAGCACGTCCTCGCCATGCCACACCACGTTGTCGGTGCGCCGCGTCTGGGCGCCGACATTGTACTGCGACAGGATGCGCCCCGTCGTGAGCAGCAGTGGGAAGCGGGGACCGGTACGCTCATCGGTCGCGACATATTCGGTGACCACGAACTTGCCCTTGCCGCGGACGAAGCCGTCGACATGCATGATCGGCGAGCCCTCGGGGAACTTCTCGTTGCAGGGCCACTGCACCGAACCCATCTCCTCGAGCTTCTGGTAGGAGACGCCGGTAAAGGTCGGCGTCAACGCGGCGATCTCGTCCATGATCTCCGAGGGATGATTGTACGTCATCTCGAAGCCCATCGCCTTGGCGAGCCCGATCGTGACCTCCCAGTCGGCCAGGCCGTTGCGCGGGCTCATCACCTTGCGCACGCGCTGGATGCGGCGCTCGGCGTTGGTGAAGGTGCCGTCCTTCTCCAGGAAGGTCGAGCCGGGCAGGAAGACGTGGGCGTAGTTGGCGGTCTCGTTCAGGAACAGGTCCTGCACGATGACGCATTCCATCGACGACAGCGCCTGCACCACATGCGTGGTGTTCGGATCCGACTGCAGGATGTCCTCGCCCTGCACGTAGAGGCCCATGAAGGTGCCTTCGATCGCGGAGTCGAACATGTTGGGGATGCGCAGGCCCGGCTCAGGGTTGAGCTTGACGTTCCACATCGCCTCGAACTGATCGCGCACCGCATCGCCCGAGATGTGCCGGTAGCCCGGCAGCTCGTGCGGGAACGAGCCCATGTCGCAGGAGCCCTGCACGTTGTTCTGGCCGCGCAGCGGGTTCACGCCGACGCCGCGGCGGCCGATATTGCCCGTGGCCATCGCGAGGTTGGCGATCGCGATCACCGTGGTCGAGCCCTGGCTGTGCTCGGTGACACCCAGGCCGTAGTAGATCGCGCCGTTGCCGCCCTTGGCGTAGAGCCGGGCCGCGCCGCGGATCGATTCCGGATCGACGCCGGAAATGCTGGCGATCGCCTCGGGGCTGTTCTTCTCCAGGGCGACAAACTCCGCCCAATCCTGGAACTCGCTCCAGTCGCAGCGCTCGCGCACGAAGGTCTCGTTGACGAGGCCCTCGGTGACGATGACATGCGCCAGCGCGGTCAGGATGGCGACGTTGGTGCCCGGCAGCAGCGGCAGATGATAGTCCGCCTTGATGTGCGCCGACTTGACGAGGTCGATCTTGCGCGGATCGACGACGATCAGCTTGGCGCCCTGGCGCAGCCGCTTCTTCATGCGCGAGCCGAACACCGGATGCGCGTCGGTCGGGTTGGCGCCGATCACCATGATCACGTCGGAATCCTCGACCGAGTCGAAGTCCTGCGTGCCGGCCGAGGTGCCGAAGGTGGTGGCGAGGCCGTAGCCGGTCGGCGAGTGGCAGACGCGGGCGCAGGTGTCGACGTTGTTGTTGCCGAAGCCGGCGCGGATCAGCTTCTGCACCAGATAGGTCTCTTCGTTGGTGCAGCGGGACGAGGTAATGCCGCCGATCGCGTCGCGGCCGTACTTGGCCTGGATGCCGCGCATTTTGTCGGCGGCAAACTTGAAGGCCTCGTCATAGGAGACCTCGCGCCAGGGCTGGTCGATGGTCTCGCGGATCATCGGCTTGAGGATGCGCTCCTTGTGGGTTGCATAGCCATAGGCGAAGCGGCCCTTGACGCAGGAGTGGCCGCGATTGGCCTTGCCGTCCTTGTACGGCACCATGCGCACGACTTCCTCGCCGCGCATCTCCGCCTTGAAGGCGCAGCCGACGCCGCAATAGGCGCAGGTGGTGACCGCCGAATGCTCGGGCTGGCCGATCTCGATCACGCTCTTCTCGGTCAGGGTCGCGGTCGGGCAGGCCTGCACGCAGGCGCCGCAGGACACGCACTCCGACCCTAAAAAGCTCTCGCTCATGCCCGGCGACACCCGGCTGTCGAAGCCGCGGCCGGAGATGGTCAGCGCGAACGTGCCTTGCACTTCCTCGCAGGCGCGGACGCAGCGTGAGCACACGATGCACTTGGAGGGATCGTAGGTGAAATAGGGGTTCGACTCGTCCTTCGGCAGCCAGGCCGGATTGGCCTCGCCGCAGGCGTCGGCGAACACGTGGTTCTCACCCTGGTTGCCGTAGCGCACGTCGCGCAGGCCGACCGCGCCGGCCATGTCCTGCAGCTCGCAATCGCCATTGGCGGCGCAGGTCAGGCAGTCGAGCGGATGGTCGGAGATGTAGAGCTCCATCACGCCCTTGCGCAGCTTCTTCAGCCGCTCGGTCTGGGTGTGGACGACGAGGCCCGCGGCGACCGGCGTGGTGCACGAGGCCGGCGTGCCGGCGCGGCCCTCGACCTCGACGAGACAGAGCCGGCAGGAGCCGAACGCGTCGACCATGTCGGTCGCGCACAGCTTCGGGATCTGCGTGCCGGCCTCCATGGCCGCGCGCATGATCGAGGTGCCCTCGGGAACGGTGATGCTCTGACCGTCGATGGTGAGCGTCACCATCTTCTCGGACTTGGAGAGCGGGGTGCCGTAATCGGTTTCGTGGATGAGCGACATGGCCGTGTCCTTATTCCCGAATGTCTATTCCGCAGCCTGCAGGCGCGGTTGCTGAGGACCGAAATCCTCGCGGAAATGTTTCAGCGCCGAGAGCACAGGGTAGGGCGTGAAGCCGCCGAGTGCACAGAGCGATCCGAGCTTCATAGTGCCGCAGAGGTCCTCGACGAGAGCGATGTTCTCAGGTACGCGCTCGCCGCGGCGGATCTTGTCGATGGTCTCGGCGCCGCGCGTCGAGCCGATGCGGCAGGGCGTGCACTTGCCGCAGGATTCGATGGCGCAGAACTCCATCGCGAAGCGCGCCTGCTTCGACATGTCGACGGTGTCGTCGAACACGACGATGCCGCCATGGCCGATCAGGCCTTCCTTGGCGGCGAACGCCTCGTAGTCGAACGGCGTGTCGAACAAAGCGCGGGGGAAGTAGGCCCCGAGCGGGCCGCCGACCTGCACCGCGCGCACGGGACGGCCGGTGAAGGTGCCGCCGCCGATCTCGTCCACGAGCTCACCGAGCGTGATGCCGAACGCGGTCTCGAACAGGCCGCCGAACTTGACGTTGCCGGCGATCTGGATCGGCATCGTGCCGCGCGAGCGGCCCATGCCGAAGTCGGCATAGGCCTTGGCACCCTCATCGAGGATGAAGGGGATGGCTGCGAACGACAGCAGGTTGTTGACGACGGTCGGCTTGCCGAACAGGCCGTGATGCGCGGGCAGCGGCGGCTTGGCGCGGACGATGCCGCGCTTGCCTTCGAGGCTCTCCATCAGCGCGGTCTCTTCGCCGCAGACATAGGCGCCGGCGCCCGTGCGGACCTCCAAATCGAACGTGTAGTTGGAGCCGGCAATCTTGTCGCCGAGCAGGCCAGCCTTCTTGGCGATGTCGATCGCCTTGGCCATGGTCGCGATCGCGTGCGGATATTCCGAGCGCGTGTAGATGTAGCCCTTGGTGGCGCCCACCGCGATGCCGCAGATGGTCATGCCTTCGATCAGCACGAAGGGATCGCCTTCCATCAGCATGCGGTCGGCGAAGGTGCCGCTGTCGCCCTCGTCGGCGTTGCAGATGACGTATTTGCGATCGGCTGCGGTCTGCGACACCGTCTTCCACTTGATGCCGGTCGGGAAGCCCGCGCCGCCGCGGCCGCGCAGGCCCGAGGTGGTGACTTCGGCGATGACGGCATCCGGCGACAGGGTCAGCGCACGCGTGAGGCCCTTGTAGCCGCCATGGGCGCGGTAGTCTTCGAGCGACAAGGGATCGATGATGCCGCAGCGGGCGAAGGTGAGGCGGGTCTGCCGCTTCAGCCACGGGATTTCCTCGGTCAGGCCGAGCGAGAGCTTATGCGACTTGTCGGCGATGATGGCGTCGAGCAGCGACGGCACGTCGTCGGCCGTGACGGGACCGAAGCCGAAGCGGCCCTGCGCCGTCTCGAGCTCGACCAGCGGCTCGAGCCAATACAACCCACGCGAGCCATTGCGGACGATTTCAATATCGACCTTCCGCTCGATCGCCGCCTTGTGCAGCGCCTGCGCAACCTCATCGGCGCCGACGGCGAGCGCGCCGGCATCACACGGGACAAAAAGACGCACGCTCATCGCTGGGCCTCCGAGACGAGAGCATCGATCCGGGCCTCATCCAGCCGGCCGACCAGCCGGCCGTCGATCATCGCCGAGGGCGCGGTCGCGCACAGGCCGAGGCAGTAGATCGGCTCGAGCGTGACGCGCTCATCCGCCGTGGTGTTTCCCATGGCGATCCCGAGCTTGGCCTCGGCGCGCGCGGCGAGCGCATCGCCGCCGGCGGCCTGGCAGGCCTCGGCGCGGCACAACTTCAGCACGTGACGACCGGCCTTCTTGGCCCGGAAATCATGGTAGAATGTGAACACGCCGTAAACCTCGGCGCGTGACAAATTGAGGGTGGATGCGATCATCGGAATGGCATCCTCCGGCACGTAGCCGAATGCCTCTTGCAACGCATGGAGGATGGGCAAGGTTGCTCCCTCCATTTTGCTATGTTCCGCGATGATCTCGGCGCCGCGCGCCGCGTCCCAACTTTCGTACACCGGCGTCATTTTGGGCGTCATCCTGATCCCGATTCTGCGTTGCAAGCGTTTCTCATATCCAAGTTGGAATTGCTCAAGATATCAATAAAGCAGTCCCGTGCTGCGATAGCGAAACGCAATCGTGAGATAGCTAGAAGTTGACGAAAAACAGGCCTTCGCGCGACCGGCTTGCGGCCGCGTTTTACCGTGTCCGTGACCCCCTCGCCGTGATAGGGTTTCACCCTGTCCGGAGGCGCTCAAAACGTGCGGAACCGGGCCATTCAACCCGTGGAAGGCCGACCTCTTGATCGACAAGCTCGAACTGCTGCTGGCACTCGCCAAGGAGCGCCATTTCGGCCGCGCCGCGGAGACCTGCGGGGTCACCCAGCCGACGATGTCGACCAGCATCAAGCAGCTCGAGGAGATCCTCGGCGTCATGCTGGTGCAGCGGGGATCGCGGTTCCAGGGGTTTACCCCGGAGGGCGAGCGCACGCTGGACTGGGCGCGCCGCATCGTCGGCGACTTCCGCGCGATGCGCCAGGAGATCAACGGCCTCAAGGACAAGCTCTCCGGCGAAATCCGCATCGCGGCGGTGCCCACCGTGCTCGGCATGGTGGCCTCGCTGACGACGCCGTTCCGCGCCAAGCATCCCGAGGTTCGGTTCCGCATCATGTCCTGCACGTCCGCCGACGTGCTGGGTCTGCTCGAAAACCTCGAGGTCGATGCGGGGCTCACCTACATCGAGAACGAGCCGATCGGCCGCGTCCGGACCATCCCGCTCTACAACGAGAGCTACCGCCTGCTGACCGCGCCCGACGCGATGTTCGGCGATCGCGAGCAGGTGACCTGGCAGGAAGTCGGGCAGGTGCCGCTGTGCCTGCTGACACCCGACATGCAGAACCGCCGCATCATCGACCGCGCACTGAAGGCCGCCGGCAACGAAGTGACGCCGACGCTGACCTCGAACTCGCTGCTGGTGCTCTACACCCATGTGAAGACCGGCCGGTGGGCCAGCGTGATGCCGGCCAAGCTCGCCGAGACGCTCGGCCTCGCCGACAAGGTGCGCTCGATCCCGATCATCGATCCCGTGATCAACTACCAGATCGGCCTGGTCATTCCGCAACGCGACCCGATGACCCCACTGATCGCCTCGCTGGTCCAGATCGCGCGCGAGGTGGCGCCGACCTTGCAGGCATGAGGCGCGACGCGCGCCGGCAAGTTTCAAAGGCAGGCTCACGGTCACCAACCATAAACGGGCGCCAGCCAGAAGCTGTGCAAGCGGTCCCTGGATGCTTCGCTGCGCTCGCAATGACGCCTCACCATTTCTGGTCGTGCTTGGATGCGCACCAGCGTCGATGGTGGCACACGGTTCTCCGCAAGCGTCATTGCGAGCGCAGCGAAGCAATCCAGGATCTTGCAGCGCGACCAGATGCCTCGGTTCGGGCACGTACACCGGCGCGCTCTGATCCGCCCGGCTGGAACAGCCCGGAGCAGCGGCTGTTAGCCCAGGACAGGCCACCGCTTCCGGAACCGCCATGACCGACCTCTCCATCGACGCGCGGCTGCTCGCGCCGGACAACAACCGCAACCGCTCGAACACGCCGGTCGTCGCCGTCGCGGCGGCAGCCTTGCTTCTCGGTGCGCTAGCGCTCACTGCTGCGATCACCTGGCGGCAGGGTGCGTTGTTTCTGGTCGGAGGCGGGCTTGGCCTGTCGCTGTATCACGCGCTATTCGGCTTCACCTCGGCTTGGCGCGTCTTCATCGTCGCGCGTCGCGGTGCCGGCCTGCGGGCCCAGATGGTGATGCTCGCGGTCGCCGTCGCGCTGTTCTTTCCGGCGCTCGCCCATGGCACGCTGTTCGGCCAGCCGGTGCACGGCGAGTACGGCGCGGTTGGCGTCGGCATGCTCACCGGCGCCTTCCTGTTCGGCCTGGGCATGCAGATGGGCGGCGGCTGCGCGTCGGGCACGCTGTACACCGCCGGCGGCGGCAACACGCGGATGCTGGTGACGCTCGCCGCCTTCATCGTCGGATCGACGATCGGCGCGCGGCATCTGCCGTGGTGGAGCGCGCAGCCGAACATCGGCGCGGTGTCGCTGATCGACAAGCTCGGCTGGATGCCGGCGCTGATCGCCTGCCTCGTCGTCATGGCCGGCATCTACGTGTTCACGCTGCAGGTCGAAACCCAGACACACGGCGAAATCGAGCCGGGCGCGCGCACCGAGCTCACCGGCGCCAGACGCTTCCTGCAGGGTCCTTGGCCGCTGCTGTGGGGCGCCGTCGCGCTCGCGCTCGGCAATTTCGCCACGTTGGTTCTGGCGGGCCGGCCCTGGGGCATCACCTCCGCCTTCGCGCTGTGGGGATCGAAGATCGCGATGGCGCTCGGCGTCGACGTCGCGTCCTGGGGCTATTGGCAGGGCGCACGCGCCGCCTCGCTGCAGCAGAGCATCTTTTCCGACATTACCTCGGTGATGGATTTCGGGATCATGCTCGGCGCGCTGCTTGCCGCAGGTCTCGCCGGCAAATTCCATCCGACCTGGCGCCTGCCGCTGCCGTCGCTGCTCGCCGCCATCGTCGGCGGACTGTTGCTCGGCTACGGCGCGCGGCTCGCCTATGGCTGCAACATCGGCGCTTACTTCAGCGGCATCGCCTCGGGCAGCCTGCACGGCTGGTGCTGGTTCGTGGCGGCCTTCATCGGCAACATGATCGGCACGCGGTTGCGTCCGCTGTTCGGACTGACGGTGGAGCGTGGGCCGGTGCCGAAGCCTGCCTGAAGCGGCCTTGCATCAACCGATGCGCAGCTCGTATTGCGCGGCGTGTGTTTCATAGCGGCTGAGCAGCTTACGCGCCGCTGGCGGCACGACGGCTTCCTTCGACGGCCCGGCGAAGTTGATGACTGCGTTGTCATCGGTGAACGTCATCATCGTCACGAACTCGACCTCGGTGTCGAGCGGGCGACGCAGTAGCTCGATTGCGACAAACCCAGGGATTGCCCGATCCTTGATCCCCGGAAAGATCGTCGACCGCAGCAACTCCTCATAGGCATCGGCATTCGCGGGAGTGGTCCAGCCGCGCCAGATACGCTTCAGCATTCGATTGTCCTCAGCGATGATGGCAATGCTCATCGCACGGCGTCTGCAACTCGCGCTTGGTGAAAATTGCTGTTCTCGATGCGGCCGTTGTAAGGTGCGAGGTGCAACGGCTTTTGTCATGTTGGCCGCAAAGGTGCTGGCCAATACAGTGCCCTCGCCCCTTGCGGGAGAGGGCATCGACGGCCTGTCTACGCGCGCGGTTGGGTGAGGGGTATCTCTCCGCGCGCGACACTCGTGGATAGATACCCCCATTGGCGCTAACTTACCAAATTATCGCTTGGTATTCTCGTTTCCTCGGCGGCTCTCGGAGATGGCGTTGAATGTTTCGCGCGGCGGCGCGCAATGTTTGCACGTCGGGCTTGGGGATGACGGCGTCGATGAGGGCCTCGACGATCAAGCGTGACAGGCGCCAGAGGCCGTTCTTCACGCGGCCTCCCAGCGGGGAGAGTCACCGAGATGTTCCGCAATGAGCGGCTCGGTCAGCAGTGCCAGCAGAAGATGACAGAGGATGTGTGCTCTCGCACTCCTGGGATCCTGGCCCGGTGGTCGCGCGAGGCCGATACTGCTCTTGAGATGTTTGAAGGCGATCTCGATACGCCACCGCAATCGATAGAGGCTGCTGATTGCTGGAAGTGGATATTCATCGCGATCGAGCGAGGTGATGATGATGACCCATTCGGCTGCGACCAACGTCTCGGGCTGCAGCTTGCGGCCCATGTCGCGAGCCCGGCGTGTGATCTTGTCGATCGTGGCATCGCGCGCCTGCTTCGGCTTACGGATCGCCACCAGGCGCAATGCGATGGGCTCTTTTGCAGAAGCCTTGATCCAGATCGGCCGATCAACCAGCCCCTTGCCGCGTGATTTTTTAAGCAGGGCAATGACATCGAGTCGGTTCGCGTCAGCGTCGAGCCAATGTGCGCCATTCCATTTGGCGCGCACGACGATATCGGCGCCTTCAGCAAGCACCTTGGCGATCCGATTGGGCTGCAGATAGGCGCGATCGCCGACACGTATCTCGCCCGGCACGACATCGGCACGATCGATGACCTCGCCCTCGTGCTCATCCGTCAGCTCGAAGGCGGTAAATCGCTCGCTCGCCAGATCGAACGCAGAATGTATCCGCCATACGCCGCCGGATTCTCGATCATTGCAGCCGGCCTTTGCCACCGCCGTGGCATCCACAAGACGGACCGGTCGGCCTTTCGCTGCCGCCAGACAGGTCTCACCTGCGCTCCTAGCGAGCAGCCGGCAGACCAGTTGTTCGAGCCAATCTGCCGAGTTGCGAAGTCGCTTGAGCAGCGCGACATTCGACAATGAGGCAAGTCCCATCGCCTCAGCCCATGCGGCCGTCAATCGCAGCCCACGCGTCCCCCAACAATACGCCAGCACCAGCCGCAGCTGATCCACGGCGCATTCGATCTTGCGGGCTCGTTTGAAAGCCCCAAATTCCCGAGCCTCATGCTCAAGCAGCTCAGCGCCACCCAACCGAGCGATGGTGCGCAGCCATTCGGCGTTAGAAAGCGATTCGTCAGTCACTCGACCGAGGAATCATCCATTTCGGGCAGCAAAATGGTAAGTTAGCGCCGATGATAGATACCCCTCACCCAACCGAGCTTGCTGCGCCATCCTACATGCCCTCTGGGGCGAGGGCGCAATCATGGACACCGCGAAATCTGCGAATTTCAGCTGGGGAGGGTGGGCAAAGGGCCGCCCGTAGGGCGGCACGTGCCCAACGTCTGCATCGACGACATTGGTGGGCACGGCGCGGGCGAGAGCTCGGCTCGACACGAGACGTGGGCGCGCCTTTGCCCACCCTACGGTCGTGCGCTTCGTGGTGGCTCAGCGCGCTCCACTCACGCCGCGACGGAAATGCTCGCCGTGGCCTTGTACGCGTCGCGGGGCAGGGTGACGCGGACGACGGTGCCGCATTCGAGGCGGGAGCGCAGGCGCATCGAGCCGCCGTGGAGCTGGGCCAGCGAGCGGGCGATCGCAAGGCCGAGGCCGGAGCCATGATAGGTCTTGGTCATCTGGCTCTCGACCTGCTCGAACGGGCGGCCGAGCCGCGCCAGCGACTGCGCGGGGATGCCGATGCCGGTGTCGGCGATGATCAGCACGACCTTGTCCTCGAACACCCGGCTGCGCATCGTGACGCGGCCGCCTTCGGGGGTGAACTTCACCGCGTTGGACAGCAGGTTCACCATGATCTGCTTGGTGGCGCGGCGGTCGGCGATGACGGGGATGCTGCCCTCGATGTCGGCGTCGAGCACCAGGCTCTTGTCCTGCGCACGGCCGGAGACGACGCGCAAGGATTCCGCCAGCGTCTTGGCGAGGTCGAGCGGCTCCATGTCGAGCTTCATGCGGCCGGCCTCGATCTTCGACATGTCGAGAATGTCGTTGATCACCTCGAGCAGATACTGACCAGAGGTCAGGATGTCGTGGCAGTATTCCTGGTACTTCTCCGAGCCGAGCGAGCCGAACATGCCCGAGCCCATGATCTCCGAGAAACCGATGATGGCGTTGAGCGGCGTGCGCAGCTCATGGCTCATATTGGCGAGGAATTTCGACTTGGTCTGGTTCGCTTCCTCGGCCCGGGTCTTTTCCTGCGAGTACTTCTCGGCGAGGTCGGCGAGCTCGATCGCCTGGCGCTCCAGCGCGGTCTGCGAGCGCTGCAGGTCGATGACGGTGGCGCGCAGGCGCAGATCGTTGTCGACGAGCTTCTGCTCGTGCTCCTTGATGCGGGTGATGTCGGTGCCGACCGAGACGTAACCGCCATCCTTGGTGCGGCGCTCGGAGATGTGCAGCCAGCTGCCGTCGTCGAGCTGCGCCTCGAAGGTGCGGCCGCCCTTCGCCTGCTGGCTGTTGTCATGCAGCCTTGTGCGGATCTCCGGCATCTTGCCGACCTCGATCACGGTCTCATACGAGGTGCCCGGGGTGACGGCGGAATCCGGCAGCTTGTGCAGCTTCTGGAAGTGCGAGTTGCACAGCACGAGACGGTTGTTGGAATCCCAGAGAACGAAGGCCTCCGAGATCGTTTCGATCGCGTCGCGCAGCCGCAGGTCCGCCTCGACGGTCTTCTCGACGAGGCTCTTCTGCTCGGTGACATCCACGGCGATGCCGATCAGGTGCAGGCCCGAATCCGTGGTGCCCTGCGAAAGCTCGCAGCGCACGCGCAGCCAGATCCAATGACCCTCGGTGTGGCGCATGCGGAAGCTCTGGTCGATGTGGCGGAGCTCGCCGGCGACGAGCTGGTCGGCGATCGCGAACAGGTCGATGTCGTCCGAGTTCACCAGCGCATTGACCTCGCCGAAGGTGAGCAGGTCGGTGCGGTTGTCGAGGCCGAGCATTGCGAACATCGAGTTCGACCAGAAGATCCGGCCGCGCGACAGGTCCCAGTCCCACAGGCCGCAGCGGCCGCGATTCAAGGCGGTGTCGATGCGGCCGCGCACGGCGTCGTTGATCAGGTCGCCTTCGCGGGCGCGGGTCGACTGCCAGTGGAAGGCGAAGCCGAGGATCAGGACGACGAAGCCTGTCGTCGCCGACAGCGTGATCGACAGCGCCGCGTCCGAGCCCCAGATCGGCTCGATCTTCTCCTGGATGATGACGACGCGGCCCGGCAGGCTCTTGATCAGCTGCGAGACGGCGAAGGCCGGACGGCCGTTCGGCAAGGTGATCTCGGTGACGGCGCCCTGCAGTCCCGGCGTGGCCAGGAGCTGCGCGGTCGAGATTAGGTCGAGGATGCGATCGTTCTCGCCGAGGCCGGCATCCACCGGGACCCGGGCGAGGATGCGATGGTCGGCGCCGGTCACGATGACATGGCGGCCGGGCGCGACGCCCCAGGCCGGGATCAGGTCAGGGAGCAGCATCTGCAGATGCTCGATATTGGCGACGCGGTCGGGCCGCATCGCCAGATGACCGATGCGGTCGGCGAGCAGGTCCGAGATTGCGGCGAGGTCGCGCTTGGTCGCGCCGCGCTTCTGCCGGCTGTGGTCGAGCACCTGGACGAAGGCGCCGAGGCAAATGGTGACGAGAAAGGCGATGATCAAAGTGGGGACAGCACGACGCAATACCGGCTCAGCAGTCAGCAGCCTTTGATAGGCCGGTTTCGCGATCGATTGCGCCAACCCTTTGATTGAATCAGAAGATTGGACGCACGCGTTCGCGGCATGCGCACGCGCCATGCTGTAGACCCCCGAAACTTCCTGGATTACCCGAATTTCGAAAGAGCCCCAGCCGCTTCCGAATCAAGTTGATTTGAATCCAGATTTGTCGGGCTGTCGAGAGTCAACGATTTGGCAAAAGCTAATAAATCTTATCCAATGCGGAGTTGCGGTGACAAAAAATCGGCGAGATGAGTCCGAAGCAAGAACACCGCGTGACTCCAGGGCCTCAGCCGTGCGGCGGCTCGGCATGGCTGATGACGCGCTTCACGGTCGGGAAGGCGCGCCGCAGGCCGCGCTCGATGTGATCGACATTGTCGTGCACCTTGAGCACGCTCATCGACGGCGCCGCGCGGCAATGGAAGTTGACGATCTCGCCGGCCTCGGTGTTGCGGACCCGGACATTGTGCACGTCGTACATGTCGGTCTCGGCGGCGAAGCGCTGCAGGGCGTCGGCGATGATAGCGACGCGCTCGACGGGCGCGTCGATGCCGAACGGCAGCTCGGGCTCGAGCGGCTCGATATGGGTGTCGACCTCGACGTCGGCGCCGAACTCGTCGCGGATCGAGCGCTCCAGCTCATGGGCGATCGCATGCGCCGCGACCAGGCTCATGTCGCCATCGACCTCGAGGTCGATCGCGACGATCAGCCGGCCGCCGACATCGTGAACAGTGACGTGGTGGATCGCGAGCCCGGAGTTGCGCGCGATGACCATGATGCGCTCGCGCACGCTCTCATTGCTGAGCGCCACCGGGACCGTCGTGAAGGTGACGTCGGCGCCGGACAGGCTGGCATCGACGGCCGCCTGCGCGTCGCGCTTGATCTCGTGGACGCGGTCGATGGGATAGGTGCGCGGCACCTGCACGGTGGCGTCGACGAAATGGGTGGCGCCGACGAGCCGCACGCGGAGACGCTCGACGTCGACGACGCCGGGGACTGAACGGATTGCTGCATCGGCCTTCTCGGCGGCGCCGTCGGGCGCGCGGTCGAGCAGGGTCTCGACGGTCGAACGCGCCAGCCTGAGACCGAGCACGGAGATCATGACGGCCACCGCGACGGCTGCGGCGGAATCGCCCCACCAGAAGCCGAGCGCGGTGAGGACGAGGCCGGCGATGACCGCGATCGAGCCGAGCACGTCGGAGGCGAAATGCAGCGCGTCGGCCGCGAGCGCCTGGCTGTGGGTCTCATGCGCGGCGCGGTGCAGCGCGCGGGCGCGCCAGAAATTGACGGCGATGTCGAGCAGCAGCACCACGAAGGGGATCGCCGACAGTGACGGCGGCGGCGCCGCCTCGCGCAGCCGGCTCACGGATTCGACCAGCACGCCGCCGGCCAGCACATAGAGCAGGGCGATGACGCCGAGCGCCGACAGGCTCTCGAGCTTGCCGTGGCCGTAATGATGCTCGTCATCGGCGGGCCGGTCCGATACCCGAACGACCATCCAGGTGATGACCGTGGCGACGACGTCGACGCCGCTATGCAGCGCCTCGGAGATCAGCGCGAGGCTGCCGATCAGGATGCCGACGATGAACTTCGCTGCGGCCATGCTGGCGCTCGCCGCGATCGAGATCGCGGCGACGCGGGTTTTCCCGGAGTGGATGGGGGAGTCGGCATCGCTCATGGCCGCGGATGTAGCAGCCGATGCCTTGCCGTGAAAGCCGGGATCGCGCGGCATATGTGCATGAGCCGCGCACTGTTTCGATTGCGTCTAAATGTCAGGAGCTCGCGCTCACAAGGTCACCACGATCTTGCCGAGATGTTTGTTCGCTTCCATATGCGCGAACGCCGCGCCGATGTCATCGAAGGCGAAGACGCGGTCGATCGGCAGGCGCAGCGTCCGTGTTTCCACGGAGCTCCAGATATCCGCCTTCACTTCGTCGAAGATCGCGCGGATCTCCTCGATCGAGCGGGTGCGGAAGGTGACGCCGACATAGCTGATGCGCCGCGCCGCGTGGAGGTCGAAATTGAAATCAGCATGCGTGCCGCCGAGCCGGCCGACATTGATGATGCGGCCGAGCACCTTGGTTGCGGCGAGATTCTGGTTGGCGACCTGGCCCGAGACCTGATCGATGATCAGGTCGACGCCCGCACCGTTCGTGGCCTTGAGCACCTGATCGATCCAGGCGGGATCGCTGGAATCGATCGTGAGATCGGCACCGAACTCCTTGAGTCGTCCACGGCGCATGGCATCGGTCGAGGAGCCGATCACCAGCGACGCGCCCTTGAGCTTGGCGATCTGCATCGCCATCAGGCCGACGCCGGAGCTCGCGCCCTGCACCAGCACAGCCTGTCCCGGCTGCAGCGCGCCGTTGGTGACGACGGCATTGTGCATCGTGGTCAGCGCGATCGGCAGCGTCGCGGCCTCGTCGAAATTCATGTTCGACGGCGTGTGGAACAGCCGGCCATGATCGGCGAGGGTGTATTCGGCGAACGCGGCGGCGCCCGAGCCCATCACCCGGTCACCGATCTTTACGCCCTTCGCATCAGGTCCGAGCTCGGCCACTTCGCCGGCCCATTCCATGCCGAGCACGGTGCCGACGCCGCCGGCCGCGCCATGCACATGGCCCTTGGTCATGCCGAGGTCGGCGCGATTGAGGCCGCAGGCGCGCACGCGGATCAGAACCTGCGTGCCCTTCGGCGTTGGCTTGGCGATGTCGGTGATCGCGGCGCCCTGGGCGCCATAGACATAGGCTTTCATCGCAGGGAATCCTGTCGGAGTGCAACGAGCCGCAACCCGAACGTTGCGGCTCTGTGTTGCGCACCGCCTAGCAGGCGGCACGCTGCTCCGACAAGTCTGCCGCGGCGACGGAACGGTGCCGTCGCCATGTCTCCCGCTCAGGCGGCGGCGGACGCTTCCGCCTCGTCGAACGCCGAGGAGACATCGCGCATGCTGATGACGCCGGCCAGCGCGAAGTCGACGATGACGGGCAGATGGCGGATGTGATGCACGTTCATCAGATGGCGGACGTGCTCGAGCGAGTCCTCGGTGCTGCAGGAGATCAGCCGCTGCGGCGAGATCAGCTGCGAGACCTTCATGGTGACACCGGCGGCGCCGTGCTCGGCGATCGCGCGCACCACGTCACGCTCGGTAAACATGCCCGCGGCGGTGTTGCCCTCGGTGCGGACGACGTCCTTGACGACGAGGGCGCTGACATTGCTGGCGCGCATCAGCTGCGCCGCGACGCCGACGGTCTCGTTCATTCGCACCGTGATCACGCGCGCCGTCTTGTTGCGCAGGATGTCTCCGACCTTCATGGCACCCTCCCGTTGGTTAATCGTTGATGGTCGAAGTCTGGTATACGTTATGCCAGATGTCAATGCGGTCGGACCGGTTTTTGTCGGTCCGGTCACTGAAAAAACACGTCAGTGACGCTGCCCCCGTGGCCCGAACGTTCCGGAGCGCAAAAAAAAGAGGCGCACCGGGTGCGCCTCGTGAAGTCGCGGGAAGAAAGCGGAGGGGTCACGCCGTCCGGACGTCCTGCGTCGCCGGCTTGGCGACCGGCGCCTCCTTGCCGAGGATGAAGGCGCGGCGCAGCGGCTTGATCACGAACAGCGCCATCAGGGCGGCCGTCGCATTCAAGCCGACGCCGATCACGAACACGGCCTGCCAGCCATACTTGGCCGACACCAGGCTCGCGAGCGGGACCAGCAGCGAGGCGGTGCCCTTCGCGGTGTAGAGCATGCCGTTGTTGGTGGCGGCGTATTTGCTGCCGAAGGTGTCGCCGGAGGTTGCCGGGAACAGGCTGTAGATCTCGCCGAACACGCCGAAATAGACGGCGGTGGCCAGCACGAACACGATCGGGTTCTGCCCGTAATTCGACAGCGTCAGCAGCATCACCGCCGCCGTGCCGAAGGCGATGAACATGGTGTGCTCGCGGCCGATCGTATCCGAGATCCAGCCGAAGATCGGTCGGCCGAAGCCGTCGAAGATGCGGTCGAGCGAGATCGCGAAGGTCAGCGCCGCCATCTGGAAGCCGGCGAGCGACACCGGCTCGTTGGCGATCTTGAAGTCGTGGGCGATCGGCGCGATCTGGGCCGCGGTCATCAGGCCGCCGGAGGCCACCATGACGAACACCAGATACATGATCCAGAAGATCGGCGTGCGCAGCACCTGCGGCGGCGTGTAGTCGATCTTGCTCTGCGGCAGATTGAGCTGCTTCTTGCGCGCCGGCGCCGCGTGGGTCGGGGGCCGCAGGAAGATGGCGAGCACGAACACGATCAGGCCCTGGCCGATGCCGAAGGTGAAGAAGGCGCTCTGATAGCCGCTCGAGGCGATCATGCTGGCGATCGGCACGACGGTCAGCGCCGCACCGGCGCCGAAGCCCGCGGCGGTGGCGCCGGCGGCGAGGCCGCGGCGGTCGGGAAACCATTTCAGCGCATTGCCGACGCAGGTGCCGTAGACGGCGCCGGCGCCGATGCCGCCGATGACCGCGCCAGCATAGAGCAGCGTGAGCGAGTCGGCATAGGAGTTCAGCACCCACGCCAGCGCGATCATGACGCCGCCGAACATGATCACGACGCGCGGACCATATTTGTCGACGAACCAGGCTTCGACCGGCACCAGCCAGGTCTCGGTCACGACGAAGATGGTGAAGGCCAGCTGGATGGCCGTGCGGCCCCAGTGATACTTCGCGTCGATCGGATCGACGAACAGCGTCCAGCCATATTGCAGGTTGGCGATCATCGCCATGCAGACGATGCCCATCGCAAGCTGGACCCACCGGAAGCCGCTCGACTGCGGCGGGGTGGGCGGTGACGCCTCTGTGCTGGAAACCATGAATCCTCCCAAAGCGCGCTCTCTTGGAGGTTGCGGCTGCGACCAGCGCGCTCCTCATCTGCGCATCAGGCTATCCTGGTATAATATATTCCAGTCCGCAATATGGCCTGCGACACCGGGTGCGACATGCTGCTTTGCAGCGAGGCGGGTTTGGTCGGCCAAGCAAAAGAAAACGCTCGGCAAAATGCCGAGCGTCGCTTGCGTGGAATCGTTCTATTTTATTTTTGCTGCGCTGCGAAGCCGCACCTATTGCAGCATCGACTTCTCCACCACGACCTTGCGCCAGGGCTTGAGCACCGCGATCGAGAGGATCGAGGCCAGGATGTTCGCGCCGGCCGCGATGATGAAGACGCGGTCCCAATCGCCCGATGACTGCTGCATGTAGTTGGCGATCGGTACCAGCAGCGCGGCGGTGCCCTTGGCGGTGTAGAGCAGGCCGGCATTGGTGGTCGCGAACTTGGTGCCGAAGGTGTCGGTGCAGGTCGACGGGAACAGCGAGTAGATCTCACCCCAGGCGAAGAACACGAAGCCGGAGAGGATCACGAACCACACCGGATCATGGCCCAGCATGTAGAGCGCCCAGATGCCGATGCCTTCCATGCCGAAGGCGATGAACATCGTATTCTCGCGGCCGATATTGTCGGAGATCCAGCCGAAGAACGGACGCGTCAGGCCGTTCAGCACGCGGTCGATCGTCGCCGCGAAAGTCACGGCCGTCATGGTCATGCCGATCAAGGTCACCGGGATGTTGTCGACCTTCCAGTCGCCGGCGATCGGCTTCAGATTCGCGGTGACCATCAGGCCGCCGGCGCCGACGATGACGAACATGAAGTACATCAGCCAGAAGATCGGCTGGCGCAGCACCTCGGTCGGATTGTAGTTGCGGCGGCTCTGCACCAGGTTCGTGTTCTGAGCGACCGCAGGCACCTGGCCTTCCTTCGGAGCGAACAGGAAGAAGGCGAGGATGACGATGATGATGCCCTGGCCGAGACCGAAATACAGGAAGGTGGTCTGGAAGCCGGAGTCACGGATCATGGCCTGGATCGGCGCGACGGTCAGCGCCGAGCCCGCGCCGAAGCCGGCCGCCGTGATGCCGGCCGCGAGGCCGCGCTTGTCGGGGAACCACTTCAGCGCGTTGCCGACGCAGGTGCCGTAGACGCCGCCGGCGCCGATGCCCGCGATGATCATGCCGAGGTAGTAGCCGTTGAGCGAGGTGGCGTAGGCGTTGATCATCCAGCCGATGGCGCAGAGGATACCGCCGACGAGCACGACGATCCGCGGGCCGTATTTGTCGACGAACCAGCCTTCGACCGGCACCAGCCAGGTCTCGAACAGCACGAACAAGGTGAAGGCCCACTGGATCGAGGCGCGATCCCAGCCGAACGTCTTGGCGATATCAGGGACGAAGAAGGTCCAACCGTATTGGTAGTTGGCGATCATCACCATCGCCAAGACGCCGACCACCAGCTGCGTCCAGCGATAGGCATCGCTTACTCTTGCAGATGCGGGCGCCCCCGCGTGAGCCAAGTCCGTCATGCTTCCTCCAGGCTGTCTATTTTTGTCCTAACAGCTAAGCGGAGTTTGGTATAACATATGCCAATAGACAAGCTGATTTCCGCGGAGCCGGTGCTCTTGCACTGCGAAGCCGGTCGAAAAACACCTGCAATAGCAAGGCAAATCGCTGCAGCGACAATACGACGCGGCAGCGGAGAATTGTAGATCAACTATCGGATTAACGTCTGCTTTAAGCGGCCGCCGCGCGCAACCGGCTCCATCCCTGGTTGAGGGGAGACCAGAACAGCGCAATCAGTCCCAGCGCCATGATGGTGCCGACCAGCCCGTTGGAGAAGAACACGGCCAGGGATCCCTGGGATCCCAGCAGCGACTGGCGGAAGGCCTCCTCGGCCTTGTCGCCGAGCACGATGGCGAGTACCAGCGGCGCGAGCGGGTAGCCGCACTTCTTGAACAAATAGCCGAGCACCCCGAACACCAGCATCAGCACGACGTCGAACGTGCTGCTATGCACCGAATACGCGCCGATCGCACAGAGCACGAGGATGAGCGGTGCGATGATGCTGAAGGGAATGCGCAGGATCGCCGCGAACACGGGGACGCAAGTCAGCACGACCAGCAGGCCGGCGAGGTTGCCGAGATACATCGAGGCGATCAGGCCCCAGACGAACTCCTTCTGTTCGACGAACAGCATCGGACCCGGCTGCAGGCCCCAGATCAGCAGGCCGCCGAGCAGCACGGCCGCGGTCGGCGAGCCGGGGACGCCGAGTGACAGCATCGGCAGCAAGGCTGCTGTGCCCGCGGCATGGGCCGCCGTCTCCGGCGCGACCACGCCCTCGATCTCGCCATGTCCGAAATTCTTGCCGCGCTTGGAGAGGCGCTTGGCGATGCCATAGCTCATGAACGAGGCCGGCGTCGCGCCCGCCGGCGTGATGCCCATCCAGCAGCCGATCAGGCAGGAGCGCAGCGAGGTCAGCCAGTAGGCGGGCATCTCCTTCCAGGTGTGCAGCACGACCCGCAGGTTGATCTTCGCGTTGCCGCCGCGGAAGCTCAGGCCTTCCTCCATCGTCAGCAGGATCTCGCCGATGCCGAACAGGCCGATCACGGCGATCAGGAAGTCGAAACCGTTGAGCAGCTCGGTGATGCCGAAGGTCAGCCGTAGTTGTCCGGTGATGGAATCGAGGCCGACGGCGGCCAGCGCAAAACCGATCATCATTGCCGCGATGGTCTTGAACGGCGGTTCCTTGCTCAAGCCGACGAAGCTGCAGAAGGCGAGGAAGTACACCGCGAACTTCTCGGCCGGGCCGAATTGCAGCGCGAAGCTCGCCACCAGAGGCGCGACCAGGGTGATCATCACGACCGCGAACAGCGCACCGACGAAGGAGGATGTGAAGGCGGCCGTCAACGCCTCGCCGGCCTTGCCCTGCTGCGCCATCGGGTAGCCGTCGAATGTCGTCGCGACCGACCATGGCTCGCCGGGGATGTTGAACAAGATGGACGTGATCGCGCCGCCGAACAGCGCGCCCCAGTAGATGCAGGACAGCATGATGATCGCCGAGGTCGGCGGCATGCTGAAGGTCAGCGGCAGCAGGATCGCCACGCCGTTGGCGCCGCCGAGTCCCGGCAGCACGCCGATGATCACCCCGAGCACGATGCCGAGGATCATCACCATGATATTGAAGGGTTGCAGCGCGACGGCGAAGCCGTGAAACAGATTGGCGAGTTCTTCCATGCCGGCGCGTCCTGCAACCCCTAGCCGATGATTTTTGTTGTTAGAGCCCGAGCCATTCCTCGACCGGTCCCTTGGGCAAGGGGACCATGAACCAGCGCTCGAAGATCAGATAGGTGACGACCGGCATCCCGATCGCCACCGCCGCGACCGTGAGCCAGCCATACTTGCCCAGCCAGCGCATGAACCAGGCGATGAAGACCATGGATGCGAGGTAGATTCCGGTGAAGGGCAGGGCGCCGACATAGATCGCGGTCGGCACCACCACGCTCATGACCTGCCGCAGCTGCGTCCATTCGGCGAACAGTCCGCCGTCATCCTCGCGCAGCGCATTGCGAACATTCATCGCGCTCGACACGACGATGAACAGGCCGACATAGAACGGGAAGAAGCCCGCGCGCGGCCCCTCGGCGCCCCAGTTGATTCCCGCCTTCACGCTGCCGATGATCACGATGATCCCGAACAGCGCGATGGCGAGCGTGACTCCGAGCTCGACCGCCTTATGGCTCGGGCCGGCGGATCGTCCCTGACTGCTCATGCGTGCCGCTCAGTTGGACGCCAGGAAGCCGGCTTCCTTCATCAGGGTCTCGTGCCGCTTCTCCTCCGTCTCGACCCATTTGGCGTAGTCGGCGCCGGTCATGAAGGTGGTGTTGAAAGCGCCGGTCTTCATGAAGTCCTGCCAGTCCGGCGTCTCCCGCACCTTCTTGAACAGCTCGACATAATACTCGACCTGGTCCTTGGTGGCGCGCGGCGACATGAAGATGCCGCGCAGCATCAGGTACTCGATGTCGAGCCCCTGCGACTTGCAGGTCGGAATATCCTTCCAGGCCCTTCCGTCGGTGATCGGCTCGTCATAGCCCATCGGCTTGGCGTCGAACACGCAGAGCGGCCGCACCTTGCCGCCGCGCCATTGCGCCACCGCCTCGATCGGGTTGTTGACAGTGGAATCGACGTGGTTGCCGACGAGCTGCACCGCGACTTCGCCGCCGCCTTTGTAGGGGATGTAGGTGAACTTCGCGCCGGTGGCCTTTTCCATGGCGACCGTGATGATCTGATCTTCCTGCTTCGAGCCGGTGCCGCCCATCTTCAAGGTGCCGCCGGCCTGCTTGACCGCATCGATATAGTCCTTGGCCGTCGCGTAGGACTTGTCGGCATTCACCCACAGCACGAACTCGTCGAGCGCCAGCATCGCGACGGGTGTGAGGTCCTTCCAGCTGAAGGGGATGCCGGTGGCGAGCGGCGTCGTGAACAGGTTCGACAGCGTGATGATGATCTTGTGCGGGTTGCCGGCCGAGCCCTTGACGTCGAGAAAGCCTTCGCCGCCCGCGCCGCCGGACTTGTTGATCACGACCAGCGGCTGCTTCATCAGATTGTGCTTGGTGACGATGCCCTGGATCGTCCGCGCCATCTGGTCGGCGCCGCCGCCGGTGCCCGCGGGAACGATGAACTCGACCGGCCGGACCGGCTCCCAGCCCGCGAGAGCCGGAATGCTGCCTGCGGCCAAGGCCACCCCAGCCGCGAAGGCACCGCGCACAAAACGCTTCATCGACGCTTTCTCCCCTTCAATCTCGGACCTTCGCCGCTTCTTCCGAGCCGCTTACCAGGTCGCGATCCGTCTCATTCCTCAATCATCCCGAGCTTCGACGCCGTCACGCTCGTCGGCTTTCTCCCGGCGCGCGCACGCCTGTTAGGTGCACCAGCGAGCAACAGCACGCTCCAGGAGTTTGCCGATTGCCAATCGACCAATTTGATTTTGGTATGAGAAAGCGGCCGACCGCAATTGAGGAGATGGGCTGGTGCGCCTGCGGAGCCAATTTGTCGCAGCCATCGGGTTCGGTCACAAAAGCAAAAAGCCCCGGGATCCGGGGCTTTTGATTGGGTCGTACAGATGGGGCGCGGGAGGCGCCGGGCTCAGAGGCCGAAATAGGGCAGGTCGCCGTTGCGGTTGGCGGCGCGGGCGCTGACCATGAGCAGGCGATCGAGGGCGGCCAGGAAGCGGCCGAACAGGGACACCGAGTTGACGAGGGGGAGGGCGACGGTCTTGGCCATGGTTTGTCTCCTTCAGTGGCGATATGACGTTCTGACTGAGGAGAATCTACGTATACCAGATGCCAGATACAATAACGGATATTGCATAGCGATATGAGATTTTTGCGCTGCAGCACCTATGTCACAATTGGGATTCCTTATCGAAACCGGCATTGTCATACGGAAAGCGCCGCCCAACGCAGGATTAAAAGGTAACGCGGAACGGATGTGACCGGTACGGCGCGATCGCACAATCCGCGCAACGGGTGGGAACTCTGGCGGACGGAACGCCGTTAATTGCGGCAAAGCTGGGCGGTGCCGGGAAGCGATCATTTCATTTCGTCGGGCCGTCTCAGGATGGAACAAACTATCGGCAGATTTGAGGGCGAAGGAAGAGCCATGCGCGCCTTGATCCTGGCAATGTCCATCCTGACAGCCGTCGCGAGCGCTGACGTCGCGAACGCCGGTCTGAGCAGCTCGCCGCGTGAGGCGACCGAGTCCGCCGATCCCCCGGTAGCCGCACAAGAAGCAAACCAGCAGACCGAGAATCAGATCGGCCTCACCAAGGCGAAGCGCCGTGCCGTGCAGCGCGGCCTGACCCGGCTCGGCTTCGACACCAAGGCCAACGGCACGTTGGACGACCAGACGCGGGCGGCAATCACGCGTTGGCAGGAGGAGCGCGGCTACCCCGCGACCGGCTACCTCAACCCCGCCCAGCACAAGGCGCTGATGAATGCGGCCACCGAGGCAGGCAGATCCGACCGCCAAGCCCGCCGTCACGCGGGGGGCCGGACGCGGCAGTCTCGCAATGCCGGAGGTCCGATTGGCGCGATCGGCGGCGCGATGCACCGCGTGGTGGGCGGGATTTTCGGCAGGTAGGCCATTCAACTGCCGGAGAGTCGGAAGGCGCTCCTTGTCATCTCGAAGATGAGCAGAGAGCAGTTTGCGACGGCTCCGAACTCGTTGTCGACTTCGATGCGCAGCGGCGACAGCGCCCGACGTCGGGGTGCTGGTCGCTATTCTGATCGATTGCCGCTGGAGGCGCGGTTCCTTGGCCAGTGCAGCGCGGCTTCATAACGTGCCCTGTCTACGCGGATTTGGTCCTCGCGCTCCTTCTCGCGGCGGCGTCCAGTCTGGCGAAATTCGGCGAAGGTCTCAAAGACGACATTGTAATCATCATCCAAGTAGAGCCAGCCGCCCAACCTGGTGTGCAACTCGGCGAGGCGCTCGAACAAGACGCGGTCTCCGAACGCGGCTCGGTCAGGATCGCCCCCAGCAATCCAGGCTTCAATGGCCCATTCGTAACCGTACGGCCAACTCGACGCATTCATCCTTTCGCTGATGGTTTGCATAAGATTGCGCAGCTCGAGCCGAGGATGACGCGCGAGAAGCTCAGGGTATCCCAGCTCCCATTGGCGCCATCGCTCAAGGCACGTCTCGGGAACGATGCCAGCCAGGTCACTCGAACAACGAAAGAAGGCTGCGCTTTCGGGCCATGTCGTCCAAGGCATGCATCGAAGGCCGTGTTGCGTCAACGCGCCATAAGTTTCCATTGCCAGTTGCTTGAAGGATGCAAGCAGTTCGTCTTCGCCCGGCGCAAGCTTCGCGAAGTCAGCAAGAAGCTTGTCCTGCCACTCGCCAAATTTGGTTCGTTCGCCTTCGTCCACGATCATGTTCTTTCGTCTGGATCAAAGCGGGTTTTGCCTTGTAAGGGAAAGGAGAAAAGAGCGAACCAGCACACTGAACGTTTGCATATTCTGACATCAACGCAAGCCGGAGAGGAGTTGATCTCGATGAAGATCATCAAGGGCGACCTCATCAAGCTCGCGCTCGACGGGCATTTTGATGTGATCGTGCACGGTTGCAATTGCCAGTGCACGATGGGGGCGGGAATCGCGAAGAGCGTCAAGGACATCTTTCCCGAGGCCTATGCGGCCGATCTGGCGACGCCGAAGGGCAGCCGTGAAAAGTTGGGATCCATTTCGGCGGCGACCGTCCTGCGTGGCGGCCAGCACCTCACGATCGTCAACGGCTATACGCAATTCCACTGGCGCGGTCCCGGCGTTCTCGTCGACTACGCGGCCGTCGGAGCGGTCATGAAGGAAGTGAAGCTTCAATTTCCCGAACGCCGCATCGGCTATCCCAAGATCGGTGCGGGCTTGGCCAAGGGTGACTGGAGCGTGATCGCAGAGATCATCGACGCCGAGCTCGAGGGCGAGGATCACACGCTGGTGGAGTATCTCGCCTGACAACGCTCGGTGGACTCGGCGCTCGATACCTCGCGCCACGCCAGGCTTGGTGGGGCACTATCGAAGCATCCAGAAATCGCCAACTGGTCCAGCCGGATCTCTTTTGGGTGGCCCTAGCACGTCGCCCAGACCTGGGTTGCTCGACTGCGCGATCGTGCAGACTCTGGTCTGCAACGTCTCGGTTTTCTCGTGGCCAGCCTTGAGCATGCCCGCGACGTCAGGCGGAATTCTGCAATCGGTCGAATGAGCTTCGACATATTCGATCATTTTGAGTTCGGCCTCAGAGAAACCGCGAATAAGTTCACAGGCGTCTTGCGGCGTTGCGCGGCGCTCGGCGGCGGCCATGATCAACCGGCCACGCCGCTCTGCCTCTGCGCGCAAGGGAAAAAATCCGTTGCAGACATCCGAAGCGCCGTCAGCGACCGCCGGCGCGCTGTCGACCCGCGGAGGGGCGGCGGTCTGCCCGGGCAGCGGCGCTGGAAATGCGTACTGCGCGAAGGCGTGACCAACGGTCGGGGTCATCGCGGCTACGACGAGGCGTAAAATCAGGTGTCGTGCTGTCCGTGTGATCACGATCCGCACTCCGTCCGCATTCACCTCGAAAGCTTCAGCCATTTGGCGCTATCCCGTTCGGTTTGTAAAGGCGCCGAGCAGACGACAGCTTTCCATAACCCCGGGGAGGTCTCAGGAGGCCAGCCCGTAGTAGCGCCGATAGGAAGCAAGATGCTGCTGTGGCGTAAAGCCGTCAAAATCGCCGGCGCGCTTGCAATCCAGTCTGGTGGGGAATTCAGTGACAGCACTGGATCCCCATATTGGATCCTGGTGCCATATCTCGGTGCCGACCCGCTGTTCTCCGGCGAGCGACACCGGTTGCCGTTCCTCGATTATCTGCGCCTCGCATTCCGCTGGGCCGGCTTTCCCGGAATCGACCGGCATGCGGCGCGGGATGATGTACGGGATTTCGTCGCTAAGGTTCGGAAAAGATCTGATGCCATTCTGAACCCGGACCTTGCTGTTGCTTGAGGCAACGCTAATCTGATGAATGTTTTGGCTTGTACCTTCGGTGCCAACGTGGCTGACAAAAAGATCGCCCCTCGTCTGTTGGTCGTGTCCCCGGTGGTGGTGTAGCTCGGTAGAGCAAAGCCGCCCGGACGCGCGCTGTCACGTAGCGCCGTAGCGGGCGGGCGGCTTTGCGGTGGTCATCGGCAGTTCTCCGGTAGGATCGGGTTGCGACACGCCAACGCAACCGAGGACCCACCGATGACCGACGACATGATGAACCTGCGAACACTCGTGGAGAAGACCCCTGATGCGGATTTGTTGCGCGAGATGATCGGCTTTGCCGCCCAGCGCCTGATGGAGCTGGAGGTCGAAAGCCAGACCGGAGCAGGCTACGGCGAGAAGACCCCCGAGCGTCTGGCCCAGCGCAACGGCTACCGCGACCGGACCTGGGAGACCCGGGCCGGTACGGTCGAACTGCGTATTCCCAAGCTGCGCAAGGGCTCCTATTTCCCGGGCTTCTTAGAGCCGCGCCGGATGGCCGAGAAGGCGCTCACCGCCGTGGTCCAGGAAGCCTATGTGCAAGGCGTTTCAACCCGCTCGGTGGATGACCTGGTGCAGGCCATGGGCATGACCGGCATCTCGAAGAGCCAAGTGAGCCGGCTGTGCGGTGAGATCGATGACAAGGTGAAGGCCTTCCTCGGCCGTCCGATCGAGGGCGACTGGCCGTATCTGTGGATCGACGCCACCTACGTGAAGGTGCGCCAGAACGGGCGCATCGTGTCGGTGGCGGTGATCGTCGCAGTCGGTGTCAACAGCGACGGCCGGCGCGAGGTTCTCGGCATGGACGTCGGCCCCTCCGAAGCCGAGACGTTCTGGACCGCGTTCTTGCGCAAGCTCGCCCGCCGCGGCCTGCGCGGCGTCAAGCTCGTCGTGTCCGACGCCCACGAGGGCATCAAGGCCACCGTCGCCAAGGTGCTCAACGCCAGCTGGCAGCGCTGCCGCGTCCACTTCATGCGCAACGCGCTGGCCCATGCCGGAAAGAGCGGGCGCCGCGTGGTCTCCGCTTTCATCGCCACCGCGTTCGCCCAGGACGATGCCGATGCCGCAAAAACGCAGTGGCGCAAGGTCGCCGATCAGCTCCGCCCCAAGCTGCCCAAGCTGGCCGGCTTCCTCGACGAGGCCGAGACCGACGTACTCGCCTACATGACGTTCCCGCCCCAGCACCGGACCAAGTTGCACTCCACCAATCCGATCGAGCGTCTCAACGGAGAGATCAAGCGGCGCACCGAGGTGGTCGGCATCTTCCCAAATGAGGATGCCATCGTCCGCCTCATCGGCGCGATCCTGCTCGAACAAAACGACGAATGGGCCGTCCAGCGAGCCCGCTATGTGACACTGGAAACCATCGCACCGATGAGCGATGATCCTACCGTCAGCCTTCAGGCTATCGCCAGCTGACCAGCCCGGCTCTCGCCGGCGAACGCGGTGACCCACCGCGAGCTACACCACGCCACGGGACACGATCCGTCTGTTTGTGATCTTTGCGCGGGAAGCACATGAGGCTGTCATCTTTCGTCGGGGGCCGTCGGCCTGGTTTCATGTCATCCGCTGGAACACGAAGACCGACCAGTTCTATCCGGGCGCATGGCTGAAAGGGCGCATCTATCCGGAAAAATGCGATCTGTCGCCTGACGGTGAACTGCTTCTGTCGTTCATCCACCAGGGACGCAATCTGCGAACCGGTTACACGGATGCGTGGAGCGCGATTAGCCGGACGCCCTGGCTTCATGCGCTTGGGCTGTGGCCCCAGGGCACGACATACGGCGGAGGCGGCCGCTTCACCGACAATCGAAGTGCCGTGCTCAGATTTTACCCGGTCGCCGCACATCCAGATCATCTGGGTGCTGGGCTCGACATTAGCTTCATCGCCTCTGACACGAGCTTCGCCAGGGAGAACGATCTCGCTCCCTTACATTGCTCGACGAGCGAAATTGCCGGAGTCGAGTGGACCGGCCGAGATCAACGGGGAAGATTGATCTATACGGCTCATGGCAAGCTCATATGCGCGGCGACAAAGACGCGGGACGAGATCTGCCTCGCCGACTTCAACAACCTCGTTCCGGACCCGCAACCCCCTCCGTTCTCCGCCACCGTGCCGCTTAGTGCGAACCAGCACCCGCGACGCGCCGGGTCTCGACAAAGATAGCCGTCTTCTGCGCGTTCGAGGAGCTCTGTGCACTGTCACTGAATCCCCGGGGTGCCGGTGCGGTCGAGCAGATAGCTCCTGACGCGACCAAGCCAATCTGCCGGCGCGGCCGTTGGTGCCACGAACTCAGACAATGCGTATGGATTCCGGGCTCGCCCTGCGGGTGCCCCGGAATGACGAGCGGGGAGAGTGTGTGGTGTCCTCGCGGGCGGTTGTGGCCGTTGGAGACGCACACCATCCCTTTCATCATGTCCGATCCTGCGCGGCATCGCCGTCCTTTGAACGGACCAGCGGTCCAGCGGTCGGAAACAAGTCCGGATGCATCAGAATTAAAAAGCCGCCGGTGTGGTGCCGGCGGCTTGATGGTGATGGGGGACAGGTACAGCGGCGATTGCGCCGCGCCCGTCTTCTCTGGCGCTAAATGCCCGCCTTACTCCGCCGCTTCCTTCCGCGGCGGATCGAGCGCGCCGGAGTCGTGGATTTCGGCGACCTGGTGGTCGCTGAACCCCAGCACCTGGCGGAGGATCTCGTCGGTGTGCTCGCCGAGCAGGGGAGAGCGGGTGACGTCGGCCGGGCTGTCCGACAGCTTGATCGGGTTGCCGACCGAGAGATACTTGCCGCGGGTCGGGTGGTCGACCTCGACCAGGGTGCCGGTCTTGCGCAGCGACTCGTCCTCGGCGATCTCCTTCATCGAGAGAATGGGACCGCAGGGGATGTCGAACTCGTTCAGGATGTCCATGGCCTCGAACTTGGTCTTGGTCATGGTCCACTGCTCGATGCGGCCGAAGATCTCGTTCAGGCGCGGCAGGCGGGCGGCGGGCTTGGCGTAGTTCGGATCGGTCTTCCAGGTCGGCTCGCCGATCACGTCGCAGATCTTCTCCCAGACCGGAGCCTGGGTGATGAAGTAGATGTAGGCGTTCGGGTCGGTTTCCCAGCCCTTGCACTTCAGGATGCGGCCGGGCTGGCCACCGCCGGAATCGTTGCCGGCGCGCGGCACGGCGTCGCCGAACGGCACGCCCTCGCCGAACTGGCTGTATTCCTTGAGCGGACCGTGATCGAGGCGCTGCTGGTCGCGCAGCTTGACGCGGCAGAGGTTGAGCACGCCGTCCTGCATCGCGGCCGTGACGCGCTGGCCCTTGCCGGTGTGGGTGCGCTGATAGAGCGCGGTGACGATGCCGAGCGCCAGATGCAGGCCGGTGCCGGAATCGCCGATCTGCGCGCCGGTGACCAGCGGCAGGCCGTCACGGAAGCCGGTGGTCGAGGCGGCGCCGCCGGTGCACTGCGCGACGTTCTCGTAGACCTTGCAGTCCTCGTAGGGGCCGGGGCCAAAGCCCTTGATCGAGGCGACGATCATCTTCGGGTTGATCGCCTGGATCTTCTCCCAGGGGAAGCCCATGCGATCGAGCACGCCGGGGCCGAAATTCTCGACCAGCACGTCGCACTTCTTGATCAGCTCGGTGAGAACCTCTTTGCCCTTCGGGTTCTTGGTGTCGAGCGTGATCGACCGCTTGTTGTGGTTCAGCATCGTGAAATAGAGGCTGTCCACGTTCGGAATGTCCTGCAGCTGGCCGCGGGTGATGTCACCCACGCCCGGACGCTCGACCTTGATCACGTCGGCGCCGAACCAGGCCAGCAGCTGCGTGCAGGTCGGTCCGGATTGGACGTGGGTGAAGTCGAGAATGCGAACGCCCTCGAGCGCCTTGGTCATGTTGTTCCTCTCCGTATCGAATGGTCATCCCGCATCGGCGGGCAGGTGATGTGGGTGGCCTTACTTCTTCTTGGTCAGCACGCTCTGCGGATTGAGGTTGCCGATACGGCCGCTCTCCGAACCCGCGGCGGGATCGATCACGGCGTTGATCAAGGTCGGCTTGCCGGAATCCATCGCTTCGTTCACGGCGCGCTTCAGCTCGTCGGGGCTCGTCGCGTTGACGCCGACGCCGCCGAAGGCTTCCATCATCTTGTCGTAGCGCGCGCCCTTGACGAACACGGTGGTCGCCGGATCTGACCCTGCCGAATTCTGGTCGGTGCCGCGATAGATGCCGTCATTGTTGAAGATGACGACGCAGACCGGCAGATTGTAGCGGCAGATGGTCTCGACCTCCATGCCGGAGAAGCCGAAGGCTGAGTCGCCCTCGATCGCCAGCACCGGCTTACCGGTCTCGACGGCGGCGGCGATCGCCGAGCCCATGCCGATGCCCATCACGCCCCAGGTGCCGACGTCCAAGCGCTTGCGCGGCTGGTACATGTCGATCACGCCGCGGGCGAGGTCGAGCGTGTTGGCGCCCTCGTTGACCAGGATCGCGTCGGGACGCTCCTTGATGATGGTGCGGAGCACGCCGAGCGCGCCGTGATAGTCCATCGGCGAGTTGTTGTTCATCAGCCGCGGCGCCATCTTGGCGACGTTGTCCTCGCGCTTCTTCTGCACCGCGCTCAGCCACTCGGCCGGCGCCTTGGTCCAGCTGCTGCCCATCGCCTCGGAGAAGGCCGTGACGACCGATCCGATGTCGCCGACCACGGGGGCCGCGATCTCGACGTTGGAGTCCATCTCCTTCGGCTCGATGTCGACCTGGATGAACTTCTTCGGTTGATCGCCCCAGCTCTTGCCCTTGCCGTGCGACAACAGCCAGTTGAGGCGCGCGCCGATCAGCATGACGACGTCGGAATCCTTCAGCACCGTCGAGCGCGCCGCACCTGCGCATTGCGGATGCAGATCGGGCAGCAGGCCCTTGGCCATGCTCATCGGCAGGAACGGCACGCCGCTCTTCTCGACGAAATTCTTGATCGCCTCGTCAGCCTGCGCATAAGCCGCGCCCTTGCCGAGGATGATCAGCGGACGCTTGGCGCTCTTGAGCACATCGAGCGCGCGCTTGACCGAGTCGGGGGAGGGGATCTGCGCCGGAGCCGGATCGATCACCTTCACCAGCGAGGCCGTGCCGGCCTGCGCGTTCATCACCTGGCCGAACAGTTTGGCCGGCAGATCGAGATAGACGCCGCCGGGACGGCCCGAGACCGCGGCGCGGATCGCGCGGGCGAAGCCGATGCCGATGTCCTGGGCGTGCAGCACGCGGAACGCCGCCTTGCACAGCGGCTTGGCGATCGCGAGCTGATCCATCTCCTCATAGTCACCCTGCTGCAGGTCGACGATCTCGCGCTCGGACGAGCCGGAGACCAGGATCATCGGGAAGCAGTTGGTCGTCGCGTGCGCCAGCGCCGTGAGGCCGTTGAGGAAGCCCGGCGCCGACACGGTGAGGCAGACGCCCGGCTTCTTGGTGAGGAAGCCGGCGATCGCGGCGGCGTAGCCGGCGTTCTGCTCGTGGCGGAAGGAGAGCACGCGGATGCCTTCAGCCTGCGCCATGCGGCCGAGGTCGGTGATCGGAATCCCCGGAACGTTGTAGATCGTGTCGATCCCGTTCAGCTTCATCGCGTCGATGACGAGATGGAAGCCGTCCGTCAGTTCCTCGTGGGTCTCCGCCTCGGTCTTCATGGCTGTCTGCGGCATGCGCCTCTCTCCCTGGTCGTGTATGAAGGCGCATTCCGCGTCTTCTGTTTGAACGGTTAGCTGAATAGTTCCTGGCCGTGCGTCTCGACGTAAGTCGCGAGACCCAGCGTGTGATCACGGGCGCGCTTTTCGGCGAGCTCGGTGTTGCGTTCCTCCAGCGCCTCGATAATCGCGAGGTGCTCGGGCAGGGACGCCGCGATACGATCGGTGCGGCCGATCGTGAGCTGGCGATAGCCGCGCACATGGAGCAGAATGTCGTTGGTCATGTCGACCAGCACCGGCGACTCCGACAGCGAGATCAGCGCCTGATGAAACGCGATGTTCGCCTTGGAATATTCCTCGATGTGCTCCTGCGGCGGCCGGTCCTTGCCGAAATCCTTGAAGTAGTCGCGCAGCGCCGTGATGTCCTTCTTGCGCGCGATCGTGGTGATGAGGCGCGCGGCCATGCTCTCCAGCGCCGCCCAGGCGCGGATCATGTCGACGATCTCGCTCTTCGTCCGGCGCACCACGACGATGCCACGGCGCGGCACGGTCTTCACGAAGCCGTCCTGCTCGAGCATCGCGATCGCTTCGCGGATCGGCGTGCGGCTGACACCGAGGCGTTCGGAAAGCGCGCGCTCGTCGAGCATCACGGGCTCGGGCGAGGCGTAGATGTCCATCTTCAGAATGGCTTCTTTCAAGGCCTCATAGGCCTTATTCTTGAAGCTCGTCTCCGGGGCGATGCGAGCGATCGCGATGTCGGCCTCGGCCATGATGGGCAATGCCTTGTTCGTTTTCTCTGTAGACAAGACCGATCTCCTCTCCTTGGGAGATCACTGTGTACAGCATTTTGCGTCCAATATTTTTGGCATGCCAGATGCCAGACTGTCAAGGCGAGCGATTTTTCCGCGTTTCCACATCTTCGATGCGCTTGACAAAGTTTGCTTCTGGCATACCAAATGCCATAAACCACGAGCAATCCCCCAGGAGGAAGCCCCGATGTCTGACGCCATCCCGAACGCCAAGGCCACGATCCGAGACGTGCTCGATCGTGTGAAGGCGGACAAACGCACCGCCCTGACCGCGCCCGAAGGCAAGATCGTCTGCGACGCCTACGGGATTCCGGTGCCGAAAGAGGGATTGGCGAAGTCGGCGGCCGAGGCGGCGAAGCTCGCCGGCGACATGGGTTTTCCCGTTGTCATGAAGATCGTCTCGCCGGACATTCTGCACAAGACGGAAGCGGGCGGCGTCATCGTCGGCGTGAAGACTGCTGACGACGCGCAGAAGGCGTACGAGACGATTCTCGCGAATGCGAAGAAGTACAAGGCCGACGCCAAGATCGAGGGCATCCAGGTGCAGCAGATGCTGACCGGCGGTACCGAGGTGATCGTCGGCTCCATCACCGACGGCTCGTTCGGCAAGCTGGTGGCCTTCGGCCTCGGCGGCGTTCTGGTCGAGGTGCTGAAGGACGTGACCTTCCGTCTCGCCCCCGCCACCAAGGAAGATGCCCTGTCGATGCTGGACGGCATCCAGGCCCATGAAATGTTGAAGGGCGTGCGCGGCGGCGATGCCGTCAGCCGCGAGGCGCTGTCGGACGTCATCGTCAAGGTCTCGAAGCTGGTCAGCGATTTCCCTGAAATCGTCGAGCTCGACCTGAACCCGGTGTTCGCCACCAAGAACGGCGCGATCGCAGCGGACGTCCGCATCGTCGTCGATTTCGACTACAAGCCCCGTCCGGCGCCGCGCTCGAACGAGGAAATCGTCACCGCGATGAACCGCATCATGAAGCCCCAGGCGGTCGCCGTGATCGGCGCCTCCGCCGAGGACGGCAAGATCGGCAACTCCGTGATGAAGAACCTGATCAATGGCGGCTACAAGGGCCAGATCTACCCGATCCACCCCAAGGCCTCCGAGATCCTCGGCTACAAGGCCTATAAGAGCGTCAAGGATGTCCCCGGCGTGATCGACACCGCGGTGTTCGCGATCCCCGCCAAGTTCGTCGCCGGCGCGCTGACCGAATGCGGCGAGAAGCAGATCCCCGGCGCGGTGCTGATCCCCTCGGGCTTCGCCGAAGCCAACGAGCCGGAGCTGCAGGCCGAGATCGTCGAGATCGGCAAGAAGTACAATGTCCGCCTGATGGGGCCGAACATCTACGGCTTCTACTACACGCCGGCCAATCTCTGCGCGACCTTCTGCACCGCCTATGACGTCAAGGGCCACGCGGCGCTGTCGTCGCAGTCGGGCGGCATCGGCATGGCGATCATCGGCTTCTCGCGCTCGGCCAAGATGGGCGTGTCGGCGATCGTCGGCCTCGGCAACAAGTCCGACATCGACGAGGACGATCTGCTCGCCTTCTTCGAGCAGGACCCCAACACCAACCTGATCGCGCAGCACTGCGAAGACCTCAAGGACGGCCGCGCCTTCGCCGAAGCCGCCAAGCGCGTCTCCAAGAAGAAGCCGGTCATCGTGCTCAAGGCTGGCCGCACCTCGGCCGGCGCGAAGGCCGCCTCGTCGCACACCGGTGCGCTCGCCGGCAACGACAAGATCTATGAGGACGTGCTGAAGCAGTCGGGCGTCATCCGCGCCCGCTCGCTGCGCCAGCTGCTCGAATTCGCCCGCGGCGTGCCGGTGCTGCCGACGCCGAAGGGCGAGAACGTCCTCATCATCACCGGCGCCGGCGGTTCGGGCGTGCTGTTGTCCGACGCCGTCGTCGACAACGGCCTGTCGCTGATGACGATGCCGCCGGATCTCGATGCCGCCTTCCGCAAGTTCATCCCGCCGTTCGGTGCCGCCGGCAACCCGGTCGACATCACCGGTGGCGAGCCGCCGATCACCTATGTGAACACGGTCAAGCTCGGCCTGTCGGACGAGCGCATCCACGCGCTGATCCTCGGCTACTGGCACACGATCGTCACCCCGCCGATGGTGTTCGCGCGCAACATGGTCGAGGTGAAGAAGGAGATGGAGGCCAAGGGTTTTGTGAAGCCCATGGTCGCCTCGCTCGCCGGCGACGTCGAGGTCGAGGAAGCCGCCGAATATCTCTACCAGAACGGCATCCCGGCCTACGCCTATTCGACCGAGCTGCCGGTCGAGGTGCTCGGCGCGAAGTACAAGTGGGCGCGCGGCGCGGGCCTGCTCTGATTTGAACTGACGCGAATGCCGCTCCGGCCCTGGCCGGAGCGGCTCTTTCTTATGTAGCGTGACGAAGCAAGATCCGTCCGTCCTGCAACGACGCCGTCCCGGAGAGGGCGGCGCAGAGAGGCGCCACGTGATCCGTCGCAAGACGATCGAGCCACGCGCAGATGCCGCGGCCGAGCCCCGCGACGGCGGCGTCCAATCCGTCGGCCGCGCTTTGCAGATCCTGGAAATTCTCGCCGAGGACGACGAAGGCTATCGCCTCAGCGATCTCGCGGTCCGTGCCGGGCTCTCCACCTCCACCGTCCACCGCCTGCTGACGACCCTGGAGAAGCGCCGCTTCGTCCAGTTCGACCGCATGGAATCCAAATGGCACGTCGGCGCGCAGAGCTTTGCCGTCGGCGCCACCTTCACCCGCCGGCGCAACTTCGTCGCGCTCGCCATCCCCTATCTGCGACGGCTGCGTGATCAGTCGCGCGAGACCGCCAACCTCGCCGTCGTCGACGATGAATCCTTGATGGTGCTGCTGCGGCTGGACAGCCGCGAGATCATGCGCTCGCTGACCAAGGTCGGCGGCCGCCTCGCGATGGTCGCCTCCGGCATGGGCAAGGCGGTGCTCGCGACCTATTCCGACGACGACGTCAACGGCATCATCCACCGCCAGGGCATGCCGCGCCTGACCGAGAAGTCCATCATCCGCGCCAGCGACCTGTTTCGCGAATTGGAGACCATCCGACGCCAGGGCTACGCCGTCGACGACGAGGAGGCGAGGCTCGGCCTGCGCTGCATCGCCGCCGTCGTCCACGATTCCTGCCGCGAGCCCCTGGCAGCGATCTCGATCTCGGGCCTCGCGAGCCGGCTGACGGAGGATCGGGTGCCGGTGGTCGGCGGAATGGTGCGGGATATCGCTGCGGAACTGACGGCGGCGCTGGGGGGCGCGGTGTCAGTGGACACACCTGCCAGATGTCAGCCCGATTGACTGCCGCCATAGGAGAACGGACAATCTAAGTGTCACCGGATGCTTGGATGCGTAAACTCTGAAATGGCAGAAACGAGGCCGGGATTGAGATTGTCAGATCAACCCTCGAATCGATCGATATACGTTTGTCAGCACGTGTTCGACATCTCGCGGGGTATGGATTACGTCCATTATGACGGTGATGGTGATATCCTGATAACGTGCTCCGGAGATGATCATAATTTCCTTGATCCGACTGAGGTTCACGTAGTGGGCCTTGGGCACCTTTTGACTCGGGATCCAACGCTGAACGATCTGCCGGATCTCTCAAAAGGCGATTGGGCCGATCGGATGGATCGGCGACAACCCTGGCGGAAGCACAATCACGAAACGTAGTTGCCGCTACAGATCTCGTTCGATAGGTGCGATGAAAAAGTCGCAGCTGGTCGTTCACCTTGCTCAAGGGGTGAGCAGGCGCCTAGCGGTATTTGGGCTTGCCGACACCCCGCTCGCGCGCAACGATCGGCGACGGATCACCGCAACCGTCCAGGGAGCTTGCCATGACCAAACCCACCCGCTTCTCGGTCGCCCCTCTGCACACGATGACGCGGCAGTTGGCCCATGTCGCCTCGGGCCGCGCCGCGCCCGATCTCGTCATCACCGGCGCGCGCGTGCTCTCGACCTACTCGGAACGCATTCACCCGAACCGCGAGCTCTGGATCACCGGCGGGCGCGTCGCTGCCGTGAAGCCGGCCGGGGCGCACAAGGCGCTTCCCTCAGGCTTTGCGATCTACGACGCCGCCGACGGCATCATCGCTCCCGGCCTCGTCGATCCGCACATCCACATCGAATCCTCGATGGTGACGGCCTGTGCCTATGCGGAGGCGGCGCTGCTCAACGGCACCACGACGATCTTCTGCGACAGCCACGAGATTGGCAACGTCATGGACGTCGCGGGCGTCGAGGCCATGCTCGAGGACGCGCGCCAGGCGCCGCTGTCGATCTTTCTCACCGTGCCCTCGACGGTGCCGGCGACGTCGGCGGCGCTGGAGACCGCCGGCGGCGACCTCACGCCGGACAAGATCGCCGGCCTGTTCGACCGCTGGCCGGAGGCGATGGCGCTCGGCGAGAAGATGGATTTCGTCCCGGTCTGCATGGGCGACGAGCGCAGCCATGCGATCCTTGCCGCCGCCCTGCAGCGCGGGCGGCCGGTGTCCGGCCATGTCTATGGCCGCGAGTTCGTCGCGGCGTATGCCGCGAGCGGCGTGACCGATACGCATGAGGCGATCGATCGCGACATCGCCGACGACCTGCTCGATGCCGGCGTCTGGATCTTCCTGCGCGGCGGGCCGCCCACGACGCCGTGGCACAGCCTGCCGCAGGCGATCCGCACCATCACCGAGCTCGGCGCCTCGCACAAGCGCACCGCCGTCTGCACCGACGACCGCGACGCCGACGACCTCATGCTGTTCGGCCTGGACTGGGTGGTGCGCGAAGCCGTGAAGGCCGGAATGTCACCGGAGCAGGCGTGGTCGATGGGCTCGCTGCACGGCGCGACGCGCTTTGCGATGGACGGCGAGATCGGCGGTCTCGGCGGCGGCCGCCGCGCCGACCTGGTGCTGCTCGATGATGGCCTCAAGCCGCAATCGACCTGGTATGGCGGCGAACTCGTCGTCGAGAAGGGCAAGATCACCGCGCAGCTCGATCAGGCGCTGTCGCAACGTTATCAGTACCCGAAAGCGGCCTACGCCACGGTGAAGCTGCCGGCCAAGATGACGCTCACGCCGGAGCTGCCGACCAAGGCCTGCACGGTCAACGCGATCAAGACCGCGCTGCCGGGCATCACGCTGATCCATGAGAAGGTCGCGATCGAGCCGGCCAATGATTGGGAGACGCTGTTCGCGCGCCACGGCCTTTGCTTCGTCGCCGTGATCGAGCGTCACGGCAAGTCGGCCGGCAATGTCGCGCACGGGCTGTTGAAGGATTTCGGCCTGAAGCGCGGCGCCGTCGCCTCCAGCGTCGGCCATGACAGCCACAACATCATCGTCGCCGGCACTAACGAAGCCGACATGCAGGTCGCGGTGGCCGCGATCGGCGCGCAGCAGGGCGGTGTCTGCGTCGTTGCCGACGGCCAAGTGCGTGCGATGGTTCCGCTACCGATTGCGGGACTCCTGTCGGACAAGCGCATCACCGAAGTCGCTGATGAGGTGAAGCTGCTGAAACAGGAATGGGCCGAAGCCGGCTGCACCATTCCCTACATGGGCTTCAATTTGATTCCTCTATCGGTCATTCCGGAAATTCGTATCACCGACAAGGGCCTCGTGCTGGTGCCGCAGATGGAGCTCGCGCCGCTGTTCGAATAGCACGTTGTTAGGACATGTCAGCGTGTCTCCGTCCTAACTAACTGAAGCGCCCGACCTTTTGCCGAGCATGCCGCATCGTGGGAAAAATCGACGACTGAATTGAGATCATTGCCGTCAGCAGCGATCCTCGCGCATCAAATAACGGGAGGCGCGAGATGGCGAAGATGCGGGCAATCGATGCTGCGGTGCGGATCTTGGAGAAGGAGGGCGTCGCTTGCGCCTTCGGCGTTCCCGGTGCTGCGATCAATCCGCTGTATTCCGCGCTGCAACGGCGCGGCTCGATCCGCCACATTCTCGCCCGCCACGTCGAGGGCGCCTCGCACATGGCCGAAGGCTATACCCGCGCCAAGGCCGGCAATATCGGCGTGTGCATCGGCACGTCGGGGCCGGCCGGCACCGACATGATCACCGGGCTGTATTCGGCGATCGCTGACTCCATTCCGATCCTTTGCATCACCGGCCAGGCGCCGCGCGCGCGGCTCTACAAGGAGGATTTCCAGGCCGTCGACATCGAGCAGATCGCAAAGCCCGTGACGAAGTGGGCGGTGACGGTGCGCGAGCCCGGTCTCGTGCCGCGCGTGTTCAGCCAGGCCTTCCACATCATGCGCTCGGGCCGCCCGGGCCCGGTGCTGATCGATTTGCCGCTCGACGTGCAACTCGCCGAGATCGAGTTCGACGACGAGACCTACGCGCCGCTGCCGGTCTACAAGCCCGCCGCGACCCGCAAGCAGGTCGAGAAGGCGCTGGAGATGCTCAACGCCGCGGAGCGGCCGCTGATCGTCGCCGGCGGCGGCGTCATCAACGCCGATGCCAGCGATCTCCTCGTCACCTTCGCCGAGATCGTCAACGTGCCTGTTGTCCCGACCCTGATGGGGTGGGGCGCCATTCCCGATGATCATGTGCTGATGGCCGGCATGGTCGGCCTGCAGACCAGCCACCGCTATGGCAACGCGAACTTTCTTGAGTCCGATTTCGTGCTCGGCATCGGCAACCGCTGGGCCAACCGCCACACAGGTTCATTGGAGACCTACACCAAGGGCCGGACCTTCGTGCATGTCGATATCGAGCCGACCCAGATCGGCCGCGTGTTCAATCCCGATCTCGGCATCGTCTCCGATGCCAAGGCTGCGCTCGAGATGTTCATCACCGTGGCGCGCGAATGGCGCAAGGCGGGGAAACTGCGCGAGCGGCAGGCATGGCCCGCGGCGTGCGGGAATCGCAAGCGCACGATGCTCCGTCGCAGCGATTTCGACCAGGTGCCGATCAAGCCGCAGCGCGTCTATCACGAGATGAACAAGGCGTTCGGCCGCGACACCTGCTATGTCAGCGTCATCGGCCTGTCGCAGATCGGCGGCGCGCAGTTCCTCAGCGTCAATCATCCGCGCCACTGGATCAATGCGGGGCAGGCGGGCCCGCTCGGCTGGACCCTGCCGGCCGCGCTCGGCGTCCGCGCCGCCGATCCCAAGCGTGAGATCGTCGCGCTCTCCGGCGACTACGACTTTCAGTTCCTGATCGAGGAGCTCGCCGTCGGCGCCCAGTTCAATCTGCCCTACATCCATGTCGTCGTGAACAACGCCTATCTCGGCCTGATCCGCCAGGCGCAGCGTGGCTTCTCGATGGACTACCAGGTGCAGCTCTCGTTCGAGAACATCAACGCGCCGGAGGTCGGCGGCTACGGCGTCGACCACGTCGCAGTCGCGCAGGGACTCGGCTGCAAGGCCATCCGCGTCACCGATCCGCGCCAGGCGCAGGCAGCGTTTGCGACCGCGCGCGAATGGATGGCGGAGTATCAGGTGCCGGTCGTCGTGGAGTTCGTGCTCGAACGCGTCACCAACATCGCGATGGGCACGGAGATCGATAACGTCGTGGAGTTCGAGGAGGTGCTCGACCTGCCGGTCGACGACACGCCGGTCGAGCCGGCGCGCACGCTGCAGCCGGCCTGATCGCATCCGCCGCTCTCATCCGAGGACCAGACCATGCCGCGCTTCGCCGCCAATCTCACCATGCTTTTCAACGAGCTGCCGTTCATGGAGCGCTTCGCCGCCGCCAAGGCGGCCGGCTTCAGCGGTGTCGAATATCTATTCCCCTACGACTTCGACAAGGCCGAGCTGCGCGAGCAACTCGCCCGCCACGGCCTGACCCAGGTGCTGCACAATCTGCCGGCCGGCAACTGGGCCGCGGGTGAACGAGGCATCGCCATCCTGCCGGACCGTGTCGATGACTTCCGCGACGGCGTTCGTCGCGCGATCGAGTATGCAAAGGCACTCGACTGCCGCCAGCTCAACTGCCTCGTCGGGTCAGCGCCTGATGGCGCCGATCCGCGCGAGCTCAATCAGACGCTGGTGCGCAACCTCCGCTTCGCCGCGACCGCGCTGAAGGCGCAGGGCATCAAGCTCCTGATCGAGCCGATCAACACGCTCGACATTCCCGGCTTCTATCTCAACCGCACTGCCCAGGCGCTGCAGCTGATCTCCGAGGTCGAGTCCGACAATTTGTTCGTCCAATACGACGTCTACCACATGCAGATCATGGAGGGCGACCTCGCGCGCACCATGCAGAAGCATCTCGCCCGCATCGGCCACATCCAGCTCGCCGACAACCCCGGCCGCCACGAGCCTGGGACGGGCGAGATCAACTACCCCTTCCTGTTCCGCCACCTCGACGCCATCGGCTATGGCGGGTGGATCGGCTGCGAGTACAAGCCTCAGACGACGACGGAAGCGGGACTCGGCTGGCTGACGGAGCGCGCTCCCGTTTCCACGAACTGAGCTTTGCACGTGTAGTTCGGCCCGGATGTCGCCGGCAAGGCAACGCGGCTGCCAGCCTCGCTACGCAGACGGCTAGCCAGCCTTCTCCACAGAGCAGGGAGCGCTCCCTCTCCCCGTTCTTCACGGGCAGAGGGTCGGGGTGAGGGGCAGCCACACGCGAGATCTATATAGGCCTCGCAACGCACAGCATCTAGCGCCTTCTACCGCTGTTCGCTGCGCGCACCCTGGCCATCGCTCGCGCAGGGCCGGTACAGCGCTTGGAGCTGCGCGCCGCGAAGGAAGATCATGCGCGAGGTCATGCCGCCATGGCGCGTGATCCATTTCTTCACCGCGGCTGGGTAGCGGTCATAGAGCATCTGTGTTGCTTCAGGGTTGGGAATAGGCTTTCCATCCGGCCCAGGATTGTCCGCGACCTTGAAGCCGAAGGCGGCTCTTGGGGTCACACAGATGTTGTCGTGAGGAATGTAGGACAGAACGAGCGTGCAGGCGCCGGCGCAGATCCCGTCAATGATGACGGACGCGCCAAAATTGCGCAGAAGCTCGAATCTGTCGACATAGTTGCCGATCCGTCCGCCCGGATCGAAAACAATGCGTACGGCTGCATGGCTCTTCCCTGTGCTCCCCAGCACGAGCGCCGCGACCAGGATCCCCCTCAACAACCTCATCTGTCCCCCGCGTCCAACTCCATCGCCACACGCGATGGATGGGGGGCCCTACCGCATTCTTCTCGGAGCGTCCACGGGCAAGCACGGCCGGGCTCACCGCCTGCGATCGGATGAGTTCATCATGTCATCATGAATGGGCTGGGGTGGACGACGGCCGCGCGAAGATGCCAGCGAGCTGAGCGCGTCAGTTGGCCGACCGGCCCCAGCCAGGCTGCGCCAGATCCGTCGCTCTTTGCCGTGTGCTGAGTGTAGCGCCGCCTTTCGGCGAGGGTGTTGCCAGCGAGATGCCGCCGCTGGCGCGGGGCTGCCCAGCGGCGGCGATCTCAATGGCGCCAAGCATCCGCACCGATACGTCGATTCCTGACGATATCGGTCGTGCCGTTCAGAAGGTCGTAGTCGTCAGCAGAGCACCGGCCGTGGTGCAAATCTTCACGCGAGGTCAGGTTTTGAAGCCGAGGCTCGAGCAGTACCACCAGATGTCATTGGTCCGCCAACCCATCTTGATCGAGGCCGAATGGCAATCGGCATAATCCTTGAACTGGTACACGTTCTTGCAAGCCGCAAAGGCGGGCCACACGCCGCCGGTGCAGCCAGTGCCTGTAGCCGGGCTTTGAGCGGGCCCAGCGTGCAGCGCACGCCGGTCCTCGGCATTGGCGGGCGCGACCGCAGCCGCCACCAGAGTCAGAGCCAAGACGAACAAGACTTTCATGGTCATCTCCTCTCGGTTGAGCACAATCAGGAGAAGCACCATAGCAGGATGTCTACCGCTCGAATAGCGAGATTCCGACCGCGACGCGGCGCGTATGTGAAGTCTGTCGTTCGGATGCGTCTAATCAGTTGGTCTCATCATCCATGAAGGCGTCATACGTTGCCCGAGTTCGGTCACTCGCGGAATGGCGCCTGGCCGGCGCGGCTAGGGATGACGTTTCGTCTCGCCACATAGGTTGACCGCACTCCGACAGATTCCGCAGGCCAAAGGTCGTCCGAGGTCCCCGATGTCATCTGTCGCGACCGTGTTTGCCCAATGCTATTTTTTCGGCACCCGCGTGTCGGGACGACCAGTGGTGAATCGTCCTCGGGTGGACAGCTGAGGAACCTGCGCGATGATCACAATCTTCGGAGAGGGCAGAGGCTTTCGGGTCGTCTGGCTGCTGGAGGAGATGGAGCTGCCGTACCGGCTCCGGGATGTGGATCTCCTGGCCGGGGTCGACAACGACGCTGAGTTCCTCGCGATCAATCCGGCCGGGTTCATCCCGGCGATGCAGGACGGCGATGTCACGATGGTCGAGTCGGTCGCCATCATGGAGTACATCCTGGCGCGGTATGGGCCGACGGCGCTGGCGCCGGCAGCTCAGGATGCGGCGTTTCCAGCCTATCAGCAGTTTCTTCACCTCGGCGAGGCCGGCCTCGCCGCCTCGCTTTATTTCGTGTCGGGCGCCCGGCATCTCGCGCCGGAGAGCGAGCGCGACAATTGGAGCGCGCGTCAGGCGATGGGCGTGTTCACTACCCGAATGACCCTGGTGACGCGACAGCTGGAGCGCGGACCCTACATGGCCGGCGATGCATTCACCGCGGCGGACATTTCCGTCGGCTACGCGCTCGAAATGGCCCGGAAGAACGTCGGCGTCGCGTTCGACGGGGCGGTGCAGGCGTACATGACCCGGTTGCGAGCCCGTGCCGGCTATCGGCGCGCCTTGGAGGCGTGCCACGCCACGCGGCGCTGGTGGACTAGCTAGACGACGAAGCGCCCCGGCGATCTCAGACATGGGCCTGTCCGCATCCATGATAAGGGCCGGGCTCGCCCCGAAAGGATTCTATTCGAGGTCATTGATGTCACATGTTGCGACCGTTTTTGCTCAATCCTTCTTTCACGGCACGCGCGCCGATTTGAGGCCCGGTGATCTGATTGCCGTTGGCTATCCCTCCAACTTCACCGAGGCGGAGCCGCTGTCCTGGGTCTACTTCACGGCGACACTGGATGCGGCGATCTGGGGCGCGGAGCTTGCCGCAGGTGATGGACGTGAAAGGATCTACGTCGTGGAGCCGACCGGGCCGATCGTCGATGATCCGAACCTGACCGACAAGAAGTTCCCGGGGAATCCGACGCGCTCGTTTCGATCGCGCGCGCCGCTGCGCGTTCTTGCCGAGGTCGTCGGTTGGCACGGGCACGCGCCGGATGCGGTGAAGAACATGAAGGAGGGCGTTGCGCGGGCGATGGTCGAGGGGCGGGGCCTCATCGATTGAGGGGCGCGATTGTCGTCCCGATTGGTGTCATGATGGTGAGCATCTCCTTTGCCTCCATCCGCCCCGACGTCCGCGCAGCAGGGGCCGCTTGCCCGTCGGGCAAAGCAGTCCTGGCGTTTTGCGCGACGCGACCAATCCCGCCGCAGGCAGCGTTAGTACGTCGCTCAGGGCGGCTTGAATTTCGTAAGTGCGATCAGGCCGATGCAGTCTTGACGACGGGGCTGCAAAAAATGTCTTTCTTTTTTTCGGAAATCGTGCATGATGCACGCATCCCGCCTCGATGAGAGGGACGTTGCGCGCGATCGTCACGACACGTGAGGCGGGGATGCGGTGGCCGTGGGGTGTCGCAGCATGTGCTTGCGCATGCGGACGAACGACACGTCACGGACGCGAAGTCGCGTGGTCCTGGCCTCCCGATGCCGAGGTCAAGGTCGCGTCGAGAGCTTTCGCTCTCACGCGAACGACGGGGTCAATCAGCCGGTCCCCGGGGAGAGCGCGAAAGAAGCGTTAAGACCGCCGCGCAGGGAATGCCGGATGACCGGCTGAACCTGTGGTACCTGCCGCCTGCATTCTTGTTCGCAGGCGGGCCATGGGTTGCGGCCAGCACCCGGCATTCCCTGCGCCCTCTCGATTCATCGAAGGGCCCCATCGATCGCAGGACTCGGGCGTGATCCGCCGCGAGAGGGCGAACGCGCGTGCGCTGTTTGAAGCGTGGATAGTAGTGAGCCATCTCTCCGCCTTGGGCGCAGAGCGCCGGCCTCTGTCTCTGCTGCCTTCGCGCCATTTCGTTCCTGCTGACATGATGAAGTTTCAGCCATCTGGAACCGGAACCACAGGCGATCTCCCGGTGTTGAGCGGGCACCTTGAACACACTGGAGGAGAGAATGATGAGGACCCGTCTTGCCGTTTCGCTGATCGCCGGCTCGCTGCTGGCGTCGACCGCTGCCTTCGCCCAGTCCACCACCGTCGAAGGCGCCGCCAATGGCGCGGCCGCTGGTGGTGCTGTTGCCGGTCCGGTTGGCGCCATGGTTGGCGGTACCGTCGGTGCGGCCGTCGGCGCTGGCCTGGAGATCCCGAATGCGGTGATCAACTCGATCGACGCCGAGCGTTATCCGTCCGTCGTGGTGCGTGAGCGCGTTGTGGTCGGCGAGCCGCTGCCGGATACGGTCGAGCTGCGGCCGGTGCCGCGCTACACCGAGTATCGCTATGCCGTGGTGAACGATCGCCGCGTGATCGTCGATCCGCGCACCCGCCGCGTCATCAAGATCATCGAGTGATCTGACACTGTGACGATGAGGGGCCTCGCCGCCGTCGCGGCGGGGCCTCTTGTCACGCCGCCTGCGGGCGGAGCTGCCGGATGAGCCAGTCGATGGCCGCAGCGAGACCAAAGCCTGCGCAGGCCGCCGCAGCGTCGACGATGAAATCCTCCAGACGCGCGTGCCGTCCGGGCGCCACGAATTGGGCGAGCTCGAGGGCTCCGATCAGGATGACTGCGATCGCGGCCGTCAGCAGCCGGTGGCCGCGATAGGCAAGGCCGAACGCAAGCCCGACCAGAATGAAGGCAAGGGCGTGCTCGCCATCCTGCCCGAGATGGGAATGCGGCCGATATTTCGGTGGTCCGAGCGTTGCGAACGCGACCGCTGCGGCGAGCAGCCAGGCTGACAGGCGAATGACGATCTTCATGCATGCTGCATAGCATGGTCCGGGCCAGCGGCCGGCTTCAAAGCCGCTTGAGGCGACGGTGTAGTTAACGGGGCTTCGGGATCGGTCGAGCCCGTCTCATCGTACCATGCGGTTCGTCCGCGCGACGCCTCAGATCGGCAGCCGGACGCCGAGACCCTGCATGAAACGTTCGCGGATCTGCGCTGGATCGCGGCGCGTTGCGCCGACACCGGGCCGGTCGTCGATTTTCGCCGCGATCAACATCGGGCCGGACGCGTCGCGTGCGACATCGACCAGCCGTTCGAAATCCGCTTCGTCGGCGGCCCAATGGCTGGACGCGATGCCGCAGCCTGCGGCAATGGCCACGATGTCGGCCCGCTGGGCTGGCGTCGGCTGGCCGCCGGTGATCTGGTACATGCCATTGTCCATGACGATGATGGCCAGATTGTCGGGCGCCAGCGTCGCAATCGTGGTCAGGCAGCCCAGCTGCATCAGCAGCGAGCCGTCGCCTTCGAGCGCGAACACGCGGCGTTGCGGCTGCGCCAGCGCAACGCCGAGCGCGATCGGGCAGGCCAGCCCCATGCTGCCGAGCATGTAGAAATTCTGCGGCCGCGGGCCCGAAGCCCAGAGGTCGAAATTGGTGTTGCCGATGCCGCCGATCACGGCCTCCTCGCGCGTCAGCTTGGCGACCAGCCGGCAGGTGAGATCATGACGGTTCATGACCTTGGTGTTGGGAATGGCCGCACTCATGCGAACACCTTTCCGCCGGTGAGCAGGGGTGACAGGATCAGCGCCACCGGCGCCTGCGTCGCCACCGCCTGCTTGATCGAGCGGTCGACGGTGAATTCGAGCTCGTCGAGCCGGGTCATGGTGTGGTGCTCCATCGCCAAGGCATCGAGCACCGGCCGCATCGTCCGGCACACCAGCGACTGGCCGAGATTGAACTCGCCGAGCGTGCCGCGCTCGGAGACGATCATGATCAGCGGGATCTGGCAGGGCACGACCAGCGAGGCGAGCGCATTCGCTAGGGTCGCGAAGCCGGAGGTCTGCATCAGCAGCGCGCCGCGCCGCCCGCCCATCCAGGCGCCGGCGAGGATACCGACCGCTTCCTCCTCGCGCGCGGTGGCGAAGGTGGTGAAGAACGGGTCGTCGTGGAGGCCTTGGATCAGCGGCGTCAGCACGCGGTCGGGAACGTAGGGGGCGAGCGTGATCTCGTTGCGCTTGAAGGTGCGCAGGATGATGTCGGGCCAGCTCGGCGCGGAGGGGGATCGCGCCGCATCGGCGTCAGTGGGCATGGTTCCTCCCGCTCTTGGTCTGGCGGCGTAGGGGCCGAGCTTGACGCCGCCGGATCGATTGTCAACATGCCGGCCGGTCAGGCATCTGCCTTTCGTGTCCGACAACAAGCAAGAAACCAGGAGGTCGCCTGTTCATGGCCGCGAATTCCAAGCGCGTGTTCTATGTCAAATATCTCGCCCATCCGATCTTCAGCGAGCTGCTGGCCGCGCGTCCCGACGTCCGGCTCGACCGGCTGGAGAATGACAGCGCCGAGGCCGACACGGCACAGGTCCTCGCGGCGGCCCATGCCTACCAGATCGGTGCGGCCCGCGACGAGTTGGCGCCGCGCTTCCATGTCGACGCGGATCTCCTGCGACGTGCGCCGGGCCTCCTGATCGTCTCGAGCAACGGCGCGGGCTATGATCCGGTCGATGTCGAGGCCTGCACGGCGGCCGGCGTGCTGGTCGTCAACCAGTCCGGCGGCAATGCGCACTCGGTCGCCGAGCACACGCTGGGAATGATGCTCACCCTGTCGAAGCGCATCATCCAGTCCGACCGCCGCCTGCGGCGCGAGCCCAACGTCAACCGCAACGATCTGATCGGCAACGAGGTGCAGGGCCGCGTAGTCGGCATCGTCGGGCTCGGCAATGTCGGCCGAAGGGTGGCCGAGCTGTGCCGCGGCCTGCTGGGCATGACGGCGCTGGCCTATGATCCGTATCTGTCGGCCGAGGAGATCGCGGCGCGCGGCGCGGAGAAGGTGGACCTCGATGAGCTGATGCGTCGCGCCGACTTCGTCTCGATCAACTGCCCGCTGACCCGGGAGAGCCGCGGCATGATCGGTGCGCGGGAGTTCGCGTTGATGCAGCCGAGCGCCTATTTCGTCACCACTGCGCGCGGCTTCATTCATGACGAGGACGCGCTGCTCGCGGCCCTGACCGAGCAGCGCATCGCCGGCGCCGGGCTCGACGTCTGGGCCAAGGAGCCGCCGCCGCCGGACCATCCGCTGCTGCAGCTCGACAACGTCTTGGCGAGCCCGCACACCGCCGGCGTCACCCGCGAGGCGCGGCAGAACATGGGCCGCATCGCCGCCGAGCAGCTGCTCGGCGCCCTCGACGGCGGCCGGCCGCCGCGCCTGATCAACCCCGAAGCGTGGCCGCGCTACAGCGCCCGGTTCCGCGAGGCGTTCGGAGTGACGCCGGACTAGCCGGGAGAGGCGCAACACGAGGAGAAGATTTCATGCGTCGCAGGCTGCAGCGCAGCAATGAATCTTCTCTCCGGAGCGGCGGCGGCGAAGCAGTCATTGCTATTTTCGCCGCCGTCTCGACAGCCGCCAGGCGGCCGATCATTTTTGCCAGGAGCGCCATGAGCTTGAGCCTGATCTTTCGCTCGGCGCCGAAGGGAAAATGGTCCGATGCGCCGTCTGAATGCCATCCTGAAATCCGCTCCTGGCCGCGTGCGGCGCGCGGTCTCCAGGTTCGTCGCCATCGCCGCCGCGAGCCTGCCTGCCGCCGGCGCCTGAGCGCTGGTTCCGTCTGCTGCATCAAATATTTGCGTCGGCCGCTTGATATCGGTCAACAGCGGACCGCGAGGCGCGGTAACATCAGCTTCGAGCACTGCTTCAAGGGCAGGGAGGTTGCATGTCGCGCTATGTCATCCATTTCATGAAGGACGTGCTGGGCGAGAACGGCCGCCAGTGCGAAATCTGCCAGAGCACGCTGGAGGTTGAGGCCGAGAGCGAAGGCGAAGCGGCAGAAATCGCCAAGCAGGAATTCTGCAAGACGCAGAATTTGCGCGACTGGTCGCTGCACGCCGACCGCATGCAGGTGAAGGCGGCGGACTTCCCGTCCTGACGGAAAGGCTCAGCGGGCTGGCGCCTCGGCCGAGCCGGGGCCGAGGGAGCGCTGGACCATCACCGTGTCGGACCAGCGGCCGTAGCGGTAGGCGACACCCGGCAGCAGGCCGACCCTGATGAAGCCGAAGCGCTCGTGGATGCCGAGCGAAGCGGTGTTGTCGGCATCGATATAGCCGATCATCCGCCGATAACCGGCGGCGGCCGAGGCATCGATCAGCGCCTGCATCAACAGCCGGCCGACGCCGCGGCCGAGATGCTCGTGATGGACATAGATCGAGTGCTTCACCGCGAAGCGATAGGCCGGCCGCTTCCGGAACTGCACCACATAGGCATAGCCAATGACCTCGCCGCGAAACGTCGCGACCAGATGCGGCAGGCGATGATTGCGCAAATTCTTGCGCCGCTGCTTGAGATCGTCAGGCTCCGGCGCGCCGGTGCCGGCCGCGCTGTCCTCGACACCGCGGCGGATGTGCCGCCGGTAGATCGACAGCATCGCCTCGACGTCCTCGTCACGCGAGGGCCGGACGAGGACTTGCGGTTCGGTCTCGAGCGCCGGGATCGTGGTGTCCATGGAAGGAATTACTCTGCGCAGACATAGGTATGGAGCCGGATCCGGCCGGACTCGTCGACCTCCTTATACAGTCCCTGAATCTCGACGTCGAAACCCGGGAACGTGTTGAAGGCGCGCTCGAACATCTTGAGGTAATCGATCATCGGCTTGGCGCGCTCGGACAGCCGCTCGCCCGGCACGATGGTGGCGATGCCCGGCGGGTAGACCACGAAGGGCGTGGTCGCGATCCGGCCGGCGATCTGGTCGATCGGCAGGTAGTCGACCTCGTTGCGCATCAGCGCCCGCGCCGCTTCGCGCGGCGACAGTGCGATCTCCGGTAGATGCTGCGGCTGGAATTGTTTTGCCTGCAATGCGCTCACCTCGGCCTCGCGGTAGAAGCGGTGCATCTCGCCGCAGAGGTCGCGCAGCCGCACCTTGCCGTAGCGGCCGAAGCGGCGGCGGGTGAACTCGGGGATGGCGTCCTCGAGCAGCACGTTGTCGTCATGCAGCCGCTTGAAGGCGACGAGTCCGCTGATCAAGGTGCCGGCCTTGCTGGCCTCGACACCCGGCGTCAGCAGGAAAAGCAGCGAGTTGAGGTCATTCTTTTCGGCGACGATCCGGTTCTCGCGCAGATATTGCGCAACGACCGGCGCCGGGATGCCGTGCTCGGCATAGCCGCCGGTGGCGCGGTCGAAGCCGGGGGTGAGCAGGGTGAGCTTGTTCGGATCGGTCATGGCGAAGCCGGGGGCGAGATCCGGAAAGCCGTGCCAGGCCTCGCCCGGCGCGAGCTGCCAGAGCGAGGCATCGGTCGCGAGCTGGTCTGTCGAGATCGCCTCCCAGGCGACGTCGTGGCGGCCACCGGGGCTCGCTGCATCGGGGATCGAGACCCGGTCGGGCACGAACGGCTCGAAGAACCAGCGCCGCGCCGGATCCTTCTCCTTCTCGTCGAACTCCCGGCGCATCGCCCGGATCTTCTTGCGCAATTCGATGCCGAGTCGGATCGTGTCGTCCCACAGCACCTCGCCCGAGCGGCCCTTCATCATCTGCGCGCCGACGTCGAGCGAGGCGAACAGCGGATAGAACGGCGAGGTCGAGGCGTGCTGCATGAAGCTTTCGTTGAAGCGGCGATGCTCGACCCGGCGGCGCTGGCCCTTGATGTGGCGGTCCTTGATGTGGATCTGTGACGCCTGCGAGAAGCTCGCGAGCTGCTTGTGGGTCGATTGCGTGGCGATGATGCCAGGCGCGTCGGGCCCGAGCTCGGACAGGCCCATCGCGAAGCGGCCGGCATAGAGCGGGTGGAACTTCATGAAGCCCGCCCAGGCCTCGTCGAACATGATGTAGTCGCAGAGGTGCCCGATGCGCTTGAGGATCATCTCGGCGCTGTGGATGGTGCCGTCATAGGTGCACTGCTCGACCACGGCGACGCGGAACGGCCGCTGCTTGCGCCAGGCATCGGGGTCCTTGACCAGCGGATTGTCGCGGATCTGCTGCCGGAGATGCTCCTCTTCCAGGAGATCCCAGCGCATCGGGCCGATCAGGCCCCAGGCATTGCGGACCGTGGAGACATAGATCGGAACGCCGCCCGAAATCAGCAGCGCGCCGTGATGCGCGGCCTTGTGGTTGTTGCGGTCGAACAGCACGAGGTCGCCATCGGTGACCAGCGATCCCAGCACCACCTTGTTGGAGGTCGAGGTGCCGTTGAGCACGAAATAGGTCTTCTCGGCGCCGAAGATCTGCGCCGCCTCCTTCTGCGCCCGCAACGCCGGACCCTCATGGGTGAGGAGGTCGCCGAGATCGAGCACGGAATTGTCGAGGTCGTCGCGGAACACGGCCTCGCCGAGATGCTCGACGAAGATCCGGCCGATCGGGCTGCGGCTGTAGAACACGCCGCCATTATGCCCGGGACAGGTCCAGAGCTGGTTGCCTTCCTCGGCATAGTCGACCAGCGTGCCGAAGAACGGCGTCTTGAGCGTCTCGGCATATTGCTTGAGCCGGCTGATCAGATTCTTGGCGATGAACGCCGGCGTCTCCTCGGAGAGGAAGACGTAGCCATCGATGAAGTCGAGCACCTCGACCGGCAGATCCTCGAACCGCTTGCGGCGAATGAGGAGGATGATCGGGAAGTCCAGGCCGCGCCGCCGCATCAGGTTGATCAGCGACGCCGTCTTGCCCTCCAGCCCCTTCTTGCCCCAGTCCACCACCATGCAGCCGATCGCAGCATCCGTCTGCACCGCGATCTCGGCATCCTCCAGCTTGCGGGCGCGCACGACCTCGAAGCCCGAGCGCTGGATCTCCTCGATGATCTGATTGAAGCGGACGCCGGCGAGATCGTCGGTCTCGAAGACGGGTGCGGCGAACAGGAAGGTGAAGCGGCGGAAGTAATCCATGGACGTCTTTCGAGCTGGGTGGGGCAGCCACCTGTCAACGCGTTCGATGACAGTTGCATGACAGTCGGGCCGTCGGCCAGCGCCGGTTCTGCCGACGACCCCAGCTCCGTTCGCGTGCTGTCGCTTGGCGGCGGTGGCCCGGCAGCGCTTGTCATGGCGGTGAGGCGGTGGCAATCGTCGGATCCCGAGCAACGCCAAAAGGACAGATCGTGCTCCCTGACTGGATCAATTCGGAGTGTCCGGCGCCGTCCGAGGCGCACCGAAAAGCCGCCCTCGCGCGCCAGGCGCAACTGACCAAGCCGCTCGGCGCGCTCGGCCGGCTGGAGGAGGTCGCGGTCGAATTGGCGGCGCTGCAGGCCGTGGAGCGGCCGGGTGCGGATCGAGTCCCCGTGGTGCTGTTCGCCGGGGACCACGGTATCGCGGCGCAGGGAGTTTCGGCCTATCCGCCGGAAGTGACCGTGCAGATGCTGCACAATTTCGCTGGCGGCGGCGCGGCGATCTCGGTCCTGGCGCGGACTTTGGGCTGTCCACTCGAAGTGGTCGACGTTGGTACGTTGGCCGATGAACCGGTGCGCGGCGTGGTCGTCGACAAGCTGCGGCGTGGCACGCGCGACTTCAGCATCGAGCCGGCGCTGACGCCGGACGAGGTGGCCTACGCCTGCGAGGCGGGGCGTCGGGCGGTCGCACGGCAGTCCGATCACGCACCTGACCTTGTGATCTTCGGCGAGATGGGGATCGGGAACACCAGCTCGGCGGCGGCGATCGCAGCCGCGCTGCTCTCCTGCGCGCCGGCCGACATCGTCGGCAGTGGTACAGGGCTCGATGCCGATGGACGCGCTCGCAAAGCCGTGGTGATCGCCAAAGCGCTGGCCCGGCATGGCGTCACCGCTGACGCCGTGGCGGATGTCCTGGCTGCCGTCGGCGGTCTCGAGATCATCGCGATGGCCGGAGCGATCATCGCGGCTGCGCAGCGGCGCTGGCCGGTGCTGGTCGATGGCTTCATCGTCTCGGTCGCGGCGCTGGTGGCGGTCAGGCTCAATCCGTCGTGCCGGCCTTGGCTGCTGTTCTCGCATCGCTCGGCCGAGCGCGGCCATGCCCTGGTGCTCGATGCGCTCGGCGCGCGTGCGCTGATCGATCTCGACCTCAGGCTCGGCGAGGCCTCGGGCGCGGCCACCGCGCTGCCGATCATTCGGCTCGCCTGTGCGCTCCACCGGGGCATGGCGACTTTTGCGGAGGCCGCCGTCTCCGGGCGCGAGGCCTGATGCGGCTCGACCTGCTGCGGCATGGCACCACCGGGCGCGATGGCTATCTCGACGGCCGCACCGATCCGCCGCTGAGCGAGGCGGGCTTCGAGCAATTCCGGCGGCAGACGCAGAGCAGGGCATGGCGCCGCATCGTGAGCTCGCCCTTGGCGCGGGCGCGTGCGGCAGCGGAGGACTATGCCCGACAGGCTGGGGGCGAGTTGCACGTCGATCCCGATTGGAGCGAACTGCATTTCGGACGATGGGACGGACGCAAGCGCAGCGATATCGTAAGCGACCCGGAAGGGGCCGCCTTGCTGGAGACCTTCTACGCAGATCCCGCCGTCGCAGCGCCCGACGGGGAGAGCTGGGCCGATCTGCAAGCAAGGGTGTCGCGCGCGGTGGACCGCGTTCTCGCTACGCCCGAGCCTGCGCCGGTCCTCGTTGTCACGCATGGCGGCGCGATCCGCGCCGCGCTGACGCATCTGCTCGGCTGGCCCTTGCACCAGCTGTGGAGTCTGCGCATTCATCCCGGCACCCGTCTCACGCTCGAAGCCGGGCAGAGCGCGGATGGCGCGCCGTGGGCCGAAATCGTCGAGATCATCCAGCCATGAGTTTGCGTGAATTCTGGATCGCCCTGCAGTTCCTGACGCGTCTGCCGACACCGCGCGTGGCGGACTCTCGGCCTGATGATCTCGCGCGGGCGTCGATGTGGTTTCCGGCCGCGGGCCTGGTGATCGGTGCCTGTCTCGCGATTCTCGCCCGGGTCTTCCAGAGCGCCGATCCGTGGATTGTCGCGCTCGCCGTGCTCGTCGGCTGGATCTGGATCACCGGCGCGCTGCATCTCGACGGGCTCGGCGATGTCGCCGATGCGTTCGGCGCCTCGCATGGCAAGCCCGAGCGTTTCGTCGCCGTGCTCGGCGATCCCCATGCCGGCAGCTTCGCCGTCGTCGCGATCGCGCTTCAGATCGCTACGAAGCTGGTGTTGATCGCGGAGCTGGCAACCGGGCCGACGGCCTGGGCGCTGGTGCTGATCCCGGCCTGGGCGCGTCTGGGGACGTTGGTCTGCACCAAGACGCTGCTGTCGCTGAAGCCCGGCCTCGGCGCCAGCGTCTCCAACAGCGTGGGCTGGAAGGTCATCGTCGGGTGGGGCGGCTTGCTCGCCGTCGGCGCGCTCGTGGGTGCAGTTCCCACGTTGATCGCGATCCTGCTCATCCCGTCGATCGCCTTCTACTGGCAATGGCGGCTCGGCGGCATCACCGGCGACTGTCATGGCGCCAGCATCGAGGTGACCGAAACGCTGTTGCTCGCCGCCTGCGTGCTGGGCTAGCCGGCAAGCGCTTCCGCGAGCCGCTGCCACTGCGCTTCATCGCCCGGCAGTCCGAAACGTAGCCAGCTCGGCTGCGCTGGGAAGCGCCTGACATGAATGGCGTGACGCGCGAGGCGCTCGGCGATGTTGCTCGCCTTGGCGGATGCGACCAGCCGGAACAGCGGCGTGCCGCCGATGGCCATACAGCCAGCTTGGGATAGAAGCGCGTCAATGCGCACGCAATCCTTGGCGAGGCGCGCGCGTGTCTGATGCAGCCACGCCTCGTCGGCCAGCGCGGCCGTACCGGCGGCGAGCGCCGGCCCCGACACCGCCCACGGCCCGAGCTCGTCGCGGATCTGCCGTATCATGTCGTCGGAGCTGATCGCAAAGCCGAGGCGGATCCCGGCAAGGCCGTAGACCTTTCCAAAAGAGCGCAGCACGATCGTGGCTGGCGGCAGATCGGCCGCGAGACTTGCTTCAGGAGGATACAGGTCCACGAAGGCTTCATCGACGATCATCAGGCCGTCGCGCCGGCGCAACGTCGATGCCAGCCGGACCAGCGCATCGCGCGGCTGCAGGCGGCCGGTCGGATTGTTGGGATTGACGATCACCGCGACATCGGCCCCGGCGAGCGCATTGAGGTCGTCGGCCAATTCAACCCGATGGCCGCCGCGGCGCCAGCACAGCGCGTGCTCCTCATAGGTCGGCGCGAGCACGGCGACGCGCGAGCGCGGGCGCAGCCTTGGCAGCACCTGCAGCAGCGCCTGCGTGCCGGGCGCGGCAACGATCGTCTCGCGGTCCGGGACGCCGTAGCGCGCCGCGGCCGCGGCCAGCAGCGCGCGCTCCTCGGATTTGCTCGGCAAACGCGCCCAACTGGTGGGCGCAAGCTCTGGCGGAGGATAGGGAACAGGATTGATGCCGGTCGACAGATCGATCCAGGGATGCGGCGCATCGGGGTAGCGACGGCTGATCGCATCGAGATCGCCGCCATGAGCGATGGCTTCCGGCGTCTCGGATCGCGTGCTAGTCGCTCTCTGGTCCACGTCTATCCTTACATGTCTATTCCTTAGCGGAGATCGATGTTCGTCTCTCTCGCGCTCGCGGCGCTCCTCATCGAGGCGGCCGCTGGTTACCCGCAAATCCTGGTGCAGCGCATCGGCCATCCCGTGATGTGGATCGGCGCGCTGATAGCATGGGCCGACCGCCGCTGGAACAGGGACGGCGACAGCTTTGCGACGCGCCGGGCTTACGGTGTCGCGCTCGTGGTCCTGCTCGTAGCCGGGATGGCCGCCATCGGCCTGGCCGCGACCTGGCTCTTGACCACGGTTCTCGGCGACACTGCCGCAACGATCGTCCTTGCTGTGCTGGCGAGCAGCCTGCTGGCGCAGCGCAGCCTCGATACGCATGTCGCCGCCGTCGCGGAGGGACTGGAGACCTCAGGGCTCGCCGGTGGACGTCGCGCGGTGGCGATGATCGTCGGGCGCGATCCCGAGCGGCTGGATGAAGCCGGAGTGTCGCGCGCGGCGATCGAAAGTCTCGCCGAGAATTTCTCGGATGGCGTCGTCGCACCATTGTTCTGGCTGTTCGTCGGTGGGCTCCCGGGCATCCTGATCTACAAGGCGGTCAACACCGCCGACAGCATGATCGGACATTTGTCCGAGCGCCACCGTGCGTTCGGCTGGGCTGCGGCGCGGCTCGATGATCTCATCAACCTGCCGGCATCGCGGCTGTCGGCGGTTTGGATTGCGGCGGCAGCCTGCTGTGTTGCCGGCGCGTCATCCGAGACCGCGATGCAAACCGTCGCGCGCGACGCCGCCAAGCATCGCTCGCCGAATGCCGGCTGGCCCGAGGCTGCGATGGCGGGGGCACTGGGACTGCGTTTGGCCGGGCCGCGCGTCTATCACGGTCAGCTCGTCACCGATTCCTGGATGGGAAACGGGCGCGCCGATCTGAATGCTTCGGACATCCGGCGCGCGTTGCGGCTCTACCGGCTGGCGTGCCTGGTTCAGGCTTTCGTCATCGCCGTCATTTTCCTCATCCAGGTGCTATGAGCTGCCACGCGGGATCGGCGCGCGCGCCAGCGCAAGAAGGCCGCTGACATCGACATGGCGCTCCACATGCGCTGCGAGCGCATCCAGGGTGGCGTCGACGTCACGCTCATAGGCGAGGCCGGTCGTCGTCGCACCGAGTTGCCGCAGCCAATGCGCGCGCAGGCCATCATCGGCGAACAGGCCATGCACATAGCAGCCGGCGATCTGGCCGTCGGCTGCAACAGCGCCGTCGGTGCGGCCGTCGGCGAAGGTCAGGAAAGGGCTTTCGGTCGCTGGACCCTCCGTGCGGCCGATATGCATCTCGTAGCCGCGGAACGGCACGTCATAATGCATCAGCGTGCCCTGGACCTCGCGGAGCGCCTTGTCGTCGGTCAGGATAGTTGTGACATCGAGTAGTCCGAGGCCTTCGACAGAAGCTGGCGCTCCCTCCCGACCGTCGGGGTCGCTGATCGTCCGTCCGAGCATCTGATAGCCGCCGCAGATGCCGAGCACGCGGCCACCGCGGCGCAGATGCGCCACGAGATCGACGTCCCAACCCGTCTCGCGCAAGGCGGCGAGATCGGCGATGGTCGCCTTCGAGCCGGGCAGGATGACGATGGCGGCATCGCCGGGGATCGGCGTGCCCGGCCGCAGGAAGTGCAGGTCGATGCCATCCTCGAGGCGAAGCGGATCGAACTCGTCGAAATTGGAGATGCGGGGATAAGCCAGCACGACGGCTTTCGGGCGTTGTCCACCGCCCGCGCCGCGCTCCGCGAGCCCCAGCGCATCCTCCGCGGGCAGACGGCGTGCATCGGAAAAATGCGGGACGAGGCCGAGCGACGTCCATCCGGTCCGTGTCGCGATCTCGTGCATGCCGGATGCAAACAGAGCGGGATCACCGCGAAACTTGTTGACGAGAAAGCCTGCGACGAGGCTGGCATCCTCCGCGGCGAGCACCGCCTTGGTGCCGACGAGACTCGCGATGACCCCGCCGCGATCGATGTCGCCGATGATGACGACCGGAATTTGCGTCGCCTGTGCGAAGCCCATATTGGCGATGTCGCCGGCGCGCAGATTGATCTCGGAGGCGGAGCCTGCGCCTTCGACCAGCACGATGTCCGCGTCGGCAGCCAAGTGATGGAAGCTGTCGAGGACAGCGCTCATCAGCTGCGGCTTCATGGCTTGATAGGCGGACGCCTTGGCGTTGCCGATGACGCGGCCCTGCACTACGACCTGTGAGCCGATTTCGCTTTGCGGCTTCAGCAGCACCGGGTTCATGTGCACGGTCATCGGCCGCCGCGCCGCGCGGGCCTGCAGCGCCTGGGCGCGGCCGATCTCGCCACCGTCGGCGGTGACGGCCGCGTTGTTCGACATATTCTGCGGCTTGAACGGCGCCACCTTCAGCCCGCGCAGGGTCAGCGCGCGCGCGAACCCGGCGACGATCAGCGACTTGCCGACGTCGGAGCCGGTGCCCTGGAACATGATGGCGCGCGCGCTCATGGTCTAGAACTCGATGCCTTCCTGGGCCTTCACGCCGGCCGAGAAGTGGTGCTTGACCAGAGTCATTTCGGTGACGAGGTCGGCCGCCTCGATCAACTCGGGCTTGGCGTTGCGTCCGGTGACCACGACGTGGAGATCGGGACGGCGCGCGGCCAGCGTCGCGACGACGTCGCCGATCGGCAGATGATCATAGCGCAGCGCGATGTTGAGCTCGTCAAGGATCAACAGCCGGATCGATGGATCGGCCATCAGCTCCTTCGCCTTGGCCCAGGCGCGTTCGGCCGCCGCGACGTCGCGGGCGCGATCTTGTGTTTCCCAGGTGAAGCCCTCGCCGAGCGTGTGCCACGATACTTGATCGCCGAACGTCGCGATCGCCTTGCGCTCGCCGGTCTCCCACGCGCCCTTGCCGAACTGCACCACGCCGATGCGGAGGCCGCGGCCGAGCGCGCGCAGCATCAGGCCCCAGGCTGCCGTCGATTTGCCTTTGCCTTTGCCGGTGTGGACGATCAGCAGGCCTTTCTCGACGGTCTTCGACGCGACCTCGGCATCCTGCACCGCCTTGCGGTTCTCCATCTTGGCCTTGTGGCGCGAATCGTCGGCGCTCTCGGTCATCGGTTCATCCTCTTGTTCATTTCAAGGTGAGTGGCAGGCCGGCCGCCATCAGAATCACACGGTCTGCCAGCGCCGCGACATCCTGGTTCAGCCGCCCCTGGGCATCGCGAAAGGCGCGTGCCAGCGCATTGTCCGGCACGATGCCGAGACCGACCTCGTTGGAGACGGCGACGATCGGACCGCGCGCAGTTCTGAGCGCGTCGATCAACTCGGCGCAAGCTGCTGGAACATCCCTGTCGGCAAGCATGACGTTGCTCAGCCACAGCGTCAGGCAATCGATCAGCATCGGCGCGGGCTGTTCCGCGCGTTCGCGGATGAGGCCGGCGAGATCTTGCGTCGTCTCCAGCGTCTGCCATCCCTCAGCACGTCGCGCCTTGTGATGAGCGATGCGCTCGGCCATTTCGTCATCGAAGGCCTGCGCAGTCGCAACATAGATCCAGGGCGGCGCTGTGACGGTGACCAGCGCCTCGGCATGGCGGCTCTTGCCCGAACGCGCGCCGCCGAGCACCAGGGTCAGGCGCGGCAGAGCGGGGTGCGGCGGGGCAGGGGGCATGGGGACGATTCCGATTGACGGGCTTTGGCCCGACCCGTATCTAACAGATGACGGTTCTCCGAAAGGAGAGATTTAGGGAACACGGTGCGGGTTCGCGCCCTAGGCCGTGGCTGCCCCCGCAACTGTAATCGGCGAGTGTGAGGCCAAGACACCACTGGGCAACCGGGAAGGTGGTCTCACGCAGCGACCCGAGAGCCAGGAGACCTGCCGTCGACATTGCTGTTGGCCGACCCGTCGCGCGGGGAGTCGCGATGCTGGTTCTGATCCTGCCGGGATGGGCGGGATGCCGTCGGATGCAGCGCATCGTCCGGTCCCCTGGGGGAGCCGGCAAGCGACGGAGACGGCCATGAAGTTTACCCGTTATTCCACCTGCGCGCTCGCAAGCCTCGTTCTGCTCGCCGCCGAGCCCGCCTTCGCGCATCACATGATGGGCGGCAAGCTGCCGCAGACCTTTGTGCAGGGCCTGCTCTCCGGCCTCGGCCATCCCGTGATCGGGCTCGATCATCTCGCCGCCATCCTTGGGGCCGGCATCGTCGCAGCGCTGCTCGCGCGCGGCTTCGCGCCTGTGCTTGCCTTCACCACGGCGATGATCGCCGGCGTCGGCCTGCATCTGGCAAAGGCCAACATTCCCGCCGCCGAACTGCTGGTCGGCCTGTCGACCGCCGTGATCGGCTTGGTCGTGGTGATGCGCGGCCGTTTCGGCGTGCTGCCGGTCGCAGTTCTGTTCGCCTTGACCGGACTCGTACACGGCTATGCGCTCGGCGAGTCGATCGTCGGCGCCGAGACCACGCCGCTCGGTGCTTATTTCGCCGGCCTGCTGGTGATTCAGACCCTCATCGCCGCCGGCGCATTTCTCGGGACCAAATTGCTGTCTGCGAAGGCAGACGCGGTCGCGCCGCTGGCCTTGCGGATCGCAGGTGCAGCCATCGTGCTGGTGGGTGGTGTCGCTGCGGCCACGGCTGCCGGCGTGATCGGCTGATCGATGTCGTCATCAGAGATCGGCGCGACGACGCTGTTCGTCTGCGTCACCTGCCGGGCGCAGGTCCCCGACGCGGCTTCATCTGATCAGCCGCGTGCGGGGGCCCGTCTGCTCTCCGCGATCGAGGCAGTGCCCGCCGAGCAGCGTGCCGGCGTGACCGTGGTCGGTGTCGAGTGCCTGTCCAACTGCAATCGCGCCTGCACGGTTGCGGTGACGGCGCCGGGCAAATGGACCTATGTGCTCGGCGCGCTCGATCCGGATCTGCATGCGCAGGATGTCCTGACATTCGCGCAACTGCATCAGCGCCACGAGGCCGGTCTGCCGGCGTGGCGCGAGCGTCCGGAATATATCCGCAAGAACACCGTTGCGCGCGTGCCTGCGCTGGCGACGCCGAACTGAGAAGAGGTCGCCCTGACCAAGTCCTATGCCAAGACGCCCTGCACGATCGTCACCGGCTTTCTCGGGGCCGGGAAGACCACGCTGGTGCGCAACCTGATCGAGACCGCCAATGGCCGCCGGCTGGCGATCATCGTCAACGAGTTCGGCGATGTCGGCATCGACGGCGACATCCTCAAGGGTTGCGGCGTGCCGGATTGTCCGGAGGATCGCATCGTCGAGCTTTCCAACGGGTGCCTGTGCTGCACCGTCGCGGATGATTTCGTGCCGGCACTCAAGAGCCTGCTGGATCAGAAGGAGCCGCCCGAGCACATCGTGATCGAGACGTCCGGGCTGGCACTGCCGAAGCCGCTGGTGCAGGCGTTCAACTGGCCGGAGATCGCAACGCGCGTGACCGTGGATGGCGTCGTGGCGGTGGTCGACGGTCCGGCCGTCGTGGCGGGGCGGTTCGCCGACGATCCCGAGGCGCTCGCGGCGCAGCGCGCGGCGGATGATTCGCTCGACCACGACAATCCGCTCGAGGAGGTCTACGAAGATCAATTGCTCTGCGCCGATCTCGTTGTCATGAACAAGAGCGACCTGATGAACGACGAGGAGCGCAAGGCGGTCGCGTCCGAGATCGCTGCGAAGGTGCAGCGCGCCGTCAAGGTGATCGCAACCGAGCACGGCCAGCTCTCGGCGTCCGTGTTGCTCGGACTTGGTGCTGCCGCGGAAGACGATCTCGCGGCGCGGCCGTCGCATCACGACAACGAGGCCGAGCACGATCACGACGATTTCGAGAGCTTCGTGCTCGATGTGCCGCCGCAGACCTCGCCCGAGGTGCTGGTCGACCGCATTGCCGCGGCCGTGGATGCCCACGACGTGCTGCGTGTGAAAGGCTTCGTGGAAGTCGCCGGCAAGCCGCTGCGCCTGCTGGTGCAGGCGGTCGGCAGCCGCATCCAGCATCAGTTCGAGCGTCCGTGGCGCTCTGACGAATCGCGGCAGGGCCGGCTCGTGATCATCGGCGAGCGCGGGCTCGATGCGGCCGCGATCAAGAGCGTGATCGCAGGCTAGGCGAGGGCGATGCACCTTCTGGCGACATCCGGCGCAGATCTGGACGACCTCGAACAGGCCGTTGATCTCGCGCAGTCGCCAGCCGACATCGTCGTGCTGTCGTTCTCCGACAGCGATCTGTCGGCGCTGGGCGAGGCCTGGACCGGGGCGTCCGCCGAGCTGCCGACGCTGCGACTGGCCAGCCTGAAGCGGCTGAAGCATCCGATGTCGGTGGATCTCTACATCGACAACGTCATTGTCGGCGCCCGCGCCGTGGTGGTGCGCTGCCTCGGCGGGCTCGATTATTGGCGCTACGGGATGGAGCGCATCGCGGCGGTTTGCCGGAGCCGCAAGATCCTGTTCGCGGCGCTGCCCGGCGACGACCGCGCCGATGACCGCCTCGATGATCTCTCCACGTTGCCGAAGGACGCGACCGCGCGGCTCTACGGCTATCTGCACGAAGGCGGCGTCGGCAACGCGCGGGAGGCGATGCGTTACCTCGCCACGCTGCTCGGCCGCGCGACGCCATTCGCCGAGCCGGTTGCGATCGGCTCGATCGTCGGCTTCGTGCCGGATCGCGGCGCCGTTGCGGTCGACGACCTCTGCCGAAGCGATGCACGCCCCACTGCGCTGATGGTGTTTTACCGAGCCAGCCTGCTCGCAGCTGACACTGCGGCCATCGCAGAACTGATGCGGGCGCTGGAGAGCGAAGGTCTTGCGGCGGCAGCCGTTGCGGTCACCAGCCTGAAGGATCCGAGCATTGCCGATGCGCTGGGGCGGTTGATGCGGCAGCGGTGTCCGGCGATCATCCTGAATGCGACCGCGTTCTCGGCGCTGCGCGACGACGGCACGACGGTCCTGGATGTCGCTGATGTCCCGGTGCTGCAGATCGTGCAGGCGCAGAGCACCGAAGAGGCGTGGGCGTCCTCGTCGCGCGGCTTGTCGCCGACGGATCTCGCGATGAATGTCGTGCTGCCCGAGCTCGACGGCCGGCTGCTGGCGCGGCCGATCGCCTTCAAGGGCGAGATGCCGGTCGATCCGCGCCTGCAATTCGGCGCCGCGCGCTATGTGCCGCAGCACGATCGCATCGGCTTCGTCGCGCGTCTCGCCGCGCGCTGGGCGCAGTTGCGGGCGTTGCCGGCTGCGGAACGGCGCGTGGCGCTTATGTTGTCGGATTATCCCGCGCGCGGTGGACGGCGCGGCTATGCCGTCGGCCTCGACACCAGCGCAAGCGCTGCAGGGATCGCCGGGCTGCTGGCCAAGGCGGGCTATGATGTTGGCGATGCGCCTCCGGCCGCCGAAGCCGTCGAAGCCCTGCTGCGGGACGAGGCCGATGAGATCGCCGTGCCGCTCGCATTCTATCAACGCGCATTGGCGCTGTTGCCTGACGATCTCCAGCGTGCCTTGCAGGACAGCTGGGGGGAGGCGGACGCCGACCCGGCGTTCCGCGATGGCGCGTTTCGTTTTTCCATGCTGCGGGCGGGAAAGCTCATCATCCTGCTGCAGCCGGATCGCGGCAGCCGTGCCGATCGCAAATCCGGCTATCACGACACCACCGTGCCGCCGCGGCATGCCTATGTCGCGCTCTATGCGTATCTGCGCGAGGCCGCGACGGTCGACGCGCTGATCCATCTCGGCGCGCACGGCACGCTGGAATGGCTGCCGGGCAAGGCGCTGGCGCTGTCGAGCGCGTGTTGGCCCGAAGCGGTGCTCGGGCCGCTGCCGGTGATCTATCCGTTCATCGTCAACAATCCCGGCGAGGCGATGCAGGCCAAGCGCAGGCTCGCGGCGCTCACGCTCGGGCATCTGACGCCCCCACTGTCGCAAGCGGGTCTGCATGGTCCGCTGCTCGAGCTGGAAGGGCTGGTCGAGGAATATGCCGAGGCCGACGGTCTCGACAAGCGACGGCTGAAATTGCTGGAGGACGAGATCATCGCGCGCGCTTGGCAGAGCGGCCTCGCCGCGGATTGCGGGCTCGATCGGACGATGAGTGGACGCGAGGCCATCGCGCAGCTCGATGCGCAATTATGCGACATCAAGGAACTGGCCGTGCGCGATCGTCTTCATGTGTTCGGCCAAGCTCCCGAGGCCGCCGCGATCGGTCTCCTGGCGGACGCGATGACGGCAGCTGCTGGCCAAACGGGCGGTGTTCTCGATCGCGTGGAAGTCGAAGCTCGGCTTGAGGCGAGCGCGGCTGCCGAGCGCAGCGCGCTGCTTGCGGCGCTCGCTGGTCGCCGCGTGGCGGCAGGTCCGGCCGGCGCGCCGAGCCGAGGGCGGCTCGACGTGCTGCCGACCGGGCGCAATCTCACGGCGATCGATCCGCGGGCGATCCCGACCCGGACCGCGGCGCTCGTCGGCGTGCGCGCAGCCGATGAAGTCATCCGCCGCTATCTGCAGGACCACGGTGACTATCCGCGCTCGCTGATGCTCGATCTCTGGGCCTCGGCGTCGCTGCGCACCGGCGGTGACGATCTCGCCCAGGCCTTGGCGTATCTGGGCGTACGGCCGCGCTGGGATCTCAATTCCAATCGCGTCACCGGCGTCGACGTGCTGCCGCTGGCGAGGCTCGACCGGCCGCGCATCGATGCGACCTTGAGAATCTCGGGCCTGTTCCGCGATCTGTTCGAAGCGCAGATCGCGTTGTTCGATCTCGCGGTGCAGACGGTGGCGGCCCTCGACGAGGATAATGCCGACAATCCCTTGGCCGCGGCCCGCCGGCGCGGCGAAAGTCTCGCGCGCGTGTTCGGCGGCGCGCCGGGAAGCTACGGCGCCGTTGCCGCCGATCTCGCGCTCGGTATGGCCTGGGACAGCCGCGCGAAGCTTGGCGAAGCATACCTGGAGAGCGCGAGCTACAGTTTCGGCGGGGAGCGCGAGGGCGTGTCGGCGTCCGATACGTTCCGTGAGCGCGTGCGCAGCGCCGATGCGCTCGTGCATGCGCAGGACGACCGCGAGCGCGATCTGCTCGATGGCGAGGAGGTCGCCGATTTCGCCGGCGGATTTGCAGCGGCCGCAACCTCGCTCGGGGCGGCGCCTGCGCTGCTGCATCTCGACACCAGCCGTCCGGAGGCGCCGAAGGCGCGGAGCTTTGGCGAGGAGATCGCCCGCGTGGTGCGCGGCCGTGTCGCCAATCCGCGCTGGATCTCGGGCATGCTGGCGCATGGCTATCGCGGTGTCGCCGAGATCGCGCAGGCGATCGATGCGCTCTATGCGTTCGCGGCCACGTCCGACACCGTTCCCGAGCATCTGTTTGATCTGGCGCATGGGGCGCTGCTGCGCGACGAGGCAGTGTTGGATGCCATGGTCGCGCGCAATCCCGCGGCTGTCGCCACGATGGCTGCTCGCTTCGAGGACCTGCTCCGCCGGCGGCTGTGGGTGCCGCGTCGGAATGCGGTGGCTGACGAGCTCGCGGTCGTGCGGGCGCGCCTCACGCAGACGGAGAAGGTGACGTGACCGCCGGGATCGAGATCAAGGGCTGGTGCCCAGGGGCGCGACGGCCGATGCCGAGCGGTGACGGATTGATCGTGCGCGTTCGCCCTCACGGCGGCGCGTTGTCGGTCGCCGCCTTGCGTGAGCTTGCCGCAGCAGCGCGGCGCTTCGGCAATGGCGAGATCGATCTCACCCGTCGCGCCAATCTGCAGATCCGCGGCGTCAGTCCCGAGACGCTGGCGCCGCTCTGGGATCTGATGACCTCGCTCGGCGTACTGGACGACAGCGCCGAGCTGGAGGCGATCCGTAACATCGTGATCAATCCGCTGGCCGGCCTCGATCCGGCCGAAATCAGCGACATGCGCCCTGTCGCTGCCGCGCTTGAAGCGCAGCTCGCGTCTGACGACGCGCTGCAGGCGCTGCCCGCCAAATTCGGTTTCGCGCTCGATGGCGGTGGCAGGCTGCCGCTGACGGATCTTGCTGCGGATATTCGCCTTGTCGCCTGTGGTTCGGCTGATGGTCGTCACATTGCCGTCGGTCTGACGGGGCCCAATGGCGTCGAGTGGCTTGGGTCGACGACTATCGCTGTTGCTGCAGCCGTAGCGGCGAAGCTGGCGCGGTTCGTTCTGCAGCACAGCCCAACGCGTCGCTCGGCGACGCTGCCGGCAAACGCGAGCGCGATCGTCGCTGCCGAGCTGGGCCTCGATGCAAGCGAGGCGATCGCCTCAGGTGCAGCTTCGCCGCGGCTGGGTCTCATACCGCTGGCCGCGGACACAAAGGCCGTCGGGCTCGGCATTCCATTCGGCCGGATCGGCAGCGAAATTTTGGAGCAACTCACCGGGCTGCTCGCATCCTTGGATGTGTCCGAGGTCCGTCTGTCGCCATGGCGCGCGTTGTATGTCGCGGCGAAGACTGGTTCAGCAGCAAGGCTGGTTGCAGATGCGGCTCGGCTCGGCCTGATCGTCGACGATGCCGATCCGTTGATGCGCATCGACGCCTGCTCGGGCGTCGGCTGTTGCACGTCGACGATGCTCGCGACCCGCGAGCATGCCCGCGTGCTGGCGGCTGCGATGATCAGTACCGGGTTCGCCGGCACGCTGCATGTCTCCGGCTGCGCCAAGGGCTGCGCGCGCTCGGCATCCGCTGAGGTCGTGTTGGTCGGCGAGGGCGGCCATTACAATATCGTCTGCAACGGCACCGTGAAAAGCGAGACCTTTGGCGTGATCGATCCGGCGGATCTGGCAGCTGTTTCCGATGGACTGTTCAAATCGCGGGAGAAGGCCCATGTCTGACCTGCGCGACTACATCAAGGACGGCGCCGAGATCTATCGCCGCTCGTTCGCGACCATCCGCGCGGAGGCCGATCTGTCGCGCTTCCATGGTTTGGAAGAGAAGATCGCCGTGCGCATCATTCACGCCTGCGGCATGGTCGAGATCACCTCCGACATCGAGATGTCCCGGCAGTTCGCGGCCGAGGCGCGCGCCGCGCTCGATCGTGGCGCGCCGATCCTGTGCGATGCCAAGATGGTGGCGCAGGGGATCACGCGGCCGCGGCTGCCGGCGAAGAACGAGATCATCTGTACGCTCGATGACCCCAGAGTGCCCGGACTGGCCGCGCAGATTGGCACCACACGATCCGCCGCGGCGCTGGAGCTGTGGCGGCCGCATCTCGGCGGCGCGCTGGTGGCGATCGGCAATGCGCCGACCTCGCTGTTTCATCTGCTCGACATGCTCGACCAAGGCGCGCCGCGACCTGCGGCGGTGATCGGAACGGCGGTGGGCTTCGTCGGCGCGCGCGAATCCAAGGAGGCCTTGGCCGCCGACGGCCGCGTGCCCTACCTGATCGTCAGGGGACGCAAGGGCGGCAGCGCCATGGCGGTTGCGGCCGTGAACGCTATTGCGAGCGACGTCGAATGAGCCTGCTCGACACCATCGCAGGCTCGGCCAGCGCCGGCACCCTCTATGGCATCGGCGTCGGTCCCGGCGATGTGCGCTATCTGACCTTGCGCGCCGCCGGCCTGATCCGCTCCGTGGACGTGGTGGCCTTCTTCGCCAAGCGCGGAATCGAGGGCAATGCCAGGCGGATCGTGGCGCCGCTGATGGACGCGGGCCGTCACGAGTTGCGACTCGAATATCCGGTCACCGAGGAGGTGCCGGTCGCCGATCCCTCCTATCAGGCGCAGATCGGCGACTTCTATCGCCGCGCCGCTGAAAGCATCAAAGCGCATCTGGCCGAAGGCCGCTCCGTCGGCTTGTTGTCGGAGGGCGATCCGTTCTTCTATGGCTCGTTCATGCATATGTGGCGGCGGCTGGAGCGTGACCATCCGGTCGAGGTCGTCCCCGGCGTGACCGGCATGTCCGGCTGCTGGACCAAGGCCAATGTTCCGATCACCTGGGGCGATGACGTTCTCTCCGTGCTGCCAGGCACGTTGGCGGAAGACGTCCTCCATGACCGGCTGACGCGCTGCGAGGCCGCGGTGATCATGAAGATCGGCCGCAATCTCACCAAGGTGAAGCGCGCCGTTACGCAGGCAGGACTGCTCGCGCGCGCCATCTACGTCGAGCGCGGCACGATGGAGGCGCAACGCGTGACGCCGCTCGCAGACGTAGAGCTGGATCGCGGCCCGTATTTCTCGATGATCCTGATCCCCGGGCAGGGGCGGCGGCTGTGACGGGCAGGCTCACCATCGTCGGCGTTGGTCCGGGTCGGTCCGAGCTGATGACGCCGGCGGCCTCGGCAGCGATCGCGGCTGCGACGGATCTGATCGGCTACGGCCCCTATCTCGACAGGGTCACGATCCATCCCGGGCAGATCCGCCACGCTAGCGACAACCGTGTCGAGCTCGATCGTGCCCGACATGCGCTCACGCTGGCGAGCGACGGCCGGAACGTGGCGGTGGTGTCGGGCGGCGATCCCGGCGTATTCGCGATGGCGGCCGCCGTGTTCGAGGCGGTCGAGACGGGGCCGGCGGAGTGGCGCGAGCTCGACATCCGCGTGGAGCCCGGCGTCACCGCGATGCTGGCGGCTGCGGCGGAAGTTGGAGCGCCGCTGGGCGGCGATTTCTGCGCGATCTCGCTTTCCGACAATCTCAAGAGCTGGACGACGATCCGGCGACGCCTGGAGGCGGCAGCCGGCGCCGACTTCGTCATCGCGCTGTACAATCCGCTCTCCAAGGCACGGCCGCATCAGCTCGGTGAAGCCTTCGCGCTGCTGCGGCAGATCAAGCCGGCCTCGACCGTGGTCGTCATGGTGCGCGCCGCAGGCAGCGGCGATGTCAGCCGGATCATTACGACGCTGGGCGGGGTCGATCCTGCGAAGGCCGACATGCGCACGCTCGTCCTGATCGGATCGACGGCGACGCGCCTGATCGCGCGCGATGCGAAGCCGCCGTTCGTCTACACGCTGCGCCGGGAAGTCGAGGACGGCCGATGAGCAAGCTGTCCCGCCAGCCAGATGACTGCGGCTCGCGCGCTCTCCAGCGGCTCGCCATGCGGCTTGTCGGGTCGCGCGATCATCACCACGGGGATTTTCAGCCGCCGTGCGGCGGCGATCTTCGGATAGGTCGCTTGGCCGCCGGAGTTCTTCGAGACTACGACCGCGACGCGCTCCTCGACCAGGAAGGCTTCTTCCTTCGTCTCATCGAACGGCCCGCGATCGAACACGAAGCGGATGTCGGGCGGCAGCGCGATGTCGCCAGGCGGATCGATCGTGCGCGCCACATAGTGATGCTGCGGAGCTGCGGCAAAGGCTGCGAGCTCCAGCCGGCCCAGGCTGAGAAACACGCGTGCAGGATCCTGTCCGAGGGCCGACACCGCGTCCTGCGGCGTAGCGACGTCGATCCAGCGATCACCATCCTGGCGCGGCCAGGCCTCGCGGCGGATCGACGCCAGCGGCAGCGCGAGGCCCTCGCAGGCCGCGACGGCATGCCGCGACATCTGGTCGGCGTAAGGATGCGTCGCGTCGATCACCGCCTCGACGGCATGATCGCGCAGCCACGCCTGAAGTCCTGCAATGCCGCCGAAGCCGCCCATGCGCGTCGGCATTGGTTGCGGCTTGGGCGAGACGGTGCGGCCGGCGAGCGAGAGCGTGGCCTCGAAGCGGCGGTCGTCGGCGAGCAGCCGCGCCAGCTCCGACGCCTCGGTCGTCCCGCCGAGGATGAGAATGCGCATGCGGGGCAGGGTCCATGGTGAGTCCGTCTGCAACTTGCAACGCGACGCGCTGGCTGTCCATCGTCGGGATCGGCGAGGACGGCATCGATGGCCTCACGGCCCATGCACGCCGTCTGATCGCACAGGCGGCTCTCGTGGTCGGCGGTGCGCGGCATCTCGATCTCGCTGCACCGTTGGTCTCAGGCCAGCGGCTGGCCTGGCCGAGTCCCTTGCAGCTTGCGTTCGAGCAGATCGCAGCGCGCAGCGGCGAGCCGGTCGTCGTGCTCGCCAGTGGCGACCCGTTCAACTATGGCGTCGGCAAGCAGCTGATGCAGCGCTTCGATGTGGGTGAGATGCTCTGCGTTCCGCAGCCCTCGGCGTTCAGTCTCGCCGCGGCGCGGCTAGGCTGGTCGCTGCAGGACGTGGCCCAAGTCACGCTGCATGGCCGCGCGCTCGAAGGCATCATCCGCCATCTCTCGCCCGGTGCCCGCATCCTGGCGCTCGCCTGGGATGGATCGACGGCCGCCAAGCTCGCGGCGCTGCTGACGTCACGCCGGATGGGGCGCTCGCGGCTGACGGTGCTGGAGGCGATGGGCGGACCGCAGGAGCGGGTACGTAGCGCGTTGGCAGAAGCGTTCGATCTGACGGATATTCATCCGCTGACGACCATTGCGCTCGACGTTGAAGCCGACGTCGCTGCGCCGTTGATCCCGCTGAGCTCGGGCCTTGCCGATGATCTGTTCGAGCATGACGGCCAGCTGACCAAGCGCGATGTCCGGGCCGTGACGCTGGCTGCGCTCGCGCCAAGGCCGGGCGAGCTGCTGTGGGACGTCGGTCTGGGATCCGGCTCGGTCGCGATCGAGTGGCTGCTGCGTCACGGCTCGCTGCGTGCAATCGGCATCGAGGCGCGACAGGAGCGTGCCGATCGCGCCCTGCGCAACGCGCTTGCGCTCGGCACGCCCGACCTGAAGCTGGTGTTGGGACGAGCGCCGGCGGTCCTCGCGGATCTTGAATCGCCTGATGCAGCTTTCATCGGCGGCGGGATCTCGGAGCCGGCCGTGTTCGACGCCGTCTGGTCGAAGCTGAAGCCGGGCGGCCGTCTCGTGGCCAATGTCATTTCGCTCGAAGGCGAGGCGCGGCTGATCGATCTGTTCGGCAAGCATGGCGGCGAGTTGGTCCGCATCGCGGTGTCGCGCATCGAGCCGGTTGGGCGCATGCATGGCTGGCGATCCGCGATGCCGGTTACGCAATGGCGGGTGACCAAGTCATGATCGCGCTCGGCATCGGCTGTCGCCGCGACGCACGTCCCGCCGAGATCGAGGCGGTGATCGCGCAGGCCCTGAGTGCGGCGCGTCTGGCAGCCGAGGAGATCGACGTCGTTGCGACCGCCGCAGACAAGCTGCAGGAGCCCGGCGTGATCGATGCGGCGCAGCGGCTGGGTCGGCCGCTCCGAGGCATTGCTCAGAATGACCTTGCGGCTGTCGCCGATCTCGCGATCACACGCAGCGATCGCGTGCAACGTCTCAAGGGTGTTCCCTCCGTGGCCGAGACCGCGGCGCTCGCCGCTGCGGGGCGCAACCCGCGTCTCATTCTGCCGCGCATTGCCAATGCATCTGCGACCTGTGCGCTCGCCCAGGGCGAGGGCGCTCAGGAGGATCGCCGATGACCGTGCACTTCATCGGTGCGGGCCCCGGCGCGCCGGACCTGATCACCTTGCGCGGCCGCGACCTGATCGCGCGCTGTCCCGTGTGCCTGTATGCGGGCTCGCTAGTTCCCAAGGCGCTGCTCGATCATTGTCCGTCGGGCGCGCGCATCGTCGACACGGCGCCGTTGTCGCTCGACGAGATCGTCGCGGAGTTCGTGCGGGCCACCTCGGCGGGCGAGGACGTCGCGCGGCTGCATTCGGGCGATCTCTCGATCTGGAGCGCGCTTGGCGAGCAGCTGCGGCGGCTCGATGCGCTCAGAATTCCCTACACGGTGACACCCGGCGTTCCCTCGTTTTCGGCCGCTGCCGCCGCGCTCGGCCGCGAGCTGACGCTGCCCGGGCTGGCGCAATCGGTGGTGTTGACGCGCACCTCCGGCCGCGCCTCCGCCATGCCCGAGACGGAGCAGTTGGCGTTGTTCGCACAATCGCAGGCGACGCTCGCGATCCATCTGTCGATCCATGTGCTCGACAAGGTCGTCGACGAGCTGCGTCCGCATTACGGCGCGGATTGTCCGGTCGCGATCGTCTATCGCGCGAGCTGGCCGGAGCAGCGCGTCGTGACCGGGACGCTCGCCACCATCGTCGAGCAGGTAGCGGCGACCGCGATGGAGCGCACGGCCCTCATCCTGGTGGGCCGCGCGCTCGACCCTAAGGATTTTCGCAACAGCGCGCTGTACGATGCCGACTATCAGCGGCGCTTTCGCGGGAGGGGCGAGTGAGCCGGCGCCTCACATCGTCCGACCAGCCCCCCGTCGCGATCGAACACCGCGATATCGAGCACAACAGCGTCGTTGCCGAGCGCCCGGTGCGCCGTCTGCCACGCCGCCCGTGCGACGACTTCGCCGGCTGCGAATCCGCATTTGTCAGCCTCCTGCAGCACCTGGAGCGCCGTGTTGGCGCTCCGCGCGGTCGTGACCAACGCGTCCGGCGCGCCGGCGTCGCTCAGCGCCGTGGCCAGCCAATCGAGATCCACCTCGCCGGCGCGCGAATGCAGGTCGAGCAGGCCCTGGCCGAGCTTGGTCATCTTGGCGAAGCCGCCGGCGACGGTGACGCGCGCGACGGGATGGCGGCGCAGATATTTGAGCATGCCGCCGGCGAAGTCGCCCATGTCGATCAGCGCCGCTTCCGGCAGGCCGTACAGCTGCTGCACGGCCTTCTCCGACGTGCTGCCGGTGGCGCCGGCGATATGCGGCAGGCCGGCGGCGCGCGCGACATCGATGCCGCGATAGATCGAGTGAATCCAGGCGGCACAGCTGAACGGCACGACGATGCCCGTCGTGCCGAGGATCGACAAGCCGCCGACGATGCCGAGCCGCGGGTTCAGCGTCTTCCTCGCGAGCTCCTCTCCGCCTGGAATGGAGATCTCGATGATGAGGTCGCGCGTGGAGCCGAGTGCTGCGGCGGCTTCGTGGATCGCAGCCGCGATCATCTCGCGCGGCACCGGATTGATGGCTGGCTCTCCCGGTGGCAGTGGCAGGCCCGGCCGCGTCACGGTGCCGACGCCGGGGCCAGCGCGGAACGTGATGCCGGAGCCCTCGGCTGCGCGTCGCACCGTCGTTTTGATCAGCGCTCCATGCGTGACATCGGGATCATCTCCGGCGTCCTTCACGACGCCGGCAGTGGCGCCTGCATCGCTCCCCTCATGCATCGCCACGGCGAAGCCAACGCGGCGTCCGCCGGGCAGGGCGATCTCGACCATGGCGGGACAGCTGCCGGTGATCAGCAGCTCATAGGCCGCGCGCGCAGCCGCAGTGGCGCAGCTGCCTGTCGTCCAGCCACGCTTCAGCGGTCGTTTCGGCGCGTCAGCAGGTCCCATCATGCCCGATCGCATAGCACATTTTGCCCGGACAAGGCGGTGCTCCGGCAATGACCTCTTTGGCGCCCAAGGGAATCATCATCGCTGCCCCACGGTCGGGTGCGGGCAAGACGACGGTGACGCTCGGGTTGCTGCGGGCGCTGGCGATGCGTGGCTCCGTCGTGCAGCCGTTCAAATGCGGGCCTGACTACATCGATCTTGCTTTTCACAGTGTCGCGGCACGGCGGACGAGCTACAATCTGGACAGCTGGGCCATGTCGGCGCCGCAGCTGACGGGGCTCGTCTCCAGCGTCGCCACCGGCACAGACATCTGCATCGTCGAGGGGGTGATGGGCCTGTTCGATGGCGCCCCGCAGCCGGGCCGGGCCGGCCGAGGCGCGGCGGCAGATCTCGCGGCCTTGCTGGGCTGGCCGGTGGTGCTCGTGCTCGACGTCAGCGGCCAGACCGAGACGGCGGCGGCGGTCGCCTTGGGCTGCGCGTGGTTCCGCGATGATGTCGAGGTCGCCGGGGTGATCCTCAATCGCGTCGCCAGCCCGCGGCATCGCGCCCTGATCGAACCAGCCTTCGCGCGCATCGGGATCAGCGTGCTTGGCGCGCTCGGACGCGACGATCAGCTGACATTGCCCGAGCGGCATCTCGGCCTCGTCCAGGCGCAGGAGATCACGACGATCGAGGCGCATCTCGACCGTCTCGCCTCGTCCCTCGCCGCATCGGTCGACCTGGAGGCGGTCCGTGCCCTTGCGCGGCCGATCAGCCCGGTGGCCGAGGCTGCACCAGCGTGGGGCTTCGGCATCGCGCCGCCGGCGCAGCGCATTGCGCTTGCGTCGGATGCCGCGTTCTCGTTCTGCTATCCGCATCTCCTCGATCATTGGCGCAGACGCGGCGCGGAGATCCTGCCGTTCTCGCCAATGAACGATGAGCCGCCAGATCCGGCGGCAGGCGCGGTGTGGCTGCCGGGCGGCTATCCCGAATTGCACGCCGGCCGGTTGGCGTCCGCAGCAAGGTTCCTCGAAGGTCTGCGCGCCCTGGCGGTGCGCGGCGTCCCCGTCCATGGCGAGTGCGGCGGCTACATGACCTTGGGAGCAGGACTTGAAGACGACAATGGCGAGCGGCATGCCATGGCCGGGCTGTTGTCGCTGGAGACGTCCTTCGCCAAGCGACGGCTGCATCTCGGCTATCGCAACGCGACGCTGCTGGCCGATTGCAGCCTCGGTCGCAAGGGCTCTCACATTCACGGCCACGAGTTCCACTACGCGACGATCCTGAGCGAGGGCGACGATCCGCTGATCGACTGTCGCGATGCCGCCGGCCGCACCATCCCCGAACGCGGTTCGCGTCGCGGGCGCGTGACCGGATCGTTTCTCCACGTCCTGAGCGGCGAGGGCGCATGAGCGATCAGAGATCAACGCCACCGCAATTCGACGCCGCGTTCAGGCAAAGCTTTGCCGAGCTGGTGCGCTGGCGCCGCGATGTCAGGCGCTTCCGCACCGATCCCGTCAGCCCGGAGCTGATCGAGCAGCTCCTGGCGCTCGCCATTCACGCGCCCTCCGTCGGCTTCTGTCAGCCCTGGCGCTTCGTGCTCGTCGAGAGCCCCGGGCGACGAGCGGCGATCATCGAGAACTTCAAGCAGGCGAACCAATCTGCTCTCGCCGGCTATGATGGCGAGCGCCGTGCGCTCTATGCCGGGCTCAAGCTCGAAGGCCTCACGCAGGCGCCGGTGCATCTCGCCGTCTGCGCGGATGAAGGCGCTGCGACCGGTCATCGTCTCGGTCGCGCAACGATGCCCGAGACGCTGCGCTACTCCGTCGTTGCCGCGATCCAGACATTCTGGCTCGCGGCGAGGGCGGAAGGATTGGGGGTGGGCTGGGTCTCGATCCTCGATCCCGTCGCCGCATGTCGGGAGCTCGAACTGCCCTCCGACTGGACACTGATCGCGTATCTGTGCATCGGCTGGCCGCAGGAGGAGCATGACGATCCTGAGCTGGAACGTCACGGCTGGGAAGCGCGGCTCGATCCCGATGTGGTCAAGCCGCTCAGGCGTTGATCAGGACGCCATCGCGAGCGCAGGTGCTTCCACGATGAGCGGCTCGGCGCTCGGCTGTGCCGGCACGGCGAGCTGAAACCGCGTGCCGTGCACGGTCACCGTCAGCGGGATGCCGCGGAAATCGTCGTGGAAGGCACTGACGCGGCGCTGCATCTCCGCGGCATCGATGTCGGCCGGCATGTCGCACATGTCAGCATACATCTGCTTCGTGCTCTTGGTCCCACTCCAGCTGACAGGAAGAACCGGCAGTGCGCCGGCATCGCAGGCGAGATCGCGCGACATCCGCCAGAACAGATAAGCGAGGCGCACGAACGTCATCTGCTCGAGGCCGCGGACATCCACGCCCGGCGGGATGTCGAACGTCTCGACACCGACGATGGCGCCGCAATCGACACGAGCTTCCATCACATGCGCCGTCGCACCGAAGCGCGTTGCGCCGTCATACATCGCAAAATGCGCTGGTGCCCAGCCCGGATAGTCGGGCGGCGCCGGATGGAAGTTGTAGGCGCCGTGCCCCAGGGCCTGAAGAATGTCGGCAGGAACGATCACGCCTGTGGTGAAGGCAAGCAGGCGGGCTCTCGCGAGCACGCTGCGCTCGATGGATTGCAGGTCTTCCAGACTGACAGCGCAGCGAAACGACAGCGCCGGATTGTGCGCCCTGAGGAGCTCCGTCAGCGCGAGCTGCTGATCGCGGCTGCCGGTCAGGAGGATGATCGTGTCGAGCATGGTGTGGCTCCAGTTTTGGACTCAGCGCCCTCGGGCGATGTTGGTGGGAAGCCGCGCAGCGTCTGACGCGGCGATCGCGCGGAACAGGTTGGGCGGCAGATGCTGTCCTGGCGTTACCTCGACCACGCGATTGGCGGCGAGAAGGGCGGCCTCTCGAGCCAGACGCGCGTCCTGTGGCCACGGGCAGAGCGAGAGTTCGAGGCGCGAGAAGCCGCCATGATCCCTGGTGAACGCTTGGGTGAGCGCCTCGATGCTCGCCGCAGTGATACGCGCATCGCTGGCTTCGGCGCCGCTGAGGATCACGGTGACGGCCGTCTTGGAGGGCTGGTTGGAATCGATCACCAGCAGGGGATCGCGTGCGCCGGCGCGACCGGCGCGCCGGGCCGAGCGAACCATCTCGGCAAATCCGGCATCGGGACCGAGATCGGCCGTGGTCGGTGTCAGATTGTGCACGATCGCAGCGTTGCGGGCTCCGGTCTCGCCGGCCACGGCATGATAGGAGCGGGGAAGCCAGACCGTATCGAGCGGCAGCTGTGACGAGACGAGGCTCCAGGTTTGATCGATGAGATAGCCGTCCCAGACGTCAGGGTAGGAGGAGGCGATCTCATGCCACGTGGTCAGCATCATCTCGGCGGCTCGCGACCGGCCGAAATAGAGCGTACGCGCGGACATCTCCCAGCCATTCCACTTGTGAACGGAGAAGTCGCAATCGACGAGCAGCGGCAGCGTCGGTGCCGCCTGCAGGATGACGTCGGGATCGACGAACAGCAGTGGTTCCGCCTGCCGCTGCCACATCCGCCGGATGAAGCTGGCCTTCTCGGCCGCGCTCACCACACCGCGATGACGCGTATCGATCGGCTCGAGCGCGAACGGCAGCCCGAGCCGCTGCAGCGAGCGGCGGAGATGATAGATGTGCAGATCGCCGAGAGTGTTCGGATGACAGGACACGACATGCAGCGCATCGGTCGGCAGCGTGAGGCTTGGCAGACGCCAGGCGAGTCCTCCCCACCATAATTCGTGCGGTCCTTCGGCGGAGGCCCCGACCGTGCCGAACTCGGTCAGCTTCGATTTGAGAAAGTCGAAGGCGGGATTTTCCCCGAACGGGATCACGACCGCGTCATGCGTCGTCAGCGAGCGGTAGAGCCGCTCGGCCCCGGCGCCGGTCGGCGGATCGATGACCACGATGGTGCGACCGCCGCGCGGCGAAACGCCATCGCTCCATGGAGCGAGCGGCCCGAATGTTCGCGACAACCATTGCAGGCGGCGTCGTTGTTGCTGGCTGACGCCGCAGCCGCGCAGCGCCTCCATGGCATCATCATCCGTACCGTTTGAATGTCGTCGCGTCATGCCGCGTCCTCCTGAACATCAAACGGATGACGCGTGCCAATCAGGCGCGTGGATCACGTCCGACGACGTGGACCATGCCGAGTGTTCGAGTGTGTCTCGGCGTCCCGACACGTCATGCGCGCTGTTTGTTTCGAAACGTTGCCCGACTGCTGCATGACGTTGCTGCTGGTGAGGCGGGCCGAAGTTTTTGAACAGTAGTTGAAGACGCGCTCTGCTCTCCAAGACAGAGGGAGAGGGGCCGGCGTCGCGCGCTATCTCAACAGAAAGGCGATTGCCGCCGATATCACTGCTTGAGTGAGTTGTTAGCTGGGTGACAAGCGCGAAACATTTCGAAATGTTTCTCTCAATTTTGTTTCTGAGATGTAACTCATAGGCGCGCAACAGCGTGCGGCCGATATGTGATGTCGATCGCGGTGCCTTTCAGAGTTGTCAGCTAATACAACGGACGAAACTGCAGGATCAGGCGCACAGCGATGCAAAAAATCGTCATGCGATTCAAAAATCGAGCAGGCGACAACTGACAGCGCCGAAAAATGCGATAGCTTCGTCGATGTGATTCGGAAAAATTTGCCGGGTGCGATCAGCGCTCCGCGGGGCGTCCGGATCGTATGCAGCCGCTTTTGTCCGATGTCAGCGGTGTGCTCGAAGGTCGCGTCTATACGTGTTGTCACTGCGTCTTCTGTTGAAATCGTCTTCCGGAATGAATCCTTGGCCATGCCGACCTGCGGCTCTGTGCTCCCCATGATGTCCTGGCACGCTCGCAATGTGCGGCAGAATTTGCCCGGCGCCCGGCAAAACATTCCACCTAAGCATCTGAAGAATAACGAAAATACTCCGCCTGTTTGTTCCGGTTGCGGCGTTCAACGATCGGAAGCCGTCTGCGAGCTGCGCATTCGGCATTGCGGGTTGGAGATGCGGAAATGAGCTACGCGCTGGACGTCTGGGCCCCGGCCGATGGCGTGTCTTCGAACGAGCCGGCAGCGGCCGAGATCGCCGTGGTGCCGTGGAGCGAGACGGCTCCGACCGTTCCGGACTGTGAGCCCGTCGTCGAAGCTGCCGTGTTCGACGAGGACAAGGAGCTGCTCGACCGGCTGGCCACCGGAGAGGAGCTGGCATTCCGTCTCCTGGTCGAGCGTCACGTCGACCGCGCCTATGCGATCGCGCTGCGCATCGTCGGCAACGCCGCCGATGCCGAGGACGTCGTGCAGGACACGATGCTCAAGGTGTGGACGCATCGTGGTCGCTGGCAGCACGGCCGTGCGAAGTTCTCGACCTGGCTCTATCGCGTCGTCAGCAACCGCTGCATCGATCTCCGCCGCAAGCCGCGTACTGAGAATGTCGACGTCGTTCCCGAGGTCGCGGACGGCAAGCCCGATGCGGTGAGCGTGATCGAACGCGCCGAGATGAGCGACATCCTCGAATCGGCGATGCAGCGGCTGCCGGAGCAGCAACGGGTGGCTGTGATCCTGTCCTATCATGAGAATATGAGCAACGGCGAGATCGCCGAGGTGATGGACACGACTGTGTCCGCCGTGGAGTCGCTGCTCAAGCGCGGGCGCCAGCAGCTGCGCGACATGCTGCGTCGGCACGAGCGCGACATCCGCGGCGCCTTTACTGATTGCTGACTTTACTGATTGCTAACCATGACATTCCCCGCGCAGGAGAATTCGCGCCTGATTCCCGTGAGTCCTTCCGTTTGATCGATCAGACGGGGCTGATCCGCACCGTCAGTCCTTCCACGATGCGGCGTGTCTTGCCGATCACCCAGGAGTTCTCACCGTGCCCGCCATTTCAACCAACGTCGCCGCCAACTCTGCTGTCCGCTATCTGAACATCAACTCCGCGCAGGAGACGAGCTCGCTCTCGAAGCTGTCGAGCGGCTCCCGCATCACCTCGGCTTCCGACGACGCCGCCGGTCTTGCGATCTCCACCCGCATCTCCTCGGACATCACCACGCTGCAGCAGGCTGCGACCAATGCCTCGCAGGCGACCTCGATCCTGCAGACCGCCGATGGCGGCGCCTCCAACATCAGCGACATCCTGGCGCGCATGAAGTCGCTGGCCTCCGAATCCGCATCGGGCACCACCGTCGACAGCAGCAGCCGCAGCTACATCCAGTCGGAATTCTCGCAGCTCATCAGCGAAATCGATTCGATCGCGACCGGCACCCGCTACTCTGGAACCAGCCTCCTGGACGGCACCAGCTCGTTCTCCTCGGGCGTGTCGGTGCTGGTCGGCTCGTCGGCCAGCGACACGATCAGCATCCACCTGTCGAGCCTCACCTCGACCGCGCTCGGCGTGACCTCGCTCGACGTCAGCACCCAGACCGGCGCGACGGCGGCGCTGACCGCGCTCGATACGGCGATCAGCAACGTCTCCCAGGCGCGAGCCGATATCGGTGCGCAGGAATCGCGCTTCAACTTCTCGGCCGACTCGATCTCCACGCAGACGCAGAACCTGCAATCCGCCAATTCGGCGATCAAGGACGTGGATATCGCCTCCGAGCAGGCGAAGCTGTCCTCGGCCCAGGTGAAGACCCAGGCCGCCGTGTCGGCGGAAGCCGCCGCCAACCAGATCCCGCAGTACCTCTTGAAGCTGCTGGGTTGAGCCGTGAGCCGCCGGACCGGCGCCACGCCGGTCCGGCGATGTTGTTGGAGGACGTCGACGAATGACCGTGAGCAGCGCCACCTCGAGCACCAGCAGCACGACGTCGTCGTCCTCTTCGTCGTCTTCGAGCTCCAGCAGCTCGCTCACGACCTCGGGCACGAGCACCACGAGCACGATCGACTGGAGCGCACTGATCAGCTCGGCCGTCGATGCGAAGCTCACGCAGGCGACCCAGATCTCAACGAAGATCACTGCCAACGAGGCCAAGATCACGGCCTATCAGACATTGCAGACCGACTTGAAGACGCTGTCGTCGGGTCTGGCGTCCTTGGCGACGTCGGTGGTCAACTCGCTCGCGACCAACGTGTTCGCGACACGGTCGGCGACGATCAGCGCGACGGGCGATGTCAGCGCATCGTCTGCGCTCTCGATGTCGGTAAGCAACGGCGCAGCGACCGGCAGCCATACGCTGACCATCAGCCAGATCGCCACCGCGCAGAAGGTGACGGGAACGGCGCAGTCGAGCCAAACCGACGCCCTCGGCTATTCCGGAACGTTCTCGCTCGGCCTCTCGGGAGGCTCCACCGCCGATATCACGGTGACGAGCAGCATGTCCCTGCAGGACGTGGTCAGCGCGATCAATGCGCAGTCCTCGACCACGAACGTCGAGGCGTCGATCGTCCAGGTGTCGAACGGGTCGTACCAGCTGGTGCTCACGGGCACCAAGGACGCAGCCGACATCACCTATTCCAGCTCATCCGGCGACGACATCCTCAATAAGCTCGGCGTGACCGACAGTTCGGGGGCGTTCTCGACGGTGCTCCAGACCGCGCAAGCCGCCGAGTTCACCCTCGACGGCATCAGTCTCACGCGCGACACCAACGACATCACCGACGTGCTCAGCGGCGTCACCTTTGACCTGTTGCAGGCGACGCCGTCCGGGACAACGCTCAACGTCACGATCGGCACCGATACGAGCCAGATCTCCTCGGCGCTGCAGACCTTTGTCACCAACTACAATGCGTTCCGTGATGCCGTGGTGGCGCAGCAGGCGACGAATTCCGATGGCACGGCCTCGTCGAGCGCAGTGCTGTTCGGCGACGGCACCATGCGCCAGATCATGAATTCGCTCCAGTCCGTGCTCGGCACCTCCGTCGGCGGCCTGACGATGGCGGATCTCGGTCTGTCGTTCAACGAGAAGAACGAGCTCGAACTGGACACCAGCACGCTGTCGACCATCCTCAGCACCAACCTCAGCGGCGTCACGACGCTGCTGTCGGCTCAGACCAAGACGTCGTCCAGCCAGCTTAGCGTGGTCAACACCGGAACGTCGCCCCAGTCCTTCACGCTGGACCTCACGGTGGACTCGTCGGGGACTCTAACGGGGGCAGCCGTCGGCGGTGACAGCTCACTGTTCACCGTGAGCGGTAACACCATCATCGGCAATTCCGGAACCATCTATGCCGGCATGGCCTTCACCTATAGCGGCTCGACCTCGCAATCGATCACCGTGACCTCGACGCAAGGGCTGGCGACGCAGATCTACCAGATTGCGAAGACGGCTTCGTCCACCAGCGGCTCGCTGCAGACATTGATCGACAATCTGACGTCCCAGGACGAAACGATGCAGTCCAAGGTCAACGATATCGAAAGCGCCGCCGCGACCTTCAAGACGCAGCTCACGGCACAATATGCGAAGTATCAGGCCGCTATCGAGAGCGCCAACAATACGTTGACCTATTTGAAAGCCCTCCTCAACGCGAGTTCGAGTAACTGATGACCCAGAGTTCGATGGCCCAATTCGCAAGCCAGGCCTATCGCGGCGCAGCCGTGGCCGTTCCGCCGTTGCGCGCGGTGATCATGCTGCTCAACGGAGCGGTGAGCTATCTGCAGAAATGCCTGCAGGCCCAGGAGGCGCGCCGGTTCGAGGAGGCACATGGGCACCTGACGCGCGCGACCGCGATCCTGCGCGGATTGAGCCTGCACCTCGATCCCGCACGCGGCGGCGCCGTGGCGGACCGGCTGTTCGAGACCTACAATGCGCTGATCCTCGCCGCCTTGCGGGCCTATGGCCGTCCCCACATGCGCGAGAATTTCCGGCGCATCATCGACAGCCTGCTGGACCTGCGGCAATCCTGGGAGGCGGTCGATGCGGCTGCACGGAGCGCGCGCTCTCCGATTGATTCGGCCAACCGGCGGTAGTCCACTCGAATCAGACGAGGTTGCATCGCGGAAACTTCGCGAAACCGAGCAGAAATGGGCTGCATTGTCGGCCCCCTTGGGTATCCGGTGCAGCCTCTCGTACACACGCATCCCGGAATTTACGGGTTTTGGGACGCAAGTCCGCGCTCGATCGTCCCAATCGGCTGATATCAATTTCGTTCGTTCGCTGAATGCTTTATGAAGCATCCAGAGAGCGCTGGATCGAGCGGACGATGGACGTCAAGGAATTTGAGGATCTGATCGATCGGCTGGGGGAGGACGTCTCCCAGTGGCCCGCCGAGCAGCGCGAGGCGGCCTCCGACCTGCTCGCAACTTCTTCCGAAGCTGTCCGATTGGTCTCCGGGGCTCGCCTCGTTCGCGAGGCGCTGGCCTCGCCGCCGGTTCGAGCGCCGGCAGGTCTGGCAGGCCGCATCCTGGCAGAGGCCAAGCGTCTGACGCCCGAAGAGCCGGCAAGCGCCGCAGCCGACGCTCATCAGCCCGGCTGAGCGCCGGAGGTTCTGCGGTTCGGTCGCGGAGCCTGTGCACCGCGCTCGCCGTGTGACAGTTCTCTCATGCCAGCCTGTGCAACCTGACCGCACTCAGCCTCGGCTGCCATAGATCATGTCGGCCCCCGCGGCAGCATGCTCTCGCGGATGGCGGGATCGCCAGGCTCTGCACCCGGCGATTTTTGCCTGCTATGCCCAATCGCTCGGCGGCAAATTCTGCCGTCAAATCAACTAATTCAACCAACTAATTGTGCGCCTGAATTCGGCTCTCCGGCCGTTTGATCAGCAAACGCCTCCATGACGATCGGAGGTGCGCTGTGTCCCACCGTGATCTGCGGTGAGAGCCGGAGTTCAGCCCATGACAGTTTCCGCGACAAGCTCGTTGACCGCAACCACCGCCACATCGACGTCCTCGTCGAGCGACTCGCGGACGACGCTCAGCTCGACCGATTTTCTCCAGCTTCTGACGAGCGAGCTGCAGAACCAGGATCCGCTCAACGCCACGAGCGTGACCGATTTCGTCAACCAGATGACGTCCTACGCCAATTACACGTCGCAGCAATCGCTCAACACCAGCATGACCTCGCTGGCCAGCTCGTTCTCGAGCCTGGTGACGCTGAACTCGGTCAACTACATCGGCCACACCGTCGAGGCCAAGACGGATACTGCCGTGCTCTCCAACGGCACGGCAAGCTTCGGCTATTCGCTATCCTCGGCAGCGTCGAACGTCTCGATCTCGGTCAAGGATTCCTCAGGAAACACGGTTTGGTCCGGCACCGGAACCGGCAACAAGGGGACCAACTCGTTCACCTGGGACGGGACCGATTCCAGCGGCAATCAGCTCAGCGACGGCGGCCAATACACCATCTCCGTGACCGCGACCGACTCCGCGGGAAATTCGGTGCTCAACTACACCACCGTCACCGGAACGGTGACGGGGATCGACACCTCGACCAGCACGCCCTCGCTGACCGTCGGCGGCGTGTCGGTCAGCGCCAGCAACATCATCGGCGTCACCTCCTGACGGCAGCATTCGGAGTACACACATGAGTCTTTCTGGAGCCTTGTCTTCGGCCATCTCGGCGCTCAACGCGCAGAGCTCGTCGCTCGCGATGATCAGCGATAACATCTCCAACGCCGATACGACCGGATACAAGACCACGTCCGGCCTGTTCGAGCAGCTGGTGACGGCGTCGAGCAGCGCCAAGTCCTATTCGTCCGGCGGCGTATCGGTGTCAGGCCGATCGAACATCACGCAGCAGGGCCTGCTCGCGGCCACGACAAATGCGACCGATGTGGCCATCCAGGGTTCGGGCTTCTTCGTCGCGACCAGCTCCACGGGGGCAGGCGGCGAGACGGTCTATACGCGCAACGGCGCATTTTCGACCGACAATGCCGGCTATCTCGAGAACAGCGGCTACTACCTGGAGGGCTGGCGCACCGACGCAAGCGGAAACGTGACCGGTAACGGTCTCGAGCCGATCAACACCAAGGTGGCGCTGACGAATGGCGGCGCGACCACCAAGACATCGCTCGCGGCCAATTTGCCGGCTGATGCGGCCAGCGGCGACACGTTCAGCAGCTCGATGACGGTGTACGACTCGCTGGGCCAGTCGCACACGCTCAATGTCACCTGGACCAAGAGCGCGACCGCCAACCAATGGACCGCCGATATCGCGCCAGCCACCGCGTCGGACGGCACGGTAACCAGCGGGACCTATACGATCGACTTCAACTCGGACGGCTCGCTCAGCACCGTCTCGTCGACCAATCTGGGGATCAACTGGACCAACGGCGCGGCGGCCAGTTCGATCACGCTCAGCTTCGGCACCACGGGCGGCGGCACCGACGGTCTGACGCAGCTGGCGTCGGGCAGCACGACGCCGAGCGTCTCCAATTTCAGCGCCGAGTCCGACGGCATTTCCTTCGGAACCTTGAGCAGCATCGCGGTCGGCAAGAATGGCCTTGTCGAGGCGACCTATTCGAATGGACAGACCGTCCCGATCTACAAGATCGCGGTGGCGACCTTCGCCGATCCCAACGGCCTCGTGGCCCATAGCGGCGGCATGTACACGTCCACGGCGACCTCGGGGAATGCCACCCTGCAGGCGTCCGGCGAGAACGGTGCGGGGACGATCTACGGCAGTGAGCTGGAGTCGAGCACGACCGACACCACGGGTCAGTTCAGCAACATGATCTCGGCGCAGCAGGCCTATTCGGCGGCATCGCAGGTCGTCTCGGCGGTGAACAAAATGTACGACACGCTGATCTCGTCGATGAGGTGATCATGGCCGAGTTGAAGAGGGAGCGGATCGGCGAGGGCGCGGCTCTGCTGAAGAAGCTGCGCCGGCTCAAGCTGCGCACTGCGGCCGCCGGAAAGGACGACCGCGCGCTGCTGCTGGCGCTGATGGACGATATCGAAACGGTCCGACGCAAGCTGCTGCGCGAATGCGCGCAGCTCGAGGAAGAGTTCAAGGTGGCCGCCGTCCGTGTGACCGCCTTGAACACCTACGCAAAGGTTGCGCAAGCGAGCCGCCGCCCGCTGCGTGAGCACTGAGATTGGGAGCGACAGGATGAGACACGCAATCCAGGCCGATCAGCCGGCCGCGACCGAGCACGAGGTGCGGACGTTGATCGCGCTGATCGACGAGCTGATCACGGTGGTGATGGAGGAGAACATGGAGCTCGCCAAGGGGCTGCCGGCCTCGCGCTCCAAGCAGCTCGACGACAAGAACAGGCTGGCGGGCCTGTTCGAGCAGAGGGTCGCCGAATGCGCCAGGCGGACGGCGAGTCTGAATGTGCGTGATCGCGTGCTGCGCGAGCAGCTGATGGAGCACATTCTCAATCTCCGCCTGGCGATGGATGAAAATCTCATGCGCCTGCGGGCCGCGATCGAAGCGAGCAACCGCCGCATCGACGCGATCATGCAGGCCATCCGCGAGCAGATCGCAAGCGCCTCGCCCTATGGGGCGAGCGGACGGCGCACGGCGCGTGCGACCTCCTGCGGAACGAACCTCAGAGCATGACGGCGGTAGAGCTGCGGGAGTAGGGCGATGTCGCTCGATATAGCACGGCTGGTCGCGTTCAGCGGCATCTCCGCCACCGAGCTGCAGATCAGTGTAGCCTCGTCCAACATCTCGAATGCCGATACCGAGGGCTACACAAGGAAGTCGGCCACCCAGGTGGCGGATGTCACCGGTGGAGTGGGAACCGGGGTCTCCATCACCGGAATATCGAGCAGTGTGGACAAGCTGCTGCTGAAATCCCTGATCGGGGCGAACTCGGAGCTCGGGGCGGCTGACAGCACCAACAGCTATCTGACACAGCTGCAGCAGCTGTTCGGCAGCGCATCGACATCGGGCACCTCGACCACCGGCACGTCGCTGGCAAATTCGCTGGCGTCGCTGGAGTCTGCGTTGTCGTCGCTGGCGAGCTCGCCGAGCAGCGTTTCGCTGCAATCCGCCGTCGTCAGCGCGCTGGATGATTTCGCCAGCCAGCTGCGCAGCACGTCGAGCGGCGTGCAGACCCTGCGCGGCAATGCCGACAAGGATATCGCCTCGTCGGTCAAGAGCGTGAACGATGATCTGCAGCAGATCGCGGATCTCAACGTCGAGATCCGCAAGATGGCCGCATCCGGCCAGTCGACCGCGGATCTGGAGGACGAGCGCAACACGGCGCTGCAGGATCTGTCCTCCTACATGAACGTCAGCTATTACACGGCGTCCAACGGCGACCTCCAGGTCTATACGTCTTCGGGACGGGCGCTCGTCGACAGCTCGGCGCACACGCTGAGCTATACGGCTTCGGCGAATGTGTCTGCGTCGACGAGCTATGCCTCTGGCGGCTTCAGCGGCATTACGGTCGACGGGGTGGATGTCACGTCGCAGATCACGTCCGGCAAGATCGGCAGCCTGATCACGCTGCGGGACAGCACGCTTCCGGCGGTGCAGAGCCAGCTCGATCAGCTCGCGTCGCAGCTGAAATCGGCCCTGAACAGCGTCACCAATGGCGCGTCGGCGGTGCCGCCGCCGACCAGCCTGACCGGATCGGCGAGCGTCAGCAGCACGACGGCGATGTCGGCGTCGGGCACCGTGCGCATCGCGGTCGCCGACCAGAGCGGCAATCTGGTCTCCTACCAGGATCTCGATTTGTCGTCCTATGCGACGGTGGGTGATCTGGTCTCCGCGCTCAACGGCATCTCCGGAGTTTCTGCGTCGCTCGACTCCAGCGGGCATTTGTCGATCAGCGCGACGTCGTCGGCGAACGGCATTGCAATCAACGACATGACGAGCGCGATCGGCGGCAGCGGATTCTCTGACTATTTCGGCATGAACGATCTCGTGACCGGAACCGGCGCGTCCAATTTCGCGGTCAACAGCAGCATTCTGAGCGGGGCGGCCGGACTGCCGACCGGCACGCTGGATAGCTCTGCGACATTGACGACCGGAAGCCAGGTCCTGACATCGGGCTCGGCGTCTGTCATCAACCAGCTTTACGACGCCTTGACCGGCTCGACCAGCTTCGCGTCCGCAGGCGGCTTGAGCGCGACGACCGGCTCCTTCGCGGATTATGCGGCGGCGATCGTCGCCAACGTCGCCAGCAAGGCCTCTCAGGCCTCCAGCGCCTATACCGCCAAGTCCACGGCGCAATCGAGCTATGCCAGCTCGCTGTCGTCGCAGTCGGGCGTCAATATCGACGAGGAGACGGCGCGGGTCAGCGCGCTGCAGAACAAATATGCCGCGGCCTCGCAGCTGATCTCGGTCGTCAACAGCATGTTCTCGTCGCTGCTCACCGCCGTGCAGTCGACCTAGTCTGGAGCTCACGCCATGACGATGCGGGTCGCGACCTTTGCGAATTCCGACCAGATGATCTCCGGTGCGTTGCGTACGCAGGCGACCATGAGCACGCTTCAGGTCCAGGAATCCTCGGGGCTGAAAGCGGAGTATCTTGCCGGCTACGGCGCCGACACCCAGCACGTGGTCAATCTTCAGGTCTCGGTGACGCGGGCACAGTCCTATATCGATGCCGCGACCCTGGCCGACAGCAAGGTGCAGGTGATGTATTCCGCCGTGGGACAGGTGTCGGATATCGTCAGCCAGTTGCGGACTGCGCTGAGTGCTGCGAGCTCCAGCAGCAGCACGGCGACGACGTCGGCCATCAGCTCCGCGCAGCAATTGCTGCAGCAGATGTCCGGCATTCTCAACACGCAGTATGACGGACAATATCTGTTCGCTGGCGCGCGGACCTCGACGGCAGCCGTCGACACCTCGGCCTTTGCGTCCGGAACCGGTTCGTTGACCACGGCCGATACGAGCTATTACCAGGGAGACAGCGAGCTTGCTTCGGTCCGGGTCTCCGACGGCCAGTCGGTCACCTACGGCGTGACGGCGGACAATTCCGCGTTCGAAGAGGTGATGCGCGTCCTGAAGTTCGTGGCCAACAGCTCGTCCCTGTCGGGAACCGACATCACCTCGGCGCTTACGCTGGCGGATAAAGCCGTGGATGATGTCGCCACCGTGCAGGCCAAGCTGTCGGACGCCGCATCCCGGATCGAGAGTGCCAAGTCGCAACAGACCGACTTCAAGAGCTATGCCGAGAGTCTCGCGACCGACCTCACCAGCGTCGATGTGGCGGCCGTCACCGCGCAGCTCTCGACTTATCAGGCGCAGTTGACGGCGTCTTACAGCGCCATTTCCAAGATCCAGGGACTCAATCTCGCGGATTATCTGCGATAAGGCGCCGGCGCGCCCGACGCTGGGTGCGGGAACTTCCGCAGCTGTGATTGAAACCATGATGCGTCGAGAAGGTTTGTTGACGGGCCAACCGTCGGCGGACCTTTCATGGATCAAGCAACTCAGCCTCGAATCATCGGCCACGGCTTGCGGCCGGTGGCAGACAATGTCTGGATCGTCGATGCCGGCCGGATCAACGCCGCCGGCCTGCCGCTTCCTGTCCGCATGACGGTGATCAGGCTGTCGAGCGGGGACCTGCTGCTGCACTCGCCAACGCGCTTCTCTCATGCGTTGCGAGAGGAGCTGGAGCAGCTCGGGCCGATCAAATATCTGCTCGCCCCGAACGTGGCGCACTGGATGTTCCTGCCGGACTGGCAGGCGGCATTGCCCAATGCCAAGGTGTACGCGGCGCCCGGCTTGGCTGATCGGTCGCAAGTGCGCCGCAGCGGCCTGCGGATCGATCGCGAGCTGACCGACGTCACGCCCGACGAATGGTCTGAAGACCTCCAACTCGTGCTCGTCACCGCGCCGATGTTCACGGAGGTTGCGGTGTTCCATCGGCCGAGTCGGACCCTTGTCCTGACCGACCTCGTGCAGAACCTCGCGCCGGAAGGCCTCGGCATCCCGTCTCGTGCGGCGGCTCATCTGCTCGGGATCACCGCGCCTGACGGCAAGGCTCCCGCTTACCTCAGGCTGCTGCTTCGCCTGGGTGGTCGGGCTGTGCAACTCGCTGCGGCCCGTCTCATTGCGCTGGCACCTGAACGTGTCATCTTCGCCCATGGCCGATGGTTCGAAACGGGCGGCACCCAGCAATTGCGACATTCGCTCGGCTGGCTGCTGGATGGATCCCCCGAGGCCCGCCGGCTGATGCGCGATCTCAGGGGAAAACGTGTCGTGATCACGGGTGCCTCCAGCGGCATCGGTCGCGCGACGGCACTTGCTTTGGCGCGGGAAGGGGCGAGCCTGGTTCTGGCAGCTCGGCGCGAGGACGTGCTGAAGGACGTGGCGGCCGAATGCGAGACGTTCGGTGGACGCGCCGTCGCGGTCGGGACCGACGTGACAAACGCAGATGCGGTCAAGCAGCTCGCCGAGCGGGCGGTGCAGACCTTCGGCGGCATCGACGTCTGGATCAACAATGCCGGCACCGGGGTTTTCGGTGCCTATCAGGACGCTGACATTGCGCTCCACCGCAAGACCATCGAGGTCAATCTGTTGGGCACGATGAACGGCGCTTATGCCGCCCTGCCGGTGTTCCTGCGGCAGCGGCGGGGCACGCTGATCAACAACATCTCGCTCGGCGGCTGGGCGCCGACGCCGTTCGCCGCAGCGTATACGGCGAGCAAGTTCGGCTTGCGGGGCTTCTCGGCCAGCCTGCGCCAGGAGCTCGCCGCTCACCGCGATATCCATGTCTGCAGCGTGTTTCCGGCGATGGTGGACACGCCCGGTTTTGTGCACGGCGCCAATGTCTCCGGCCGGAATCTCGATCCCGGGCCGCTGTTGTATCGCCCCGAAGATGTTGCCGAGACGTTCGTTCAATTGATCCGCGCGCCGCACGATGAAGTCGCCGTTGGCTGGCCGGCGCGCCTCGGCCAGATCTCCTATGCGCTGGCTCGCTGGCCGACCGAACGGTTCATGAGCACGGCCTTTCGCTTTCTGCTGTCGCGCGCCAAGATCGCGCCGCGCAGCTCCGGCGCCGTGCTTGCGCCGATTCCGGCCGGCACAAGCGTGAGCGGCGGCTGGCTCGCACGCAAGAAGCTGCCGGCCGCCGGGCAGCTCAGCAAGATCGGCCTCGCTGTCGGCATCGGCGGGATGGCGCTGCTGCTGGCGACACGAAGCCGCGCTGCGCGCCCGTCGCCTCGCAAGCGTTCGCATCGCTGATCTGGAGGCATCATGCTGGGGAAGCTCACCTGGTCGGCCATTCCGTTCGGCCAGCCGATTCCGCTGATCGCCGCAGGCATCGTTCTCGCCGGCATTCTCGGCGTGCTCGTCTGGGTCGTCGTCAAGGGCTACGTCCCCTATCTCTGGCGGGAGTGGATCACGAGCGTCGATCACAAGCGGATCGGCGTGATGTACATCCTGCTCGCCTTTGTCATGCTGCTGCGCGGCGGCACCGATGCGATCATGATGCGCACACAGCAGGCCGTGGCTTTTCATTCCAACGGCTATCTGCCGCCGGAGCACTACAACCAGATCTTCTCGGCGCACGGCACGATCATGATCTTCTTCGTGGCGATGCCGTTCGTGATCGGCCTGATGAACCTGATCGTGCCGTTGCAGCTCGGAGTCCGTGACGTCGCATTTCCCACGCTGAACTCGGTTGGGTTCTGGCTGACGGCATCGGGTGCCTTGCTGGTGAATGTCTCGCTGGTGGTCGGCGAGTTCGCCCGCACCGGCTGGCTGCCGTTTCCGCCATTGTCCGAGGTGACCTATTCGCCTGGCGTGGGAGTGGACTACTATATCTGGGCGCTGGAGATATCCGGCGTGGGGACGCTGGTCGCCGGCATCAATCTGGTTACGACCGTGCTGAAGTTGCGCACCCGGGGCATGAGCTATCTGCGCATGCCGATGTTCTGCTGGACCACGCTCGCCTCCAATCTCCTCATCGTCGCGGCGTTCCCGATCCTCACGGCGACGCTGACGATGCTGATGCTCGACCGCTATTTCGGCTTCCACTTCTTCACCAACGAGGCCGGCGGCAACATGATGATGTTCATGAACCTGATCTGGGCCTGGGGGCATCCCGAGGTCTACATCCTGGTCCTGCCGGCCTTCGGCATCTATTCGGAGGTGGTCGCTACATTCTCGAGCAAGTCGTTGTTCGGCTATCGCTCGATGGTGCTGGCGACGATGGCGATCTGCGTCATCTCGTTCATGGTCTGGCTGCATCATTTCTTCACCATGGGGGCGGGACCCAACGTGAACGCGATCTTCGGCATTGCCAGCATGATCATCGCGGTGCCGACCGGCGTGAAGATCTACAATTGGCTGTTCACGATGTATGGCGGGCGGGTGCGCTTCACGACGCCGATGCTGTGGTCGGTCGGCTTCATGATCACCTTCATGATCGGCGGGCTGACCGGCGTGCTGGTCGCGGTACCGCCGGCGGACTTCCTGCTGCACAACAGCCTGTTCCTGGTCGCGCACTTCCACAACGTCATCATCGGCGGCGTGCTGTTCGGTGCATTCGCGGGGGTCACCTATTGGTTTCCGAAGGCCTTTGGTTTTCGTCTCTATGAGAGCTGGGGCAAGGCGGCGTTCTGGTTCACGTTGATCGGCTTCTACGCCACCTTCATGCCGCTCTATGTGGTCGGTCTGCTCGGCATGACCCGGCGCATGCAGCATTACGATGTCGCCGAATGGCGGCCCTGGCTGGCGGCGGCGACGTTCGGCACGGCGCTGCTGGCGATCGGCGTCATCCTGCAGATCCTCCAGCTCGTCTTCAGCATCCGCGACCGCGCGCTGCTGCGCGACACGACCGGTGATCCCTGGGATGGCCGCTCGCTGGAATGGGCCACCTCATCGCCGCCGCCCGTGTTCAACTTCGCAGTGTTGCCGAATGTGACGGGGCAGGATGCGTATTGGCGGATCAAGGAAAACGCCAAAAGCCAGCAGCTGCACACCAGGGACAAGGACTATCAGGATATCGAGCTGCCAAGGAATTCCCCCACAGGATTCGTCTGCGCGTTCTTCGCCACGTTGATGGGATTCGCGCTGATCTGGCACATCTGGTGGATGGTCGCGCTCGGCGCAATAGGGGCCTTCGCGACATTCGTCGTGTTCGCCTGGCGCGATCACGACGAGTATGTGATCCCGGCGGCGGAGGTGGCGCGGATCGATCGCGGGATGATCGAGGCGCGGCAGGGATTCTCGTCGGCGGCCGGGGACGCGTGAAAACGCGCGTGGCCGGTGCGGGCAGGCTCGCCGCCCGCACCGGCCAGCTCACCTCACCAGCGATGATGCGTGCTGATCACGCCATGGCCGTGTCGGTGGCCGAAGTGCCGGCCGCCATACAGGCCGTGATGATGATGACCCCAGCCCGGGCCACGATAGTAGCCGTAGCTGTGCCGCCAGGGCCGCGGGCCGTAGGAATAGCCGTAGCTGCGATACACCGGACGCGGCGCGTAGGTGTAGCCATAGCCGCCATAATACGGGCGAGAGCCGTAATAGCCGCCATAGCCGTAGGGGGACGAGGCGTAGCGGTATCCACCGTAATAGGGGTAGGGCGCATAGCCGCCGCCATAATAAGACGGCGCGGCAACCGCCGAGCCGATCACGGCGCCGGCCAGGAGACCTGCGCCGATCGCGGCGCCGCCACCCCAGCCACCATGCCAGCCATCATAGTGGACCTGGACCGCGTTCGAGCTCTCGGTGCCCGTCCTTGCCGCGGCGGAGAGCGATGTCAGCGGTGCGGCGGAGGCGGATTGCAGCGTTGCAAAAGATAATGCGCCGGCGAAGGCGAGTGTCGCGGCGGCTTTCAAGGTGACCATCCTGGGTTCTCCTGTTGAAGTCAGGGTGTTGCTCAAACCGGATGCGTTGATCTTCGTTGCAGCTGTCGCGGCGGACGTATTGTCGCGGGACATTGCTCTGACGGAACAGTCGATGCCGGTGTGGACCGGCATCGACACGTCATCGTGTTACGGGCAGGAACGACGGCGACCATCATTGCCGAGATAAGTGCCGGAGCGCGGGTCGTAGGACCGGTAGCGCTGGGCGCAGTACGTCTCGGCTTCACCAGCCTGGGCGCGGCTGTTGGCAATCGCGCCGCCGATGATCGCACCGGCCGCCAGGCCACCGAGCACGGCTGCTCCTGAGCCGTTGTGATGGTGGCGATAGCCGTACTGATAGCCGTGGCGGCGGCCGAGGCCGGGGTGCCAATCATGTCCGCCGCGCCAGTGGCGATACTGAACCTGCTGGATGCCAGCGGTGTCGTTCACGGCAGATGCCGGCGCCGGATTGTTCGGCATCATCGGGGCGGCGGCGAGTGGCGTCACCGCTGATAGCGTCATGGTGCCGATGGCGGCGACCGTCAAAAGTTTGCGCAGCTGCATCTGCGTGCTCCTTTCTGTTCTTGAGATACGAGGAGCAACGTTTCGCCACAACTGCCCGTTCCGCGTCATGCTGCCGCCTCAGCGGTGGCACAAGGTCGCATTGGCGCCACAACGTCGCAGCGGCCTCATGGGCCGCTGCGATCTCACATGCGCATCAGCGCGGCGGGACGACGCCGTTCGATGGCGGCGTGGTTGTGTTGCGCATGCCGGGCGGGCTCGATGCGCCCTGGCCGCCACGCTCGACATGGCTCGGTCCGCCGCCACCCGCGCTGCCCGATCCCGAGCCACCGGCCGATCCTCCGGCAGATCCGCCTGCACCCGCGCCGGCGCCAGCACCGCCTGCACCCGCACCACCGGCTCCCGAGCCGCCAGCTCCGGCACCCGCGCCGCCGCCGGCTCCACCACCTGCTCCGCCGCCCGCACCACCACCGGATCCACCGCCGCCGCCTTGCGCGAAGGCTGCGCCGACGGAGCCGGCCGCGATCACGGTCGCAGCCACTAACGTGAGAATTGTCTTACGCATTGTTGCGCTCCTTGAGGTTTCACCAACCACCAATCGAGCCCATTAAAGCGCGTTCCTAATTCTCATCGGCGCAAAGGTCGCGGCATCAGCCTGATCGAAGCGCGGAACTCAACTAATCGATCAGCGCATCGAGCAGCGCATCCGGACATTCGGCCATCATCGTATGTCCCGCACCGGGAAGAACGATCGTGCGCGACTGCGCAATCGCCGCGGCGAGCGCCTTGCCGGCTTTCACGGGGGTCATCATGTCCTTCTCGCCGAGGATCAGCCGCGTCGGCACCTTGATCTGGGCCGCCGATGCCAGCGCATCCTGATAGTTGTTGCAGGCGGAGAGATCGTTGAACAACACGCCGGGCGCGCAGCGTTCCAACGTCGCCTGCGCGCCGCCATGCATCCACAGGCCCGGCGCGCGGCTGCCGCCGAGCTCCGCCGCAAAGCCGAGGCCCCAGATCGAGACCATGTCGATGGCTGCATGATCGTTGGCTTCAGCGGCCTTCAGAAGATCCGGCCCCACGGTCATCGTCGCCGCGGTGCCGATCAGGCTGAGCGCCGAGACGTGCTCCGGATGACGCGCTGCGGTGTCGAGCGCGATCAGCGACCCCATCGAATGGCCGATCAGGTGAGCAGCCTTGGCGTTCACCGTCTGCAAGAGCGCAACGATCCAGTCGGCCATTGCAGGAATCGTCGGCAGCGCCGGTCCGCTGGAGCGACCATGGCCGGGCAGGTCGGGCGCCAGCACGGCAAAGCCGTGATGCGCGAACCAGCGGCTGTGCAGCGCCCAGACCGAATGATCGAAGCCGGCGCCATGCACGAATACGACCGCGGGCAGGGACGAATCGAAGGCGCGGCCGCCGGTGGCGACGAAGACATCGTGATCTCTGATGGACAGTTGCATGGCTCACACCTTCTGCGAGGCGCGCAGCGCCTGTCCGAGATCGTCGATGATGTCCGAGACCGCCTCGATGCCGACCGACAGCCGGATCAACTCCTCGCCGATCCCTGCGGCCGCGAGCTGCGCGGCGTCCATCTGCTGATGCGTGGTGGAGGCCGGATGAATCACCAGCGTCTTGGCGTCGCCGACATTGGCGAGATGACTGATCAGCTTCAGGCTCTCGATGAACTTGCGGCCCGCGGGGCGGCCGCCCTTGATGCCGAACGAGACGATCGAGCCGGCGCCGCGCGGCAGCAACTCCTTGGCGAGCGCATGGTCCGGGTGCGTCTCCAACGAGGGATGCAGCACCCAGTCGACGGCCTTGTTGGCGGTCAGCGCCTTCAGCACCGCGCGCGTGTTCGCGACATGGCGCTCCATCCGCAGATGCAAGGTCTCGACGCCCTGCAGGAGATGAAAGGCGTTGGTCGGCGACAGGCAGGCACCAAAATCGCGCAGGCCTTCGGTGCGCGCGCGCATGATGAACGCGGCGGTGCCGAACTGCTCGTCGAAGACGATGCCGTGATAGCCGGCATAGGGCTCGGTGAGCTGGGGGAATTTGCCTGAGCCGCGCCAGTCGAAGCGGCCGCCGTCGATGAGCGCGCCGCCGATCGCGATGCCATGACCGCCGAGCCACTTCGTTGCGGAGTGCATCACGATGTCGGCGCCTTGCGCGATCGGCTGACTGAGATAGGGCGTGGCGAACGTGTTGTCGATTAAAAGCGGCACGGTGGCTTCGTGCGCGATTGCTGAGACCTTCGGGATATCAAGCACTTCGAGGCCGGGATTGCCGAGCGTCTCGCCAATGAAGAGCCGCGTATTCGGCTTGACGGCCGCGCGGAAGCCGTCGAGGTCGCGCGGCTTGACGAAGCTCGTGGTGATGCCGAAGCGCGGCAGCGTGTGCGCGAGCAGGTTGATGGTGCCGCCATAGAGCGAGGAGGAGGCGACGATGTGGTCGCCGGCATTGAGGATGGTGGCGATCGCCAGATGCAGCGCCGCCTGGCCGCTCGCCGTGCAGACCGCGCCGACGCCGCCTTCGAGCGCGGCGAGCCGCTCCTCGAGCACAGCTGTCGTCGGGTTGGAAATGCGGGTGTAGATGTGGCCGGCGCGTTCAAGATTGAACAACGCGGCGGCGTACTCGGTATCGTCGAACACGTAGGACGTGGTCTGATAGATCGGCACCGCGCGGGCGCCGGTTGTGGGATCCGGATGCTGGCCCGCATGCAGGCTCAGGGTTTCGAAGGCAGGCTGTTTCGGCGGCGGCATGCGGGGCTCGGCTTTCGTCTGACGATGATCCTGCTTTCTGCCACAGATTTCACCGGGCGTCAGCGACCGGGGGCCTCATGGTTCGAGACGCGCCGCGCGGCGGCGCTCCTCATCATGAGGGGTGAGAGTTCGCACGCGGAGCAGGGGAGTTCGCGGGCAAGTGCTGTTATCTCTCCAACGTCCCCGCATCGTCCTCTGCTCGGCGGGCGTCTCAAAGGATGGGTGCGAGCACGGATCACCCGTCCAGTAGGGGCGACATTGTCATGCCGCCCCCCAGGGGATCAGAACCTCAGCCGCCGAAGCTCTTCGGGAACAGGCCGGAGGCAGCGATCTCTGCGATCGCGAGCCGTGGGCTCGGCTTCTCGCGCTCCTTGAGCATGGCCGGGAGCTTCTCGCCGCCGCCCTTGCGGCCAACCGCGATCGCGATCTCCACGGCGAAGTCGTCGGGCACGCCGAGCGCGGCCTGCGCGGCGGCGACGTCGAAGCCGCTCATGCCGTGGGTGGCCCAGCCGGACAGGGCGGCCTGGTTGGCGAAGTTGGCCCAGGCGGCGCCGGCATCAAAGGAATGCGTGCGGGTCGGCGCCGGCTCGGTCTTGCCGGCCGGGATGAAGGTCTTCTTCGACAGCACGTAGACGAGGGCTGCCGCATGCTGCGCCCAGCCGCGGTTGAACTCGATCAGCGGGGCCAGGAAGGTGTCGAATTCGGCCGAGCCGCGGCGCGCGTAGAGGAAGCGCCAGGGCTGCGAATTGTAGGAGGAGGGCGCCCAGCGCGCCGCCTCGATGAAGGTGAGAAGCTCGCTCTCGGGCAGCGCCTCATCGGTGAAACCGCGCGGCGACCAGCGGTCGACGAAGATGCGATGGGCGGGGTGCTCGGTGGCGCGATCGGTCGGCGGCGGCAGATGGGCAGTCACGGAAGTCTCCTTACGGTCAGGCTCGTCGTTGGGCCTCGGGCTCCGCGTCGCTGCAGAGCACAATGCTCGGTTCCTCTCTGGCTCACGGCGCCCGTGGTGTCCAGATCGCCAACGCAGATGTGTCCACCTTCATCGGCAGTACGCGTTCAGCGAGAAAGGCGTCGGCGATCTTCTGCTGCTCGGCGAGGCCGGCCGCGGTGACCGCGCCGACCTGGTAGGAGCGGTGGCTGTTGGCCTCCTCGACGGTGGCGGCGTCGATGCCCCAGAGCGCCGCGAGCTGGCTCGCCGCCGCGGCCGGATTGGCCTTCACCCATTTGCCGGTCTCGACCAGCTTGCCATAGATGATGTTGAGTGCGTCACCGTGCTTGGCGGCATAGTCGGCCGAGGCAAGGTAATAGCGCTTGTAGCTGGCGAGACCGTCGCTGCCGTCGGCGAGCACGCGCGCGCCGGACTGACGGATGGTGCTGGAGAGGAACGGATCCCAGGCCACCCAGGCATCGACATTGTTGCTGACGAAAGCGGTGCGGCCGTCGGCCGGCGGCAGATAGGCCGGAGTGATGTCCTTGAAGGACAGGCCGGCCTTGGCGAGCGCCGACAGCAGCAGATAGTGGCTGCCGGCCCCCTTGGTCACCGCGATCTTCTTGCCCTTTAGCTCGGCCAGCGTCTTCACCGGCGAGGCCGTCGCCACCAGGATCGCCTGCGCGGAGGGCGAGGCGGTTTCCTCGGCCACATAAGCGAGCTTGGCGCCCGCGGCCTGCGCGAACACCGGCACGGTGTCGGCGACATCGGCGCCGACATCGATGCTGCCGATGTTGATGGCCTCGAGCAGCGGCAGGCCGCTGGAGAATTCGTGCCAGGACACCTTGATATCGAGCGGCGCCAGCGCCTTCTCCAACTCGCCATTGGTCTTGAGCAGCGCGATCAGCGTGGAGGATTTCTGGTAGCCGATGCGCAACGTCTCGGCGGCTTCCGCACGCGGCGTGGCGAGTGCGCCGAGCAGGGCGACGCCCATCATCAGGATGCTGCGGCGAGCGAAGACCGGGAGCCGCTGTTGGCGCGAGCCGCCGAGGGAACGTGTCATCCGAAAATCTCCTGACGTACGATTGAATGCAGATGTCACCGGATCATTCGCAGGATCAGTTGCCTCATGCAATTTTGCAGATCGGTTTGGATGGAGAGGAAAGTTCTTCATTCGGTCGCTCCGCGAGAAGTTTGTTTTCTTCGCGGGAGAGCAGGGCAGCCGCTTGCAGTCTCGCGACGCATTCCGCGTCCGAGCTGTGCCTGCCGTTCGTCCCTCCCGGGAAGAGAGGGCGCAGGGAAGGCCGGGCGTCGACTGACACCCATGGCCCGCGTGCAAAAAGCAAAGCACGCGGCGGTCACCACAGGATCAGCCGGACATCCGGCCTTCCCTGCGCGATGGGCTTACGGCTTATACGCGATCTCCCCGGTGCGCCGGGCTTTCTGGCCACCGTTGCGCATGATGCTTGCGCATCAGCGCGTGATACTAGCGTCGGAGTATCAGGACCACGCGACTTCGCCGTCCGGCTCCCCTCGTTCGTCCGCGCGCATGACGCACGCTGCGACGAGAACCGGCCACCGCATCCCACCCAACGTTCCGTGACGTTCGCGAAGCGCCCCTCGATCGGGCGGGATAGGGTCATAAGATCATGATTTCTGTAAAAAAGAAACAAGATTATTTTTCTCCACGGGACTGGACAGGGCAAATCAGCTTGAGATCGTGGGTGAATTTCAGGTGTTGGCGCATGCGGGTGTGGGAATGCTTGTCATGCCGTCGCCTGCGCAGCGCAATGCAGTGCCCTCGCCCTGGGCCGAGGGCGCATCAGCGGCGACTGCGTTCGCTGCGGGATGGGGGGGGCGTGGACATCACGTAATGCTGGAATCTGGATAGGCGGATGACGCTCCGCTCACCCGTATTACGAGCGGATCTTACGGGGGCGCCAAGGCGAGGCAATCGGCTTTATCGAGACAGGCCCCACCGAGCCCGCTCGAAAATCTCGGCCGGTGGCATGACTTCGGACAGCTCGACCGGGCGTCGCTGCCACTGGACCACGGTCCAGCCTTCAGGATTGGCCACGCGACCGCCACTCTCTTCCTCTTTCAAAATGATGCCGTCGTGCGTGCGCCATTCGGTGCGTATGCGTTCGTCCCTCGCGTCCCTCGTGATCCTGCACCATTCCCCCAGAAATATCCCGCGTTCGACGACGACGTCCTTCTGCTCTGCGTCACGTCCGGCGCCGCTCCGCACGTACTGCGGACCTGGACGAAATTCGCCGATCCACAGGCTCTCGAACGCGCCTTGCACCGTGGCGCGAAACGTGAGTGCGGCGTGGGTTCGTTCGTTGACGATCTCGATGATCCGCGCGCCATTGGCGAATGTGGTGTCCGTTCTCACCCACGGAAAATGTCGCTTCCTGTACCTGACGCCTGCTCCGGAGGAGGCGATGCTGCCATTCATTGTCGCCGCGAAATCCGGTTGCGTTCTGGTTTCCAGGGAGGGCGTTTGCGCAGCAAAACCCGTAAAGTTCCTCCAATCAAATACGTCCGCAGGTGGCGAGGTCTCGTCCTCGGAGACTGGCGTGCGGGTCAAACGCGTCAGTCGCCAATCCGGTGGCTCCCTGATTGCGCCGTCTTCGGCCGCCCAGCCATGCGCGATCTGTATGCCGTCGTGCGTGATACAATCGCGGAAGGACACGCTCCTTCGTCCCTTCGGGTCCGCGGGACCAACAAAGTCCCAGATCGTGCAGGTCTCGTCGAGAAAAGACTGCAGCTTCTCAGTCTTCACGCTTTCCTGCCGCGTCTTATCGGTGCCAACCGCTTGGGTGACATGGAGTGACTCGTAGCGGTTGCCATCCGGCGTGCGCGTGAACGAGACAAAGCGCCCCGGGCCCTGGAAGTAGCTGCTTCGTTCGCCCATTCGGTCACCGCGCAGCCATCCATTGTGATGGCGTAGGGTCTCCTGCTGCGTGGGACGGCCGCTGTACTCTCTCGTCGCGACATAATCGGGAGCCTTGTTTGCCGCCCGACCGTCCTCCTGCGCTTGTCCCGACGATGCGACGAGGGAAGCCGCCATCGCCAGAATGGCGTGGATGGGAGCTTTCCGCCCTCGGCGAACGGACGCACATGACCGTCCTGAACGACCGTCCATGAACTCGCATCGCTGCATCGCCAGTCCAGCTCCGTGCTACTCTCTCTCCGAGCGTAAGCGATTTCCGGCCGCAGATCCAAGAGATCGAGAGGGATCGGATATCCGATTGGGGTCACGACGCGGAGCTTCGCTGGACAGCGCAAATCACCCTGGGATCGCTGGTTGATTTCGGAAGTTTTGGGGATGCGTGAAGCGCTGTCGACGCTCCCCTCGTTGTCCCGTCGCGCCTCCGCACTGATGCGGGAAGAGAGTGCTATCCCCACTTTCGCACCTAACTTCTCGGACGACTACTCCTCGGTCGCGCGCCAGCCTTCTCCAGATACGCGCAGAACATGTCCGCCATCGCATCGGCATAGGCGGAAATCTCGGCGCGGCTGCGGGGCGTGTCGGAGAAGTGTTTGCCGACCTGGCTCAGCGTCGTCTTGATCAGGTCGGCGACGCGCGCGCGCTCGGCTTGGCCGGAGTCAGGCAGCGCCTCGCGCATGAAGGCCTGCATGGTGCGGCGGCTGCGCGCCTGGGCCTCTTTCGATTCCGGCGCGTCGCGATAGAGCGGGGCGGCGTCGTCGAGTGCGCCGCGGATGGCGGCCTCGTCGCATTCCGACTGCAGGAAGGCGTGGACGAGGGCGCGCAGCCGCACCAGCGGCGGGCGGGTTTGATCATCCAGGATGCCATGCAGCAGGCTCGTCGTCTGCTGCCACTCGTCGCTCTGCAGCCGGAACAGGATCGCCGCCTTGTTGGGGAAGTATTGATACAGCGAGCCGACGCTGACGCCGGCCCTCTCGGCGACGCGCGCGGTGGTGAAGCGCTGCGCGCCTTCGGTCGTCAAAACCTGAACAGCGGCCTGCAAAATGGCGGACACGAGATCCGTGGAGCGCGCCTGTTGCGGCTGTTTTCTCGCGGAAATCTGGGCTTTTCGAGCAGAGGCCATGGCGCGATCCCGAATGCGATTAGCGAATGCGAATGATTATTCGTATTTTGAGGGCGAGGCAAACAAACACTCGATGACACGGAGACCATCATGATCACCCTCACTACTGAGCCCGTCGCGCCGCTGCTGGCTCGCCTGCTGTCCGAAGCCGCGCTGCTGCGGCCGGAGACCAGTCCCGTCTTTGCGGGCCTGGCGGAGCGCGGCGAACAGCTGATGCGCAGCAAGTCCGGTCATGTGGAGCTCTATTCGCAATTGAAAGATTTTCCGCTGCCGGTCTCCCGCGACACCGGCCTGCTGCTCTACATGCTTGCGCGCAGCTTCAGCGCCCGATCGATCGTCGAGTTCGGCACGTCGTTCGGCATCTCCACGCTGTTCCTGGCTGCGGCGCTGCGCGACAATGGCGGCGGCCGGCTGATCACAACGGAGTTCGAGCCGTCGAAGGTCGCCCGCGCCCGCAAGCATCTGACCGAAGGGGGGTTGCTCGATCTCGTCGAGACCCGCGAAGGCGACGCGCTGCAGACGCTCGGCCGCGATCTTCCTGAGAGAATCGATCTCGTGCTGCTCGACGGCGCCAAGCCGCTCTATCGCGACGTTCTCGATCTGCTCGAGAGCAGGCTGAGCGCGGGCGCGTTCATCGTGGCCGACAATGCCGATTACAGCCCCGATTATCTCGCCTATGTCCGTTCGCCGGCGAATAGCTACCTGTCGGTGCCGTTCGGCGACGAGGTCGAGCTGTCGATGCGGATCGGGCGAGACTGAGCACGACAAAGGCTGGAGTTGACGGACGGGCGGCGATTGGTTCACGAGGAGAGCCCGTCCTCCTACGTCACCAGGCCTGCATGCCTCGCATCCTCCTGATCAATCCCAACAGCTCGGCGGCGACCACCGCGATGATGGTGTCGATCGCGGCGGCCTGCTGCACGGGCCGGGTGGAGGTGGTCGGAGCGACCGCGACGCGGGCGCCGGCCATGATCGTCGATCCCGAGGCGCTGGCGGCTTCCGCGGCCGAGGTGGTGGAGATCGGACGGGCGCATGTCGGGGCTTGCGACGGCATCATCGTCGCCGCATTCGGCGATCCCGGTGCAGCCGAGCTTCGCCGCCTGTGCGCGCGGCCGGTGATCGGGATCGGCGAGGCGTCGATGCACGCGGCCGGGCAGGGTGGGCGGCGGTTCGGCGTCGCCACGGTGACGCCGGCGCTGGTCGCCGGCATCGCTGATCTTGCAGATAGGCTGCAGCTGTCGGCGCAGTTCACCGGGACGCGTCTCACACCAGGCGACGTGGCCGCGCTTGCCGCCGATCCGGCGCGGCTTGCCGCCGCGCTGGCCGAGGCGACGCGCGCCTGTATCTCGGACGGTGCCGAGGCTGTCATCATCGGCGGCGGACCGCTCGCCCAGGCCGCCGATCAGCTGCAGCCGCAATTCACCGTGCCTATCATCAAGCCGATCGCGACGGCGGTCGACCAGTTGCTGGACCGGCTCGCCGTCTGAACGCCGCCCTTAAGGGCGGTAGCTCGCCGCCGGATGCGGCGCCGCCAGCCGCGCGCGGCCGAACATCTTTTCCCGCAGCGTGCCCGGCTGATAAGTCTTCTTGTAGCGGCCGCGCTTCGTCAGCTCTGGCACCAGCATGTCGGCGACATCGGCAAAACTCTCCGGCGACAGCGCGAAGGCGAGGTTGAGGCCGTCGACGCCGGTCTGCTCGACCCAGCTTTCGATGAGATCGGCGACCTTCGCCGGTGAGCCGACGAACACCGGCCCGATGCCGCCGATGCCGATGTGCTCGGCGACCTCGCGCACGGTCCACACCCGGTCCGGATCGGCGCGGGTGACGTTGTCCATCGCGCTGCGGCCGGCATCGTTGAGGACGTGGCGGACCTGCTGGTCGAGCTCGTAGGTCGAGAAGTCGACGCCGGTCCAGCCGGACATCAAGGTCAGCGACGCCTCGTGGTCGACGTAGCGGCGATAGTCGGCGAACTTCGCTTCCGCCTCCGCGTCGGTCTCGCCGAGCACGACGGTGGCGATGCTGAAGATCACGATGTCGCTCCCCGCGCGGCCGGACTCGATCGCGGCCTGGCGGATCGCGGCGACGCGCGGCGCGATGATCTTCGCCGACGGGCCGGACATGAACACGCATTCGGCATGCCGGCCGGCGAACACGCGGCCGCGCGGCGAGGTGCCGGCCTGATAGAGAACGGGCGTCCGCTGCGGCGAGGGCTCGCAGAGATGGATGGCGTCGAGCTGGTAGTTCTCGCCGTGATGGCTGACGCGGTGCACCTTGGCGGGATCGGTGAAGATGCCGCTTTCGCGGTCGCGCTTGACGGCGTCGTCCTCCCAGCTGCCTTCCCACAGCTTGTAGACCACCTCCATATATTCGTCGGCGACGTCGTAGCGGTCGTCGTGCCCGGTCTGGCGCTGCTTGCCCATGCCACGCGCGGCGCTGTCGAGATAGCCGGTGACGATGTTCCAGCCGATGCGGCCCTCAGTGAGATGATCGAGCGTCGACATGCGGCGCGCGAACGGATAGGGCGGCTCGTAGGACAAGGTGCAGGTGACGCCGAAGCCGAGATGCTCGGTGACCGCGGCCATCGCCGAGATCAGCATCATCGGGTCGTTGACCGGCACCTGGATGGCGTGGCGCAGCGCGGCGTCGGGATTGCCGCCATAGACGTCGTAGACGCCGAGCACGTCGGCGAGGAACAGCCCGTCGAAGCGGCCGCGCTCCAGTGTTTTGGCGAGGTCGAGCCAATAGGGCAGGCGGTTGTAGTCGGAGGAGCGGTCACGCGGATGCCGCCATAGGCCGGGCGACTGGTGCCCGACGCAGTTCATCGCAAACGCATTCAACCGGATGTCCGCAGCCATGATGTCCCTCGATCGTGTCGGGCCGACAGATGACATGGTTCGGCAGCGGTTTTCAATCGCGCGGGCGCGCACGGCCGCTTGCGGCGGGCACAGGCTTGGCTATGGTCGGATGCGATCAAGCGCCGCGGAGCAAATGACGGCGCGAGACCCGCATGGTGGGAGGACGAGACCGATGCAGATCCGGATCACGGCGCTTGCCGCAATGTTGCTGTGCTCGTCGGCGATGACCTCCGCGATGGCGGAGGATTTCAAGGCGAGCTGCGCCGCGCTGGCGCAGGGCTTTTCCGGCAGCGGCCGCATCATCACGGCGGAGTTCGTCGCCGCGGGCGGCGTGCAGTTGGCGCCGCCGGCGCCCGCTGGCGCCACTGCACCCGCGCCGGATCACTGCCTGATCCGCGGCAAGATCAACGAGCGCACCGGCATCGACGGCAAGCCCTACGCCATCGGCTACGAGCTAAGATTGCCCGCGACGTGGAATGGCAAGTTCGTCTTTCAGGGCGGTGGCGGCGTCGACGGCGTGCTGCGGCCGGCGCTCGGGCTGTTGACCGGCGCGACGCCGCCGAACGCGCTCTCCAACGGCTATGCCGCGGCGTCGACCGACTCCGGTCATCTCGAAGAGCCCGGTCCGCTCGGGCCGTATCTGTTCGGCCTCGATCCGCAGGCGCGGCGCGACAAGGGCTACAGCTCGATTCCGCCGGTGGCCGAAGCGGCGAAGGCGGCGGCCGCGAAGCTCTACGGCAACGCGCCGCGCCGCTCCTATTTCGCCGGCTGCTCCAATGGCGGGCGCCAGGCAATGGCGGTGACGCAGCGCTTCCCCGAGCTGTTCGACGGCGTCATCGCCGGCGCGCCGGCCTATCGCGTGCCGCTCGCCGGCATCGACGTGATCGCGCAGGAGCAACTGCTGCTGGCGATCGCGCCGCCCGGACCGGACGGCAAGGCCGATGTCGGCAGTGCGCTGACCGATGATGATCTGAAGCTGGTCGCAGATGGTGTGACCGCGGCGTGTGACGGCGCCGATGGCGCCAAGGACGGCATGGTGCAGGACGTCATGGCCTGCCGCTTCGATGCCGCGGTGCTTGCCTGCAAGGAGGGGCAGAACTCGCAATGCCTGTCCCCGCCCAAGCTGAAGGCCGTCAAGCTGATGTTCGACGGCAGCCGCAATGCGATGGGCGGCCTGATCTATTCGCGCTGGCCCTACGATCCTGGCCTCGCCGCGCCCGGCTGGCGCGCCTGGAAGCTCGGCACGCCGAAGTCGAGCCCGCCGAATGCGCGCAATCTCACCCTCATTCCGGGCGGCGTCGCCTATGACTTCATGAGCCCGCCCGAGAAGCCGGAGGACCTCGTCGCCTGGGTGCGCAATTTCGATCTCGACCGCGACACGAAGAAGGTGATGAAGGGCGCTGATGGCTTCGATGCCGGCATGGAATACGAAGCGGCGACCTCGACCGATCTCGATGCCTTCAAAGCCAAGGGCGGCAAGATGCTGTTCTATCACGGCACGGCCGACCCGATCTTCTCCGCGCTCGATACGGTCGACTATGTCGACCAGCTCAAGAAGAGATACCCCGACACGGATGGCTTCGCGCGGCTGTTCCTGGTTCCCGGCATGAACCATTGCGGCGGCGGACCGGCGACCGATCAGTTCGATCTGCTGACGGCGCTGGACAATTGGGTGGAAGGCAAGGCCGCTGCGCCGGAAGCCATCCGCGCCACCGCGCGGCGCGCGCCCGATGTGCCGTGGCCGGGACGCACGCGCGATCTCTGCGCGTTCCCGAAGGTTCAGACCTACAAGGGCAGCGGCAGCCTCGAGGACGCGGCGAATTTCGAATGCCGCTGACCAGATCGTGCGCGCAGGTCGAACTGCGCGCACGATCGGTTGATGAGAGCTTGACGCGGCAGGCCGGGGCCCCGATCTACTGGCCAGCGCCGGCCTGTCCCGCAGCGTCGCGGCTCTCCTCATCAGCCCCTCACACCGTTCCCTTATGGTTGCCGTCAAGACGCGAGCCTTCACCATCCTGTACGAGTTCGAGCATGCCCAGACCGAGTTGATCGGCAAGTGCGTGGCGCTGAGCGATGGCAAGGCCGGAACCGTGGAGCAGGTCTATCTCGACGAACTGCACGGCCTGCGCATCGCCATCACCGGCCACGAGGGACGCTGGCCGGTATCGACCATCAAGTTCGCGGAGCGCTGAGCGGCGAACGCCCGGGCGCTTTGGAACCTTCAAACGATCGAGCGGATTGGGTTGATGTCGCATGGCCCCATGCGGCGCAGCTCATCCTTGTCGCAGGTCGCCAATTCCACGATGTCCGAGGAGACGAAACAGCCCGAGCGACCCTGGTGGCAAGACGCCGTGATCTATGAAATCGCGCCGATCTCGTTCCAGGACAGCAATGGCGACGGCAAGGGTGACCTTCCAGGACTGCTGTCGCGCCTCGACTATCTGCAATGGCTCGGCATCGATGCGGTTTGGCTGACTCCCATCTACAAGACGCCGTTTCGCGATCTCGGCTACGACATCTCCGACTATTGCACGATCGATCCGCGCTTCGGCAGCATGGCTGATTTCGATGCGCTCGTGGCGCGGCTGCATGAGGCCAACATCCGCCTCATCCTTGATCTCGTGCCGAACCACACCGCTGACGATCATGCCTGGTTCGAAGAGAGCGCCTCGTCCCGCGACAACGTCAAGGCGGATTGGTACCTCTGGGCCGATCCGGCCGCCAACGGCGGCCCGCCGAACAACTGGATCAGCCGCTTCGGCGGCAGCGCCTGGGAATGGTGTGAGGCGCGGCGGCAATATTACTACCATTCGTTCCTCGTCGAACAACCCGATCTCAATTGGCGCAATCCGCAGGTGAGGGAGGCGATCGCCGACGTCATGCGCTTCTGGCTCGCGCACGGCGTCGACGGCTTTCGCGTCGACGCCAGCGCGGTGCTGATCAAGGACGAGCTGCTGCGCGACAACCCGGATGACCCCGATGCCGGTGACGACAAGCCGCCGCCGCAGCGCCAGCGGCCTGTCTTCACCGACGATCGCCCGGAAGCGATGCAATGCATCGAGTTTCTGCGCGGCATTGTCGACGAATATGACGGCCGCCTGCTGTGCGGCGAGGTGCAGGGCAAGACCGACCGCATCGGCCACTTCTATGGCAACGACAAGCCTCGGCTGCATCTGCCGCTGAATTTCGCGCTGCTGGATTCGGAATGGACGGCACATGCGCTGCAGGCGACGATCGATGCCTATTACGGCGCGATCCCGCGCGATGCCTGGCCGGTCTGGGTGATCGGAGGCCATGACAAGCCGCGTGTCGCGGAAAAGCTCGGCGCCGCGCAGGCGCGCGTGCTTGCGATGCTGCTGCTGACGCTGAAGGGCACGCCGTTCGTCTTCATGGGCGACGAGCTCGGCATGACGCAGACGCCGATTCCCGCTGACCGCGTCGTCGATCCCTTCGAGAAGCTGGTCGGCGGCTACGGTCTCGGCCGCGATCCCGAGCGGGTGCCGTTGCGCTGGGACGACAGCCGCCACGGCGGATTTACGAACGGCGAGCCGTGGCTGCCGCAGGGCGATCCAGCGAAGACGGTGGCCCGCCTGAAGGAAGAGCCGGCGTCATTGCTGCAGCTCTATCGGGCCCTGCTGACGCTGCGGCGACATACGCCGTGCCTGACCGAGGGCCATTATCAGCCGCTGCGCTCGCGCAACGACATCCTCGGCTATCAGCGGAGGCTGGGACGCGAGACGGTTCTGGTCCTGCTCAATGTCACGCGTGAACCGCGAAAATGGCCATGGGACGGGCAGGGGGAGTGCCTGCTGTCCACCCATCCCGGCCGCCACCTCGGTGCGATCAGTGGCCCGGTTCAGCTGCAGGCCGACGAGAGCGTGATCATCGCGCTCCGGCCGGCGTGAGCTGCGATCAGCTTCGCTTGCGCTGCTGCCGCGAAAATCCCCGGATCAGCCGGCGCAGCTCGGGATGGTGGACGCGGCGCGCGGCTTCCGACGCCGACACCCAGACGAGCTTGCGCTGGCCGCGTTCGGGAAAGCGGCCGTGCTGCTTCGTCACCTCGAGCGGATAGAGCTTCACCTCGCACGGGATCTTGCGCTTGCCCTTGCGCTTCCGGTGCTTGAAGCGGCCGAGCGCCTGCCGGCTGATCTTGCCGCGCAGCCCGGCCTCCTCATAGGCCTCGATCGCGGCCACCCGGTGCGCGCGCTTGCGCAGCATCGGCGATCCCTTCGGCACCGACCAGCGTTGCTTCCGCCGCGTGGTGATCAAGAGGATGCTGAGCTCTGCAGCCTTGATACGAAAGGGCAGGGCGGCGAATTGCTTGTTCTTCATGGGACCCCCTTTCACTGCGGTGTGAACCGGGCGCTGCACAGTTGGTTCCTCTGCGCGAGGGCCCGCCCGAAGTCAACCCGTCCATATCAATTGATACGGCGCTCTCCGAAGGCTGCGGTTAACGTCGCAAGCCGGCCGGGGGCGGTCCGGTGGCCCGAACGAAGCACGTCGATCTCGGATTCACCTATGTGGATGCAGGTGCCGTGCGATCATCTAGGGTTGTGTTTGCGTCAAAATCGAAATCGGGTCCACGTTGCATGGAAGTCGAAATTCCAAAAAAACGAAGGCGTCGCGTCAAGCAGACGATGACGCTCGGTGAGCGACTGTTGCAGACGGCGCGTGAAGCGCGCGACATGGCCAAGCGCCTGCCGCCAGGGATCGAGCAGGCGCGACAGCTCAGACGCGCGCGCGAGGCGGAAGCCATCGTCGAGCTCGAGCGCTTCCTGACCGGTCCGGCGCGCAGCACGCCGCCGCGGTCGCGCTGACAGGCCGCGCGTCGCGGCCATCGACAACCAGGGATGTCGCAGCTGCATCAATTTGCTGCATGCATGCACGATTTGATGCAGCCATCGCTGCTACAACGCGCTTGACAGGTGAGGTGTTCTAAGAGACCGTAATGTCCACGCGTTGGGCACAGCGGCCCTTCGGACGCGAGCACGATCAAACCATTTCCAACACCGCGCTGATTGAAGCGTGTTTGGTTGGTGGCGAGGGCGCCCTCGGCTTGACAGCCGATGGGCGCTTTTTTGTTTTTGGGACGCGGGATGACACGGACGACGTTTCGCATCGGGGTGATGTTCTCGACGACGGGCTCGTACAGCGTCGTCGCGCGCTCGATGCTCAATGGCGCCCAGCTCGCGCTCGCCGAGGTCAACGCCGCCGACGGCCCGATCGCGCTGGAGCCGGTGGTGGTGAACCCGTCCGGCGATCTCGCGCAGTATCGCGCACTGGCGCGGGAGCTGTTGAGCTCCGGTATCCGCCAAATCGTCGGCTGCTACACCTCCTCGAGCCGCAAGGAGGTCATTCCCTGTTTCGAGAAGTTCGACGGTCTGCTTTGGTATCCATCGCACTATGAGGGCTTCGAGAGCTCCGACAATGTTATCTACACGGGTGCGGCGCCGAACCAGCACGTGCTGCCGCTGGTTGACTATCTCGCCGCGCGGGTCGGCACGCGCGCCTTCTGCGTCGGCTCGAACTACATCTGGGCGTGGGAGAACAACCGCATCTTCCGCGAGGCGTTGACTGTGCGGGGCGGGACGGTGCTGGCGGAGCGTTATCTCACCGTCGGCGACACCGAGTTCGACCAGGTCATCGCGGCGATCCTGGAGCAACGTCCGGATGTCGTGTTCAACAACCTGATTGGCACCAGCGCCTACGCGTTCTTCCGCGCGTTCCGCGCCGCCTGTCGCGCCGCCGGCATCGACCAGCCGAATGAGATTCCGGTCGCCAGCTGCACCCTGTCCGAGCCGGAGCTGAAGGAGATCGGGACCGAAGCGGTCGACGGCCATCTCTCATCGAGCGTGTACTTCTCCTCGCTCGATACGGCCGAGAATGCGGCCTTCATGCAAGCCTATACGCGCGCGTTTCCGGACGGTCCAGTCGTCTCGGCCGATGCGGAGGCTTCCTATATCGCTGTCAAGCTGCTGGCGGCGACGCTGGCCCAGGCGGGCAGCGACGAGTCGCGCCTGGTGCGCTGCGCCGTCGCTAATCAGCGCCTGCTGGCCCCGCAGGGCGAGGTGCGGATCGATCCGCAGACCTATCACGCGTGGCTGACGCCGCGCATCGGCCGGTCGTCGACCGATGCGCAATTCGAGCTGTTGCTGGAAGCGCGGCAGCCGATCGCGCCCGATCCCTACCTCGTGCAGTCGTCGCCGCGCTTCGCGACCTCCATGCGTCCTCCGCTGCTCCGAATGGTGAAGTCATGACCTTCCGATTGCTGCAGAACTTCAAGGGTGGCCGCGCGCTGGTGATCACGCGGCGGGCAGGGTGGGAGACCACGTTGGAGACGACGCTCGCCAAGCTCGGCGTCGCCTGCGAATACCCCGAGATCATCGATGGCCGCGCGCAGCTCGACGCGTCTGCGCTGCTGCCCGAGCGCGACATCCTGTTCATCGACGGCGACCTCGAAGGCGCGGTCGCGCTCGAGGTCAATCCCGCCTCGAAGCTGCCGCCGGTGCCGGTGATCGGTCTCGTCGGCGTCGAAGCGCCGAGCCGGCTCAAGGCCCTCGTCAATCTCGGCGCCACCTCGTTCCTGCGCAAGCCGGTGCATGGCGGCGCCGTCTACACCGCGCTGTTCCTCGGCATCAACCAGTTCCTGCTGCGCACCGAGATGTACGAGAAGCTGCAGGACCTGGAGAGCCGCCGCCGCGGCCGCAGGGCCGTGATCCGCGCCGTGGTCCTGCTGATGCGGGAGACCGGCCTCGACGACGACGATGCCTATTCCGCGCTTCGCCGCGACAGCATGCGGGCGCGGCAAAGTCTGGAGCTCTATTGCGAGGAGTTCCTGAGGAGACGGGCGATGCCGCCCGATACGCCCGACCGCACGAACAGCGTCACGCTGCCAGGCGGCAACAAGCAAGCGATGTAGGAGCATCACATGACCAGATCTGGAATGCGGGGGCTGCGTGCCGCAGCCCTCACGGGGACGCTTGTCTTCGCGGCAGGCGCATATGCGGCCGAAGCGCCGATCAAGCTCGGCGTGCTGGAGGACCAGTCCGGCGACTTCGCCGCGGCGACCATCGGCAAGGTGCATGCCATCCAGCTCGCGGCCGAGGAGATCAACAAGTCCGGCGGCATCATGGGCCGGCCGCTCGAGCTGGTGACTTACGACACGCAGTCGGACAACACGCGCTACCAGGAGTTCATGCGTCGCGTGCTGCAGCGGGACAAGGTCGATGTCGTGTTCGCCGGCTTCTCCTCGGCCTCGCGCGAGGCCTACCGGCCGATCGTCGACCAGTTCAACGGCTTCGCCTTCTACAACAACCAGTATGAAGGCGGCGTCTGCGACGGCCACATGGTGGTGACGGGCGCAGTCCCCGAGCAGCAGTTCTCGACGCTGATCCCGTACATGATGCAGACCTACGGCAAGAAGGTCTACACGCTCGCCGCCGACTACAATTTCGGCCAGATCTCGGCCGAGTGGGTGCGCAAGATCGTCAAGGAGAACGGCGGCGAGATGGCCGGCGAGGAGTTCATCCCGCTCGGCGTGTCTCAGTTCTCGCAGAGCATCCAGAACATCCAGAAGGCCAAGCCCGACTTCGTCGTGACCCTGCTGGTCGGCACCGCGCAGGCCTCCTACTACGAGCAGGCCGCGTCCGCCAACGTCAACCTGCCGATGGCCTCTTCGGTCAACGTCGGCCAGGGCTATGAGCATAAGCGCTTCAAGCCGCCGAGCCTGAAGGACATGTACGTCACCACCAACTACATCGAGGAGATCGACTCTCCGAAGAGCAAGGAATTCCTCGCCAAGTTCAAGGCCAAGTTCCCGAACGAGCCCTATGTGAACCAGGAGGCCGAGAACTCCTACCTCGCGCTGTATCTCTACAAGCAGATGGTGGAGCGGGCAAAGTCGACCAACCGCGACGAGATCCGCAAGGTGATCGCGATGGGCGATGTCTGCATGGACGCGCCGGAAGGCAAGGTCTGCATCGACCCCAAGAGCCAGCACATGTCGCACACGATCTATCTCGCCAAGGTCGGCGCCGACCACTCGATCTCGTTCCCGAAGGTCTGGGAGGACATCAAGCCGTACTGGCTCGGCGACGCCGGCTGTGACCTGACCAAGAAGGATCCGATGGCGCAGTATACGCCGTCGAATCCGCCGCCGAAGCCCTGATCGGCGGAAGCGGCCGCTCCGGCGTCCCCTCACGCCGGAGCGGCTTGCTCTTCATCGCTTCTCGCATCCGAACCCCACACCGATTGAAGACATGGACATCGCATCCCTGGCATTCTCTGCGCTCTACCAGTTCGGCGACGCGTTCGCCTTCCTGGTGCTGTCGGCCTGCGGGCTCGCGGTCATCTTCGGCATGATGGGCGTGATCAATCTCGCGCATGGCGAGTTCATCATGTGCGGCGCCTATGTCACCGCGGCCACCGTACATGCCGGCCTGCCGCTGCCGCTCGGCATTCTCTGCGGGACACTGGCTTCGGCCTTCGTGGGCGTCCTCGTCGAATTGCTGGTGATCCGCCATCTCTATGAGCGGCCGCTCGATACCATCGTCGCCACCTGGGGCCTCAGCCTGATCGCGACGCAGGGCACGTTGATCCTGGTTGGCTCGACCATGGCCGGCGTCGGCACGCCGTTCGGCAGTTTTCAGGTCGGCGCCTATTCCTATTCGATCTATCGCATCGTGCTGTTCGCAGCCGCCCTCGCCGTGCTGGGGGCGCTGTACGCGCTGTTCAACTGGACGCGGTTCGGCGTGCTGGCCCGCGCGACCATCCAGGTGCCGCACATGGCGGCCGCACTCGGCGTCGATACAAGGCTCATCTACAGCCTGACCTTTGCCTGCGGCGCAGGGCTCGCAGGGCTCGCCGGCGGGCTCTACGCGCCGACCATGACCCTGGTGCCGACCATGGGCGCGACCTTCATCATGGAGGCGTTCGTCACGGTGGTGATCGGCGGCGCCGACGTGTTCCTCGGCACCGCGCCGGCCGGCGGCATCCTCGCCATCGTGAAGTCGGGCATGACGTCGTGGCAGGGCCAATTGTTCGGCCAGATCGGTCTCCTGATCGCCGTCATCATCGTCGTCCGGGTGTTGCCGAAGGGCATCTCCGGCTTTGTGCTGCGCGAGCGGACCTGAGGAGGACGCCGTGACTGGACTTGCTTCCTTGTTTCGCCGCCTCGAAGGACCGCAGACGCTCGGCCGAGGGCCTGCGTTCTGGGCGCTGTTCGCGCTCGTGCTCGCCGGCGCGCTGGCCTATCCGCTGTTCAGCGACGGCTACACCGTCGGCAACACCGTCTACTTCTTCGTCTGGGTGTTCATCGCGCTCAGCCTGAGCCTGATCTGGGGTTATGGCGGCTCGCTGTCGTTCGGCCAGACCGCGTTCTTCGGCATCGCCGGCTATGGCTACGGCATCCTCACCATCAATTTCGGCGCGTCCTACGGCTTCACCTGGATCGCGCTGCTGCTGGCGATCGGCATGGCGGCGCTGGTCGCGGCGCTGCTCGGCTATTTCATGTTCTTCGGCCGCATCGCCGGCGTGTTCCTCGGCATCGTCACGCTCGCGGTGACCTTGATGCTCGAGCGCTTCATGGCGCAGACCGCCGGACCCGAATGGCGCATCGGCGCCGCCCGGCTGAACGGCTTCAACGGCATGAGCGCGATGCCGCCGCTGACCATCCCGTGGTTCGGCGGCCCGATCGTGCTGTTTGCTGACGTCGGCCTGTATTACGTCGTGCTCGGCATGCTCGTGCTGGTCTATCTCGGCCTGCGCATCCTGATGAACTCCTCGTTCGGCAACGTCATCGTCGCCATCAGGGAAAATCCCGAGCGCGCGGAGATGCTCGGTTACGACATCCGCAAATATCAGCTGATCACCTTCGTCATCGGCGCCGCGCTCGCCGGCCTCTCCGGCGTGCTCTACACGGTGTGGGGACAGTACATCACGCCCTCCAGCATGGGCATGACGGCGGCGTCGCTGCCGCTGATCTGGGTCGCCGTCGGCGGCCGCAGCGATCTCACCGCGACGATCATCGGCACGCTTGTCGTGCTGTCCGGCTTCCAGGCGCTGACGATCTACGGCAGCCAATATGCGCTGGTGTTCATGGGCGTGCTGCTGGTGCTGACCGTGCTGATCGCGCCCAACGGTCTCGTGCTGGGCGTCATCAAGGGGATCGCCAAGCTCGTGACCCGGCGCAAGCAGGAGGCCGCGTGATGGCGCTCCTGCAACTGCGCGACGTCAACAAGCATTTCGGCGGCCTGCACGTGACGAACTCCGTCAATCTCGTGCTGGAGCAGGGCGAGATCCACTGCCTGATCGGGCCAAACGGCGCCGGAAAAAGCACCTTGTTCCGCCTGATCCTCGGCGAGCATCATCCCGGCAGCGGCCAGATCTATTTTGCCGGCGAGGACATCACGACGCTGAAATCCTTCGCGCGCATCCGCCGCGGGCTCTCGGTCAAGTTCCAGGTGCCGGGCGTGTTCAAGGGCCTGTCGGTGCGGCAGAACCTGGAGATTGCGCTGCAAAGCCGGCTGCATGGTGTTGCGCTCGACAACGAGATCGATCGTCTGCTCGCCTTCCTCAATCTCGAAACCGAGCAGGCGCAGCTCGCCGGCAATCTCAGCCATGGCCAGAAGCAGTGGCTGGAGATCGGCATGGCGATCGCGCTGAAGCCGCGGCTCCTGCTGCTCGACGAGCCGACCGCCGGGATGTCGCCGGAGGAGACGCACATGACCGGCGAGATGGTGCGGCGGCTGAACGCGGCCGGCATGACGGTGCTCGCGGTCGAGCACGACATGGCGTTCGTGCGCCAGGTCGCGCAGCGCGTCACCGTGCTGCATCTCGGCCAGGTGTTCGCGCAGGGCTCGATCGACGAGATCGTGGCCGACGAACGTGTGGCGGCGATCTATCTGGGGCAGGCCCATGCGTAAGGAAGTCATCCTCACCACCGTCGGGCTTCGCGCCGGCTATGGCGGCAAGCCGGTGCTGCAAGGGTTGGAGATCGAGGTGCGCGAGGGCGAGATCGTCGCCGTGATCGGCCGCAACGGCGTCGGCAAGTCGACCCTGATGAAGAGCCTGATCGGGCTGGTGCCTGCGATGTCCGGCTCGATCGTCTATCGCGGCGAGGCCGTCGAGCATCTGCCGGCGCATAAGCGTGCGCGGCTCGGCATGGGCTACGTCCCGCAAGGCCGCGACGTGTTTCCGCGGCTGACCGTCGGCGAGAATATCGCGGTCGGAGCTGCAATCAAGGGCGGCGGCATTCCGGAGGAGGGGAAGCAACGCGTGATCGGCGCGTTCCCGATTTTGCATGAACGCTGGAGCCAGCGCGCCGGCACGATGTCCGGCGGTCAGCAGCAGCAGCTCGCAATCGGCCGCGTCCTGATCGCCGATCCCAATCTGATCCTCCTCGACGAGCCGTCGGAAGGCATCCAGCCGAACATCGTCCAGGACATTGCCCGCAACATGGTCGAGCTCAACCGCCGGACCGGCGTCACCATCATCCTGGTCGAGCAGAATCTCGACATGATCCGCGCCATGGCGCAGCGCGCCTACGTCATGGACAAGGGCCGCATCACCGCGAGCCTCGCGCGCGAGGCGCTCGACGATGCCGCCGAGATGCGCCGTCATCTCGCAGTCTGAAGAAACTTGAAACGAGCACAAGGAGAACGAGCATGGCCTGGCAGTCGGAATCGATCATGGCCCGCAAGGGCGTGGCCAAGGGCGCGCGCGGCGCGCACCATCTCATCACCGAACAGGACCAGGGCAAGTATCACTACGTCTACGGCCCCTATGTCGAGCCGGTGCTGACCATCGATCCCGGCTCGGTCGTCTCCGCCGAGACGCATGATGCGTTCGAGGGCGCGATCAAGCACGAGACCGACAGCCCGTCGAAGATCCTGAACTTCCCGTTCCTCAATCCGCAGAACGGCCCGATCTACGTCAACGGTGCCGAGAAGGGCGATACGCTCGCGGTCTACATCGAGAGCATCGTGCCGCGTGGGCCGCAGCCGCGCGGCACCACGGTGATCATGCCGGAATTCGGCGGCCTGGTCGGAACGGGGAATACAGCGCTGCTCAACCCGGCGCTGCCCGAACGGGTCAAGAAGCTGGAGATCACGGCCGAGAAGGGCACGGTCTGGAACGACAAGATCACGCTGCCTTATGAGCCGTTCATCGGCACCATCGGCACCTCGCCGGAGATCGAGGCGATCTCCTCGCTCGTTCCCGACTACTACGGCGGCAACATGGACCTGCCGGATGTCGGCACCGGCGCGATCATCTATCTGCCGGTGAATACAAAGGGCGCGCTGCTCTATCTCGGCGACTGTCACGCCGCGCAGGGCGACGGCGAATTGTGCGGCGTCGCGATCGAGCATCCGACGGTGACGACGGTGCAGGTCGATCTGATCAAGAACTGGACCATCGCCTGGCCGCGGCTCGAGACCAAGGATTTCATCATGACCATCGGCTCGGCCAGGCCGATGGAGGATGCCGCGCGCATCGCCTATCGCGAGCTGTGCCGCTGGATGGCCGCCGATTACGGCTTTGACGAGATCGACGCATACATGCTGCTGACGCAGGCAGGGCGCGTCCGGCTCGGCAACATGGTCGATCCGAAATACACGCTCGGCGCCTCCATCAAGAAGCACTTCCTGGTCTGAGGTCGCCGCCGATGTCGTTGAAGGTCAAGGTCGCGACCGTCCAGTTCGAGCCCACACTGGGGGAGAAAGAGCGCAACATCGAAGGCCTGCTCGCGCTGTGCGAGCAGGCAGCGTCGTCGGGCGCGAAGCTGATCGTGACGCCCGAGATGGGAACGACGGGCTATTGCTGGTACGACCGCGCGGAAGTGGCGCCGTATGTCGAGAAGGTGCCGGGGTCGACCACGCACCGCTTCGCAGCACTGGCGAGACGGCACGAGTGTTACATCGTCATCGGCATGCCGGAGGTCGATGATGACGACATCTACTACAACAGCGCGGTGCTGATCGGCCCCGACGGCGTGATCGGCCGGCATCGCAAGACGCATCCCTACATCTCCGAGCCGAAATGGGCAGCGGCAGGCGACCTGCACAACCAGGTGTTCGAGACGCCGATCGGCCGCATCGCGCTCCTGATCTGCATGGACATCCATTTCGTCGAGACGGCGCGGCTGATGGCGCTCGGTGGCGCCGACATCATCTGCCACATTTCGAACTGGCTTGGCGAGCGCACGCCGGCGCCATACTGGATCAGCCGTGCCTTCGAGAACTCCTGCTACGTGATCGAGAGCAACCGCTGGGGGCTGGAACGCACGGTGCAGTTCTCCGGCGGCAGCTGCGTCATCGCGCCCGATGGCAGCCTGCCGGCTGTCATCGACAAGGGCGACGGCGTCGCGTTTGCCGAGATCGATCTCGCATGGGCTCGGGCGCGGCGCGTCCTGGGCGAGCCGGTGTTCGCGCAGCGCCGGCCTGAGCTTTATCCTGAGCTGCTCACCAATACCTACAGCTGGAACCCGCGCGACTTCTTTGGGCTATATGGCCATCAGCCGTGGCCGGTGGGCAAACGCTCGCGGGTCAGCGTGGCGCAATTCGCGCCGACCTCGGATGTCGCGGCCAATCTCGTGCGCATCGCCGAGCTCGTGGCCGGTGCGAAGGGGGAGGGCGCCGAGCTGGTGGTCTTCCCGGAACTTGCGGCAACGGGGCTGACCCATCCGGCCGAAACGGCAGAGCCGATCCCAGGCCGCATCACGGCCGCGCTCACCGGGATCGCGGTGGAGCAGGGGCTGACGCTCGTCTGCGGCCTTGCAGAACGAGACGGGAACACCATCTATAATTCAGCCGTCCTGGTGACCCCCGACGGTAAAATCAGCAGCTACCGCAAGACGCATCTCACGACGGCCGAGCGCAGCTGGGCCACGGCGGGAGACGAATGGACGATTGTCGATACCCCGATGGGGCGGATCGGCATCCTGATAGGCCACGATGCGGCGTTTCCGGAAGCAGGCCGGGTGCTCGCGTTGCGCGGCTGCGATCTGATCGTGTGTCCCGCCGCAGTGAAGGGGATGTTCAGCGCAGCGCATGCCGGTACCGAGGTCGCGCAGCCTGCGCCGATCCCGACGGGGGCGGATGCGCACCATTGGCATCACTTCCGGGTTCGCGGCGGCGAGAACAACGCCTACTTCGCATTCGCGAATGTGTGCGACGCCGCGAATGAGGAGCGCGGGCTCAGCGGCGTGTTCGGTCCGGATACGTTTGCGTTTCCGCGCCGCGAAGCGATCGTCGATCGCGGCGAGGGGATTGCGACGCTCGAGATCGACACCAGCAATCTCGACAGCGTCTATCCGACCAACGTCGTCCGACGGAAAGATCTCGTCTGCATGCGCATGCCGCACTCGTATCGTACGCTGGTGCAATCCAAGGCGAGCAATTTCTGAGCTTGCGCGCCTGTTCCGTTCCAAAATGGAACGGATGCGGCATGTGACAGCGCGCAGAGCGGGGTGCGACAGCGCTGTCCACATTTCTTCACAGCCGTCGCAAAAAGTTCTTGCACGAGATGCGGCATCGCACTATCTCACCACCACGCCAGCCGGACATCACTGATGACTGAGGCCCCCGAACTTCCGGGACCAACGTTGTTTTCTCTGATGTTTCTTCTTCCGACTGGCTCTTGAGTTTTTCTTCAGAAAAGCTCTTGACGGTCTCTAAAAATCAGCTATTTGAAGCGCCCCGGCAACGGAGACTTCGACGGCGAAAGAGACCGGAGAAGGTGCACTAATTAGTTCGGAGCGACTGAGTTCGCGAACTAACAAGTGCGGGCTGTTTGACAAGTGAAGATGAAGAAAGAGAAACGTGGACGGCGGAGTCCTTGCGGGTCTCGGGATTGAGAGCTTCGGCTTTTGGTTCTGGGATCGGACGAGAAGACTTCGGCGGACAATGTTTCAAAGGTAACACCATGGTCTTTGCGCTGTGAAGCGCGGGATCGATTGGTGGGACCTCGTCAAACGTTGTGATCAGCCGGTTCAAAGCTTCAAGTTCAACTTGAGAGTTTGATCCTGGCTCAGAGCGAACGCTGGCGGCAGGCTTAACACATGCAAGTCGAGCGGGCATAGCAATATGTCAGCGGCAGACGGGTGAGTAACGCGTGGGAACGTACCTTTTGGTTCGGAACAACACAGGGAAACTTGTGCTAATACCGGATAAGCCCTTACGGGGAAAGATTTATCGCCGAAAGATCGGCCCGCGTCTGATTAGCTAGTTGGTGGGGTAATGGCCCACCAAGGCGACGATCAGTAGCTGGTCTGAGAGGATGATCAGCCACATTGGGACTGAGACACGGCCCAAACTCCTACGGGAGGCAGCAGTGGGGAATATTGGACAATGGGCGCAAGCCTGATCCAGCCATGCCGCGTGAGTGATGAAGGCCCTAGGGTTGTAAAGCTCTTTTGTGCGGGAAGATAATGACGGTACCGCAAGAATAAGCCCCGGCTAACTTCGTGCCAGCAGCCGCGGTAATACGAAGGGGGCTAGCGTTGCTCGGAATCACTGGGCGTAAAGGGTGCGTAGGCGGGTCTTTAAGTCAGGGGTGAAATCCTGGAGCTCAACTCCAGAACTGCCTTTGATACTGAAGATCTTGAGTTCGGGAGAGGTGAGTGGAACTGCGAGTGTAGAGGTGAAATTCGTAGATATTCGCAAGAACACCAGTGGCGAAGGCGGCTCACTGGCCCGATACTGACGCTGAGGCACGAAAGCGTGGGGAGCAAACAGGATTAGATACCCTGGTAGTCCACGCCGTAAACGATGAATGCCAGCCGTTAGTGGGTTTACTCACTAGTGGCGCAGCTAACGCTTTAAGCATTCCGCCTGGGGAGTACGGTCGCAAGATTAAAACTCAAAGGAATTGACGGGGGCCCGCACAAGCGGTGGAGCATGTGGTTTAATTCGACGCAACGCGCAGAACCTTACCAGCCCTTGACATGTTTGGGACCGGTCGCAGAGACGTGACCTTCTCTTCGGAGCCCGAAACACAGGTGCTGCATGGCTGTCGTCAGCTCGTGTCGTGAGATGTTGGGTTAAGTCCCGCAACGAGCGCAACCCCCGTCCTTAGTTGCTACCATTTAGTTGAGCACTCTAAGGAGACTGCCGGTGATAAGCCGCGAGGAAGGTGGGGATGACGTCAAGTCCTCATGGCCCTTACGGGCTGGGCTACACACGTGCTACAATGGCGGTGACAGTGGGAAGCTAAGGGGTGACCCTTCGCAAATCTCAAAAAGCCGTCTCAGTTCGGATTGGGCTCTGCAACTCGAGCCCATGAAGTTGGAATCGCTAGTAATCGTGGATCAGCACGCCACGGTGAATACGTTCCCGGGCCTTGTACACACCGCCCGTCACACCATGGGAGTTGGCTTTACCTGAAGGCGGTGCGCTAACCAGCAATGGAGGCAGCCGACCACGGTAGGGTCAGCGACTGGGGTGAAGTCGTAACAAGGTAGCCGTAGGGGAACCTGCGGCTGGATCACCTCCTTTCTAAGGATGGCTCTTCAGCCTGGTCTTCGGACCACGATCTTCGGATCGCGCGCTATCGAGCTGTTTTAGAAACATCAGGGGCCATCAAGATCGCCAGATCTTGCTTGAGCTCCATTGGCGGGATTTCGCCGTCTTCGTTTCTCTTTCTTCGCGGACGAACACGCTGCCTGGGGCTTGGCGCTGTGCATCATCATGGCGCTGTGAGGTGCCGGGTGGTTGACTTGATCCGAGCCTCTCAAGCGTTAGGGCTTGTAGCTCAGTTGGTTAGAGCGCGCGCTTGATAAGCGTGAGGTCGGAAGTTCAAGTCTTCCCAGGCCCACCATGCTTCGCCCTTCGGGCTACGCATGGCGCAGCCATGCAAGAGCCCTAAGGGCGGAGCATGGTGC
>NZ_LT859959.1:6215000-6370000 GCF_900176205.1 Bradyrhizobium sp. ORS 285
ACCCCGCTCTCAACGGGGGACGCGACTTAAAGCAACGACGGATCGGGCTTTTTTGGTCTCTACCGGCAGTCCAACGCCGGCGCGGGCTACTGAAAAGGCTTGTCCTTCATTGCCAGGTGTGCGGGCGGGAAATTCCCAACCAATCCACGGCAGCACAATTCGGCTTCGGGTTCGAGGTCTTGTCGCCTTTCCATCGGGCAGCAAGGCCAAGGCACCCGTGTCGGGATCATTTTGAACGGGCCACGTCGCAAACGGGCCGTTTGGAGGGTGCTATGACCGAACGTATCCGGGAATTCCTGCGCAATCGCCGTGAGGAAGGTCTGGACCACGAGCCCTGTCTCGTTGTCGACCTCGACATCGTGCGCGACAACTACATGAACTTCGCCCGGGCGTTGCCGGACAGCCGCGTGTTCTACGCGGTGAAGGCCAACCCGGCGCCGGAAGTGCTGTCGCTGCTGGCCTCGCTCGGCTCCTCCTTCGACACGGCGACCGTCGCCGAGATCGAGATGGCGCTGGCCGCCGGTGCGACGCCGGATCGCATCTCCTATGGCAACACCATCAAGAAGGAGCGGGACATCGCGCGCGCTTACGCGCTCGGCATCCGCCTCTTCGCCGTGGACTGCGCCGCCGAGGTCGAGAAGATCGCGCGCTCGGCACCGGGCGCCAAGGTGTTCTGCCGCATCCTGTACGATTGCGCCGGCGCCGAGTGGCCGCTGTCGCGCAAGTTCGGCTGCGATCCGGAGATGGCCGTCGAAGTGCTGGACCTGGCGAAGCGCCTCGGCCTCGAGCCGTGCGGCATCTCGTTCCATGTCGGCTCGCAGCAGCGCAAGGTGAAGGCGTGGGACCGCGCGCTGGCGATGGCCTCGACGGTGTTCCGCGACTGCGCCGAGCGCGGCATCAACCTGACCATGGTCAACATGGGCGGGGGCTTCCCGACCAAGTACCTCAAGGACGTGCCGCCGGTCGTGCAGTACGGCCGCTCGATCTTCCGTGCACTGCGCAAGCATTTCGGCAACCAGATCCCGGAGACGATCATCGAGCCGGGCCGCGGCATGGTCGGCAATGCGGGGATCATCGAGTCGGAAGTGGTGCTGATCTCGAAGAAGAGCGACGAGGACGAGCTGCGCTGGGTCTATCTCGACATCGGCAAGTTCGGCGGCCTCGCCGAGACCATGGATGAGTCGATCCGCTACGCCATTCGCACCCCGCATGAGGGCGCGGAGACGACCCCGTGCGTGCTCGCCGGCCCGACCTGCGATTCGGCCGACGTGATGTACGAGAAGCTGCCGTATCCGCTGCCGGTGACGCTCTCGATCGGCGACAAGGTGCTGATCGAGGGGACCGGTGCGTATACGTCGACCTACTCGTCGGTGGCGTTCAACGGCATCCCGCCGCTGAAGACGTATCACATCTGATTTGGCTGGCTGCCTCACCCGCGCGGTGAGGCGATGAAAAGCCCGGGTGGGGCTGTCCCCTACCCCGACCCTCCCCCGCAAGCGGGGGAGGGAGCGACAGACCGTCACCTTCAACCTGACATCACGTGTTTGCGCGCGGGCATGAGCTCGCCGCGCAGGCCGGGGACTGACGTGCCATGACCGCTTTTCGCATCCAACCTGCGCCCCCTCGGACTGCCGCTCCGTTCGTGATCCGCAGCGAGCGTGCCTCCGACGTCGCGGCGCGCGAGACGCTGCTCGACGTGTGCTTTGGCGACAACCGCCATGAGCGCACCTGCCAGCGCCTGCGCGACGGACGCGCGCCCGCCGCAGGCCTTGCCCTGTCGGCGATGCGCGGCGGCAAGCTCGTGGGAACGCTGCGGTTGTGGCACGTCAGCGCCGGCGGTCGCGATGCGCTGATGCTCGGGCCGCTGGCGGTCGCCGCGGAGGCGCGCAGCCTCGGCGTCGGTGCGGCGCTGATGAACGCGGCGCTGATGATCGCGGCGTCGCGCGGCCATGGCGCGGTGATCCTGCTCGGCGATGCGCCCTACTACGCCCGCTTCGGCTTCTCCGTTGCCAAGACGACCGAGCTGGAGCTGCCCGGCCCGTTCGAGCGCGCGCGCCTGCTCGGCCTCGAACTCGTCGAGGGCGCCCTGGACGGCGCCACCGGCATGATCGTCGCCACTGGCGCGCCGGAGCGCAAAGCCCGCCGCCGCAAGGAGCGGCCGCTGCCATGCGCGGCGTGAGGACGGAGGCGGCAGCTCAGCCGCCGCGGCGGACGTGGCTCCCCACGCTGGTGCTGATCCTGCTCGGGATCATGATCGTCCGCGACATCGTGGTGCGACGCTGGTCGAGCAGCCCGCCCGCCGGACCCGACGTCACCCGCCTGCGTTAGGCATGCCGGCACTGCGCGCCGCAGCCGTCCCGCCAGGGGTTGCGCAGGTGCAGCAAAAGCTCTTTAACCCCCGAAAATCCCCCGACGAGGTGCCCATGGCCCGCCGTTTGATCTCTACCGGATCACCGTTCGAGAAGACCGCCGGCTACAGCCGCGCGGTGATCGATGGTGATTTCGCCTTCGTCGCCGGGACCACTGGCTATGACTACAGCACGATGACGATGCCGGCCGATGTCACGAGCCAGTCACGCAACTGCTTCAACACCATCGCGGCCGCCCTGCAGGAGGGCGGATTCGAGATGGCCGACATCGTCCGCGCGACCTATTACCTGACCGACGTCGCCGACGCCGATGCGCATTTCGCGGTCTGCGGCGAGGTCCTCGGCGACATTCGTCCGGCCGCAACGCTGCTCATCGTCGCGGGCCTCTACAAGCCCGAGATGAAGGTCGAGATCGAAGTCACCGCCAAACGGCGCAGCGCCTGACGCAGCGTCCCTCAATCCACGAACGCGAAAGCACCTGTCCGGAGACCATCCCCTCATGAGCTCGCAGATCCACGCGAAAATCACCGGCCCCATCGTCATGATCGGCTTCGGCTCGATCGGCAAGGGCACCCTGCCCCTGATCGAACGCCATTTCGATTACGACAAGAGCCGCTTCGTCATCATCGATCCGCATGATGACGGCGAGCTCGCGAAGAAGCACGGCGTGCGCTTCATCCAGCAGGGCGTGACCCGCGACAATTACCGCGAGCTGCTGGTGCCGCTGCTCACCGAAGGCGGCGGCCAGGGTTTTTGCGTCAACCTGTCGGTCGACACCTCCTCGGTCGACATCATGACGCTGTGCCGTGAAATCGGCGCGCTCTACATCGACACCGTCGTCGAGCCGTGGGCGGGCTTCTATTTCGACAAGCAGATGGGCGTCGAGCAGCGCTCCAACTACGCGCTCCGCGAGACGCTGCTGGCCGCCCGCCGCAAGAGCCCGGGCGGCACCACCTCCGTCTCGACCTGCGGCGCCAATCCCGGCATGGTCTCCTGGTTCGTCAAGCAGGCGCTGCTCGACATCGCCCGGGACACCAAGACCGAGATCGTCGAGCCGAAGAGCCGCGAGGGCTGGGCGCAGCTGATGCAGAAGCTCGGCGTCAAGGGCGTGCACATCGCCGAGCGCGACACCCAGCGCTCCAAGAACCCGAAGCCGATGGACGTGTTCGTCAACACCTGGTCGGTCGAGGGCTTCGTCTCCGAGGGCATGCAGCCGGCCGAGCTCGGCTGGGGCACGCATGAGAAGTGGATGCCGGACAACGGCCGCTGCCACACCGAGGGCTGCGGCGCTGCGATCTATCTGCTGCAGCCGGGCGCCAACACCCGCGTCCGCTCGTGGTGCCCGACGCCGGGCGCGCAATACGGCTTCCTGGTGACCCACAACGAGTCGATCTCGATCGCCGACTACTACACGGTGCGCGACGGCGACAAGGTGGTGTACCGCCCGACCTGCCACTACGCCTATCACCCGGCGAATGACGCGGTTCTGTCGCTGCACGAGATCTTCGGCGCCACCGGCAAGATGCAGGAGAAGTGGCACATCCTCGACGAGAACGAGATCGTCGACGGCATCGACGAGCTCGGCGTGCTGCTCTACGGCCACGGCAAGAACGCCTATTGGTACGGCTCGCAGCTCTCGATCGAGGAAACCCGCCGCGTCGCGCCGTACCAGAACGCCACCGGCATGCAGGTGTCCTCCGCCGTGCTCGCCGGCATGGTCTGGGCGCTGGAAAACCCGACCGCCGGCATCGTCGAGGCCGACGAAATGGACTTCCGCCGCTGCCTGGAAATCCAGACGCCGTATCTCGGCCCGGTGAAGGGCTACTACACCGATTGGACCCCGCTGAATGACCGTCCGGGCCTGTTCCCGGAGGACATCGACACCTCCGATCCTTGGCAGTTCCGCAACATCCTGGTGCGGTAAATCCCCGCTGTCGTCCCGGCCTCGAGCCGGGACCCATACGCCGTGACGCGTATGTGGCGGAAGGTGGAGCTGTTAGCAGGCCCCACACTTCTGCCTGTGGTTGGGTCCCGGCTTTCGCCGGGACGACAACGGAATTTGTCGCCGCATTCGCGCGCCGCTCTCTCCTCCGTCATGGCCGGGCTTGACCCGGCCATCCACGAAGCCGCACGGGCGGAAAGACGTGGATGCCCGGGTCTTCGCCGCGCCGAAGCGGCTTCGGCCGCGCAGGCGGGACAAGCCCGGGCATGACGATGTTGAGGCAGTATGCGTGCTGTCGAGCACTGTCTCGCAGCGCCCAGCTACTTCTTCTCCATCGGCGGCGCGACCTTCTCGGCAGGTGCCGGCGGCAGCGCGGGCTTGGCGCCTTCCTGGACGGCGGACGTGTCCGGTCGCGCGGGCTCCGGCGCCGGAGTGGTCGGGCGGGTGCCGCCGGGCTTGGATTCGGCTGGCGTCGCGGATGGCTCCGGCGTCGCCTGAGCCATGTGGTCGAGATGGCCGGCCTTGATCTCGGTGAACGAGATGATCGCCACCAGCGCGCCGACGCCAAGCAGGCCGGCTGCAAGCCAGAGGTCGCGGCGCAGAGTGCGTTTGCTGTTGATCGGGGCCATCCGTTGTCCTCCGCATCCTCCGACGCGCATACACCACCGCATGTGGCGCTCGCATCGGATCATGCGCGGAACAACGGACTGATAGCGGCGAGGTTCCCATTTGGGCCTGCGCCGCTATGCCCCATTAACCACTGGAACGGTCCCTCAGAGCCGCAGCAGCCCGGCCTCGCCGCTTTCGTCGGAGAACGCGAGCCAGGTTCCCGCCGCGTTCCAGCCCAGCGCCGCCACCGGCGGCGTCTCGTTCCGCCGCACCAGGATCTCGGCGCCGTCCTGCATCCGCACCATCAGCACGGTGCCGTCCTCGTAGCCGCAGGCCAGGATGTCCTGCTTGGGATGGCAGGCCACCGCCGTGACCTTGGCCTTCATCGGCGCCAGCATCGCCGGCTCCTTGCCCATCGGACCGTCCTTGCCGACGAACGGCCAGAGGATGACCATGTCGGCGCCTGACGTCGCGAGGAAGCGCCCGCCACTGCCCCACGACATCGACTTCACCCGCGACGGATAGCCGGTCATGCGCATGTGCCTGCTATCAGCAAGCCGCCAGCCATGCAGCGCCGGCTCGTGCATCGCGGTGACCAGGAACTTGTTGTCCGGGCTGAAGGTGACGGCGTGATGCGATCCCGCCCAGCCCAAAAATTCCGGCTCGCCCGCCATGTTGGGAAACCACAACGTCGCGCCGTTGTAATGCGCGATCGCGAGCCGCAGGCCCTTCGGCGCGAACGCCAAGCCGCCGGCGGTCGAGGGCACTTCGAGCGACTTCTCCTCGCCCTTCGGCGCGCGCACGAAGGCGGTCTTGCCGACCGACCAGGCGATGGCGCCGTCCGGATGCACGGCGACATTGTCGATCCAGCGCCGCTTCGGATCGGTGGCGAGCACGCTCACGCTGCCTGCCTTGTCGAGCGACGAGACCTTGCCGTCATCGCCGCCGAACAGGATGCGCGAGCCGTCCGACACCGCCGACAGGATGCCGCCACTGGTGACCTCGAGCTTGCTGACCTCGCCCTCGGGATCGACGACGGCGACGCTCTCCTCGGTGCCGACGAAGGCCGCGCGATCGCCGAGATAGTGCACTGATGTGACCGCCATGCCGAGCGAGACCGGCTTCACCTTGTCGGTCACGGACACGATGGATGCGGCCTCGCCGCCCGTATCGAAATTGCTCATCAGGTCACGATGCAGCGTTCGAAGCCTTCGCGGATGGCGTCTTCCGGCAGCTCGCGGCCGATGAAGACGACGCGGCTCTGTCGCGCCTCGTCCGGCTTCCACTTCCGCTGGTGATCCCCCTCCAGCATCATGTGCACGCCCTGGAAGACGTAGCGGTCGTCATCGTCCTGGAACGCCAGGATGCCCTTGGAGCGCAGGATCTTGCCGCCTTCGGTCTGCACCAGGTTCTGCAGCCACGGCATGAACTTCGACGGATCGAGCGGCTTGTCGGAGCGCAGCGACAGCGACTGCATCTCCTCATCGTGATAGTGCTTCAAGCCATGGTCATGATGGTGGTGATGATCATGGCCGTGGTCGTGATCATGATGGTGATGATCATGATCGTCGCCGGCGTTAAGGAATTCCGGCTCGATCTCCAGAATGCGATCGAGATCGAACGCACCGCGCTCCAGCACGTCCGAGATCGCGATCTGGCAGCGCTCGGTGCGATGCAGCCGGGCGTAAGGATTGATCGCGCGGATGCGCGCCTCGACCTCGGCCAGCTCCGGCTTGGTGACGAGATCGGTCTTGTTGAGCACGATGACGTCGGCGAACGCGATCTGGTTCTTGGCCTCCGGCGCATCCTTGAGCCGGTCCGACAGCCACTTGGCGTCGGCGACCGTGACGACGGCATCGAGCCGCGCATTCTTCTGCACGTCCTCGTCGACGAAGAAGGTCTGCGCCACCGGCGCCGGATCGGCGAGGCCCGTGGTCTCGACGATGATCGCGTCGAACTTGCCCTTGCGGCGCATCAGGCCGGAGATGATGCGGACGAGGTCGCCGCGCACGGTGCAGCAGATGCAGCCGTTGTTCATCTCGAACACTTCCTCGTCGGCGCCGACGATGAGGTCGTTGTCGATGCCGATCTCGCCGAACTCGTTGACGATGACGGCGTACTTCTTGCCGTGGTCTTCGGAGAGGATGCGGTTGAGAAGCGTGGTCTTGCCGGCGCCGAGATAGCCGGTCAGCACCGTTACGGGGGTCTTGCTCGCGTCGGACATGCGCACTCCGAAAAACTGAGATCGCGTCGAAAAGGCTCAAAAGCACGGACAGCCGCGAGGGCCAGAACCCTAACGGACAAGCGCGCTCGTCAGGGCCCTTATATTGTGCCTGACCATGGCAATGTAAGTGGGAACGGGGCCGTTTTCCGCGCTCAGGGCGTCCGAATACAGCGTGCCGCCGATCTTCGCCCCGGTCTCGGCCGCGATGCGGCCGATCAGCCGGTCGTCGTTGAAATTCTCCAGGAAGACGGCCGGGATCCCGGCTTTTTTCACCTGGCGGATGATCTCGGCGACGTCGCGGGCCGACGGCTCGGTCTCGGTGGAGACGCCGAGCGGGGCGATGAACGCGATGCCATAGGCATCGGCGAAATAGCCGAACGCGTCATGAGTAGAGATGACCTTGCGCCGCTCGGCCGGGATCTTGTCGACCTCGGTCCGGACCTCGCGGTCGAGCGCATCGAGCTCGCCGAGATAGCGCGCGGCATTGGCCTTGAACGTCTCGGCATCGGCCGGATCGGCGGCCACCAGCGCGTCGCGGATGTTTGTCACATAGACCTTGGCATTGCCGACCGACTGCCAGGCATGCGGGTCGGCATCCGAGCCGCGCTTGCGCGGCGTGATGCCCTGTGTCGCCACGATGATCGGCGCCTTGCTGCCGGACGCCTGCTGCAGCCGCGGCAGCCAGCCTTCGAGGCCGAGGCCGTTGACGATGAGGAGCTTCGCTGCGCCCACTTCCTTCGCGTCATGCGGCGTCGGCGTGTAGACGTGCACGTCGCTGTCCGGCCCGACCAGCGAAGTGACGGCGACCTTGTCGCCGCCGACCTGGCGGACGAAATCCGCTGTTATCGAGAAACTGGTGATGACGCTCAGCTTGGTGTCGGCGGATGCGGGGACCACGAGCGACAGGAGCAGGCCAAGGACGGGCAGCAGACGTTTCATGGAGATGAGCTTCATGCTTCGAGGTGACGTCCCGGAAACAGTTGCGGAAGCACGCCGCCCACGCGTCCGAACAGCACCGAGCCGAGATAGATCAGGGATGCGACCAGGATGATCGCGGGACCCGAGGGAATGCGGGTCTGAAACGACAGCACCAGGCCGACATAGCCGGAGACGATCGCGGAGCCGACTGCGATGCAGATCATCGGCGTGACGTCGCGCGACCAGAACCGCGCGATGCCTGCGGGAAGGATCATCAGCCCGACCGCGAGCAAGGTGCCGAGCGCCTGGAAGCCGTTCACGAGATTGACCACGATCAGGCCGAGGAAGATCAGATGCGCCGGCGCGCCGGCGCGGCTCACTGTGCGCAGAAACAGCGGATCGACGCTTTCCACCACAAGGGGCCGATAGATCACCGCGAGCACGACGAGCGTGATGGTGGCGTTGGTCGCGACCATCAAAAGCGTCGGATCGTCCATCGCCAGGATGTTGCCGAACAGCACGTGCAGCAGGTCGACATTGGTGCCTTTCACCGAGACGATGGTGACGCCGAGCGCCAGCGAGGCGAGATAGAAGGTCGCCAGCGAGGCGTCCTCCTTCAGTCCGGTCGAGCGCGACACCAGGCCGGACAGCAGCGCCACCGCGAAGCCGGCGACGAGGCCGCCGGTGGTCATCGCAAACAGATTGAGCCCCGACAGCAGGAAGCCGATCGCCGCGCCCGGCAGGATGGCGTGCGCCATGGCGTCACCGACCAGGCTCATGCGCCGGAGCATCAGGAAGACGCCGATCGGCCCGGAGCCGAGCCCCAGCGCGATCACGGCCGCGAGCGCGCGGCGCATGAACTCGAAATCCGAGAACGGAGCGAACAGCACCTCGCGCAGCATCACGCCGCCTTCGAAGCTTGCGCCGGCGCACAGGGGGCTGCGGCATCGTCGAAGGCCTCGCACATCCGCCGCGCCTGCGCGAGATTGTCCGACGTCAGCACCTCGGCCGTCGGCCCCCAGGCCACGGCTTCGCGCGCCAGCAGCAAAGTCTGCGGGAAATGCGCGCGCACCATGTCCATGTCGTGCAGCGCCGCCAGCACGGTGCGCCGCTCGCCATGCCAGTGCTCGATCAGTTGCAGCAGGTCGGACGAGGTCTTGGAGTCCATCGCGTTGAACGGCTCGTCGAGCACGATCACACGCGCATCCTGCAGCAGCACGCGCGCGAACAGCAGCCGCTGCATCTGCCCGCCCGAGAGCGTACCGATGCCGCGGCCTTCGAAACCAGTGAGGCCGACGGCGGCGATGGCATGGGCGATCTTCTCGCGCGCGGCGGCGCCGATGCCGCCGAAGATGCCGACCGACCGCCACAGGCCGGTGCTGACGAAGTCGAACACCGAGATCGGAAAGCTGCGGTCGATGTCCGCAATCTGCGGCAGATAGGCGATCTCCCTCGGCTTGAGCCCGGCGGCTGAGATGCTGCCGGCCAGCGGCTTCAACAGCCCGACGATGCCGCGAAACAGGGTCGACTTACCGGCGCCGTTGGGCCCGATCACGGCCAGCAGCGCGCCTTCGGCCACGTCGCCAGAGAGGTGATGCACGGCCGGGTGGCGGTCGTAACCCAAGGTGACGTCGCGAAATTGCAGCTGGGCCATCACCGTCCTCACCGCATCGCCAGGATGACGATCACCCACAGCACCGCGCTGGCCGCAATCGCCGCGCCGAGCCGCGTCGTCACCGGCATCCGCAGGATCGACCACCGCGCCGGCTGCGCCGGATGCGGCGCGGCGGGACCGTGGCTGTGGGCATGCGGGTGATTGTGGCCGTGGCCCTCCGAGCCATGTGCATGGCTATGGCCGTGCGCATGTGGATGGCCGTGGCTCTGAAGGGCGGACTGTGTCATTTCGTCATAATGTTACATTATAACATCACCCCTGTCCACCGCAGCCCAGGGATGTTTTCCCGTTGGACCGCCCTATCTCCACCGTCATTGCGAGCGCAGCGAAGCAATCCAGAGTCCCGCCCACCACCCTGGATTGCTTCGCTACGCTCGCAATGACGGAGGAGAGATGGTGCCTCGCTCTCGGGCCACTCCGAGGATGAGGCGAGGTCGAGCCGCAACGCCGCTGCGCTCCCTCTCCCCGTCCTTCACGGGGAGAGGGCTGGGGTGAGGGGCGGCGGCACGGGTGGTGCCAGCCACCGAGAGCTGCAGCTCTTACCGATTTCTTCTGGCGCTGAAAGCCACCCGTTGCCCGAAGCGGCGCCCTTCATGATGCGGTCTCATCGTGGTCCGTGCGCAAGTAAGGAAAGCCCTTAACTGGCACCGCCCGTGCCGCCGCCCCTCACCCCAACCCTCTCCCCGTGAAGAACGGGGAGAGGGAGCGCACCGTGTGCGCGGCTGGCATCGGGGCCATCGCTGGATGTCACCCTCAGCTCAAAACCCGCACCAACGCCAACCCTGCGAACAGGCCTGCAATCGAGAGCCCTACCGAGCCCAGCACATAGGCCGCCGCCAGCCCCAGCGCCCCGCGCTCATACAGCAAGGCCGTATCCAGCGAAAACGCCGAGAAGGTCGTGTAGCCGCCGAGAATGCCGGTCATCAAAAACAGCCGCCAATGCTGGGTGGCGCCGCCCTTGAAGGTGAGATAGCCGGCGATCAGGCCCATCACGGTGGAGCCCGTGATGTTGATGATGAAGGTGCCCCACGGGAAGTCCGTGCCGAGCGCGCGGGCGCTCGCCATGTTGACCGCGTGCCGGATCGAGGCGCCGCAGCCGCCGCCGACGAAGACGAGAACATATCCGAACAACTGATTCACAGACCCTCACCCCCGCTGGGCATCGAGAGAACGAATGCCCTGCCCTCATCCCCGCAACACACAGAACTTTTGCCGCAGCCATCTCATGCTGGCAAGAACGGCCCATGTCACATCAGCGTCAAACACCCGATGCGCCAGAGAAGACGCCTCAAACAAAAAGGGCGGCGAGCTCTTAAGCTCACCGCCCTTCCCTGTCGATCACGTCAGATCAGACAGCCTTGCTGTACAGCTCTTCGACGTATTCCCAGTTGATGAGGTTCTCGACGAACGCCTTGAGATAGTCCGGACGGCGGTTGCGGTAGTCGATGTAGTAGGAGTGCTCCCAGACGTCGCAGCCGAGGATCGGGGTCGCACCGTACACCAGCGGGTTCTCGCCATTGGCGGTCTTGGAAATCTCCAGCTTGCCGTTCTTGACCGAGAGCCAGCACCAGCCCGAGCCGAACTGGCCGACGCCGGCCGCTGCGAAATCGGTCTTGAACTTCTCGAAGCCGCCGAGGTCCTCGTTGATCTTCTTCTCAAGCGCGCCCGGCAGCTTGGAGCCGCCGCCGTTCGGCTTCATCCACGACCAGAAGTGGATGTGGTTGTAGTGCTGGCCGGCATTGTTGAACACTGCGGGGTTCTTGCCGAACGAGCCCTTGACGATCTCCTCGAGGGACTTGCCTTCGAATTCGGTGCCCTTGATCGCATTGTTGCCGTTCGTCACATAGGCCTGGTGATGCTTGTCGTGGTGGTACTCGAGCGTCTCCTTGGACATGTAGGGGCCGAGGGCTTCATAGGCGTAAGGCAGAGGGGGGAGCGTAAATGTCATGGGTCGGTTCCGCAACTTGTGGGAAGACGGGATTTAACGGGACCTCCTTATAGAAGGTTCCGAAGCCGTAAAACACCGTGATTCTGGAAAAAGCGAGCCGTTTTGATGAGCATCGAGATCGATGTGTTGAATGCCGACGCCGGATGGCCGCTGGCGAAGCCTCTATTATGATGCGATCTGGCCGCCCGAGGTCGTCGCCACCCTACCCTGGGCCGGTATCACATTTGCGCATGCCGACCTGCGCGTCCTGGTGCAGGACGAGGCCGGCGAGGTGCTCTGCCATGTCGGCATCTATCGCCGTCTGACGAAATGGAACGGACAGAACGTCAACATCGCCGGCATCGGCGGCGTTTTGACGCGCGCCGACATGCGCAATCGCGGTCTGGCGACCGTGGGGCTGAACGCGGCGATCCAGACCCTGCGGCACGAGGACTCGATCAACTATGCCCTCCTGTTCTGCGCACCTGATCGCATCGCCTTCTACGGCGCGCGCGGCTTCATTCCGTTCGACGGCGAGGTCTACGCCGAGCAGCCCGACAAGGGCCGCATCCGCTTCGACACGCTGTCGGCGATGGTGCACGACGTCAAGCGCACCGCACCAACGCGGGGCACGATCGATCTCTGCGGATTGCCGTGGTGAAAGCACAAGGCCTGTCTTGCGTCGTCCCGGACAAGCGCGCAACGCGCGCGCCGATCCGGGACCCATACCCCCAGGGAGCAGTTTGAAGCACGCTGACAACTGGCTCTTTGCCCAACACGTCCGCCGCGGCGTATGGGTCCCGGCTCAAGGCCGGGACGACAACGGAGCGCGCGGCACGGGCGGTGCGCTCCCTCTCCCCGTTCTTCACGGGGAGAGGGTCAGGGTGAGGGGCAGGCCACACGGGAAGTGCATGCACTGAGCCTTGCCCAACAACTTTGCTTAGAAGCGAGAGCCAAGACTTTTTCACGCACACCACCCGTTCCGTTGCCCCTCACCCCAGCCCTCTCCCCGTGAAGAACGGGGAGAGGGGGCGCACCGCTGCTGCGGCACGACATTACCCTTCTCCGCCCATCAACCGGTAAAGCCGCGCCCAGCTGAATTCCGAAAACAATAATCCTCTTGCGCATTTTCGAAAATCATGATTATCTCACCGCATCCCGCCTCACTGCAGTAGGGGCGTTGCGCGCGATCGTCACGACACGCGAGGCGGGGATGCGGTGGCCGCGAGAGATCGCAGCGTCCTCGGCAACGAGGGCGCGGACGAACGATTGATCGCGGACGTGAAGTCGCAGCGTCCTGACACCCCGAAGCTGGTGTCATCCGCGCAATGCGCGTGAGCGGATTGTCGCGAGCGCGACGAGGCTTCGCCTCGCGCGGAGGTGGCCAACAAGCCGGCGCACCAGGGAGACTGCGTATAAGCGTGAAGACCATCGCGCAGGGAATGCCGGCGTGTTTCGGCTTTGCCTGTGGTACCTGCCGCCTGCATTTTTTTAAGCAGGCGGGCCATGGGTGAGGCTGTCACCCGGCATTCCCTGCGCCCTCTGCGCTGTTTGCGAGGGACGAACTGATAACATGCCTCGGGCGCGATGCGCCGCGAGACTGCAACTGCATGCCCTCGACCACCTCAGCTGTTTGAACCGTGAATCCGCCTCCCAATTGTCGTCCCGGACAAGCCATGGCGCGCGTCAGCGCGGCGTGGCGCCGATCCGGGACCCATGCGCCGCGGCGGACATGACGGGCAAAATGCCCATCGCCAGGCTGCCTCGAACCGCTCCCTGGGGATAGGGGTCCCGGCTCAAGGCCGGGACGACAGCGGTGGTTGTCGCGACAGCGAGACCTGATCCCCGGGGTGATGAGACAACCGCACAACGAATTGAGACAACCGTCGCGAATGCACTCGATCGTGATGATCGCGCTTTGGACAACCGCACCTCGCCGATTGCAACTGCTCCGTTTGCTGTTATTCAGGCGCGGCTTGAACGGGGGTTAAGATGATTTGGAAATTGCGTCTGGCTGGTCTCGCCTTCGCGTCACTGGTGATCGCACAACCTGCTTTGGCCGCTGACGATCCGACCGGCACCTGGCTGACCCAGGCTGGCGATGCCAAGATCAAGGTCGCCAAATGCGGCGCCAATCTGTGCGGCACCGTGGTGTGGCTGAAGGAGCCGATGGACACCGACACCGGCAAGCCGGCGGTCGACAACAAGAACCCCAATCGCGCGCTCGCCAACCGCCCGATCATCGGGCTGCAGCTGTTCGAGAACATTCATCCCGAGGGACCGAACAAATGGTCCGGCAAGATCTACAACGCCGATGACGGCCAGAGCTACACCAGCCACATCTCGGTGTCCGGCCCCGATACGCTGAAGGTCGAAGGCTGCGTCGGCGCGATGTGCGGCGGCGAGACCTGGACGCGGGCGCGCTGATCGACCTCAGGCGACCGCGGTCTTCAGCGCGGTCGCCGCCGAGGCATAGCCGCCTTGCGCGCCATCGATGAAGTGCACATGGTCGGGACGAATGGCCGATGGCGTGAAGCAGGTCATCATCGCCGACGCCTGCCGGTGCAGGCCGTAGCGCACGATGCCCCCGGATGCAGCGGCGCTGAGCCGCCGCTCCAACTCCTTGGCAAGCTCCTCGGTACAGTCGAGGATCATGCGCAGCGCATCGTCATATTTCCGGAAGTCGGAATTCTCCACCACCTGCTGCCGGTACAGATCCGGCACGAAGCCGCCGATGCTGATGCCGAAACGCATGATGGCATAGACGAACAGCGTGCGTCCGAGCACCCGGGCCCAGCGCACCACGCCCGGGCCACGCGACGCGCGTACTTCGTAGTCCAAGCCTTGGGGCGGCCATTGCAGCGCCGGCCCGCCGGGCGGCACCGGCCGCCCCGCCTCCGGACTGCGCTCGGTCAGCGTGATGATGTCCTCGATGACGCTGCGATAGGCTTGCGGCTCCGCGCCCGCAGCCGGCAGCACCAGCACCGACAGGATGAGACCACGCGCCGACGGCATTTCCTCGAACCGGCAGGACAGGCCGGATAGATCGGGCTGCGTGCCTGATGGCGCCGGGGGAATCGCGAACTCGCCGCGCTTCATCGCGGCCTCGGCCCAGCCGAGGCCGCCGCCGGCAAACATGGCGTAGGACAGGTTCGCCGAAGGACCATATCGCGCCACGCGCACGTCATGCCCCTGAGCGCGGATCGCGCTGACCGGCACCAGCGCGACGCGCATCGCGAGCCCGAGATCGTCGCTGACCCAGCGCGCCGTGGCGGCCAGGGCATCGCGGGCCGCCGCCGCATCGTCAGGTCCGACCGCAAAGCTCGCGCCGTCACCCCCGAACACGAACGGGAATTCGCGGCCCTCCAGCGCGTTGGTCACGGCGGCGATGATCGCTGCGCCGGCCATGTTGACCGCCTTGTAGCGCTTGTCCGCAATCGCCTTGGTCGACTCGACGATATCGGCCGTGCCGATCAGCCAATCGTCCGGCAGCGGCTTGTAGAGCTCGGGATCCATCAGCCGCGAGAAGCCGCGAAACACCGGGATCGAGGCATAATAATCTGCAGCGCTGGGCTTCGACATCGCGAGGTCATCCGTGCGGAGAGCGCCTTCCATGCGGAGCTACGGACATTCCTGTCAAGCGGGTTCGGCTCTGGGACAGGCGGCGCCACGGTCGCGCCATGTTATCGTTCCGTTGGGTTCGGCGTGCTAGCCTCGCCGCATGAGTGCCGATACCCCGCCTGTCCCCCAACTCGCCGCCCGTGCCCTGCAGATCGCGGACCGCATCAACACCGCCGGTTTCGAAGGCCAGGTCCTGTCGGCGACGCCGCTCGCCGTCCGCATCGGCGAGACCGGCATCGCGGTGGTCTTCCGCTACGGCGTCGTCGTGTTCGTCGGCCTGTCGGTCGCCGAGGAGATCAACTTCCTCGACCAGCTGAGCGCGCGGCTGTTCGGCCCGATCGCGCCGCATGAGGAAGAGACCGCCAAGGTCCAGGTCGCGCGCGAGTCCGAGGAGCCGATCCCGGTCGGCGGCCCGATCCTGGTCAAGGAGCTGTCGATCGAGCGATTGCTGATCGTCGCCGATGCGCTTGCCAAGAGCGTCGTGCTCGGCCGCAGCGAGCGCGAGATCGCGAACGTCTTCGACACGATCGAGCCGTTCGCGCGCGAATTGGCCTCGCTCGGGCGCACATCCCGGAGTCGGGTCGCGATGGTCAAGCTGCTCGGCGCCGCGCTCCTGGTGCAGCATCGCGTCTCCGGCCGCGTCGCCGTCGGCGAGAAGCCAGACGTGCTGTGGGATCGCCCCGATCTCGAGCGGCTCTATGCCCGGCTCGAGGACGAATATGAGCTGAAGGAGCGCGAGGAGACGCTCAACCGCAAGCTCGCCGTGATCTCCGAGACGGCGACCGCGGTCGCCGACATCATCGATACCAAGCGCTCGCTGCGGCTCGAGATCATCGTCGTCATCCTGATCGCCTGCGAGATCGTGCTCGGCTTCTACGAGATCTTCGCCCGCGGCGGGCATTGATCGACCCATCGCCCGTCGCCGCCAACTACGCGGGTTTCCGGCATTCAGCTCGGGTTCAGCCGCCGGATGGAACACTGCTGCCATGCTCAGTGTGGAGCATGGGGAGTACAGCGGGATGACGAAGGTGGGCAGTTATCGTTGTCGGAAGCAGGCCGCAGGTCCTGCCGCTGCGATGCTGGCCCTGTCGGGCCCCCTGCCGATCACTCCAGCGCGCTGACGTTCCAGGTCGCATGACGTACGCCGGGCAGCTTTGCCAGTTCAGCCGTGACGCGGTCGAGCTCGGCCGTCTCGGCCGCCAGCGGCACCAACGTCGCGGTGATCTCCGCGATGTCGTCGGAACGATAGGCGACCTCGGTCTCGCGCACAGGATATTTGGCCGCCTCCAGCCGCTCATCCAGCGCCTCGCGCAATTGCGCGGCATGCAGGATGTCGGTGGTCACCACGATCTCGTAGTTGGCCTCGGAGGTCGCCGCGTTGAGCGGGATGCGGTCGATCGCATTCACCAGCGGCCGCAGCAAGGTGTTGCCGGCGAGCACGAACAGGGTCAGCGCGACCGACTGGGCGACGAGGTCCGCACCCGCACAGGCGCCGACGGCCGCCGAGGCCCACAGCGTCGCCGCCGTATTGAGGCCGCGGACGTTCATGCCTTCCTTCATGATCGTGCCGGCGCCGAGAAAGCCGATGCCCGAGACGACGTAGGCAATGATCCGCACCGCGCCGTCGGCGCCGGTCAGACGGTTGCCGAGATCGACGAAGGCCGCGGCACCGACGGCGACCAGCACGTTGGTGCGCAGGCCGGCGCTGCGCTGCCGGAATTGCCGCTCGGCGCCGATCAAGGTGCCCAGCACGAAGGCCGTGAACAGGCTGACGAGCGTGTCGAGGAAATCATAGAGCTGGAAGGTGTGCAGGAATCGCATGGCAAGGACAGTCTTTGATATCACGCTCCGCTCGTGCAGCGGCTGGCATGGTCAGGGCCCGCGGCCTGGGGCGCCGCGAGACGGCCGCTTTCTTAGGCCGTCCTTGATCGAAATCAAATCCCCTTCCCTCCACCGTATCCTAGGCTGACATGATCAACAGGCAGATGACGTTGTCCGACACGCGAAGGGATCACAGTCCCGCCGTCCGGCTGGGACATGACGCGGTGAGCGCGGTGAAGCTGTCGCAGCAGCTCACCGCAGACATCGATGCGTGGGCCGAGACGCACCAGGTCACCCGCTCCGATGCCATCAGCCAGTTGCTCGCGATCGGCCTGCATGCCTCTCCGCCGGCGCCGGCTGCGCAGCCCAAGCTGAGGGATCCGCTGACGATCGAGCAAAACGCGATCCGGTTGATCGACCAGATGCTCGACCCCAACCTGCCGGCCGACGAGCGCGAGCGGCGCATCCGCCGCCTGATCGAGGGCCCGGCCGAATTTGCCGGCGAGCGCATCGACCTGCCGAAGCATCTCGACTGAGTTACGCCGCGGAGCGCGCCGCGACGGCCTCGTAGATGTCGTCCTCCTGCGCGGTATGCATGCGCACCAGGGTTTCGATCGCCTCGACGACCCGCTGCGCGTCGCGGATGAGATAGCGATCGACCTTCTCGGACGGCAGGTCCTCGACCACCCGCCCGAGCAGCCGCGCCAGGTGCAGGATCTCGCGATGCGCGCGGCTCATCGCCGAGAGGCCGTGGCTGTCCTGCAGCAGCCGCGCCAGCCGCGGATAGACCGAACCCTCGTCATCGCGCTCATGCGCGACGACCTGGTCCTGCACCAGCGCGTTGGCCTCGACGATCAGGCTGATCGCCTGCTCCGGCGAAGCCTCATCGAGCGCATCGACGATCGCGCGAAGACGATCGAGGCCACGCAGCAGCGCTTGATGGTCATGGCGCAGGCCACGGCCGTCCTCAGCCGTGATCTGGCCGGACTTGCCGCGACCGGCCGGCAGCAGCGCGCGGAGCGCGTTGAGGATGACGGCGACGTCGATCGCCTCCTGCACCAGGGCCGCCGGCACCGGCTGCAGCAGGCCGAACGCCGCCGCGCCCATCGCGATGAACGACAGCGCCATGCCGGCGATGATGCTCTCGAGCGCGATCCGACGGGCGCGCTGCGCGATCACGATCGCCTCCCCGACGCGGTCGAGCCGGTCGGCAAGGATGACGACATCGGCCGCCTCCGACGAGGCGCTCGCGCCGCGTGCGCCGAGCGCGATGCCGACATCGGCCGACGCCAGCGCCGGCGCATCGTTGATGCCATCGCCGACCATGATGGTCGGATGCAGCCGCTGCTCGCTCTTGACCGCGTCGACCTTGTCCGACGGCACGCGATCGGCGAGCACCGCATCGAGATCGAGCGCAGCCCCGATCGCCTGCGCCGCCGCGGCGCGGTCGCCGGTGACCATCACCATGCGGGCGATGCCGGCCTCGCGCAGCCAACGGATCGCCCGCGGCGTATCGGCGCGCAGTTCGTCGGCGAGCAGCAGCGCGCCGATCGGCTTGCCATCGACCGCGACGAGCACGATCAGCGCCGAGCGCCATGACGCGCGGCGGATGGCGCGCGCAGCCCAGGACGGCGGGGCGTGGCTGCCGAGGATCAGGTCCGGCGAGCCGGCGCTGATGCGGCGGCCGTCGATGGCGCCCTCGAGGCCCGAGCCCATCGTCTCGCGCACCCGCTCCGGGACCTTCAGCCTGAGCCCGCGGGCATGGCCCGCCTCGACGATGGCATGCGCCAGCACATGGTGAGAGGCCTGCTCCAGCGAGGCGCCGAGCAGCAGCACGTTGTCGGCATCCTCTCCCGGAGCCGCCTCCACCGAGAGCAGCCGCGCGCCGCCGACGGTGAGCGTACCAGTCTTGTCAAACAACACCGTGTGCGCCCGCGCCAGCGCCTCGAGCTTGCCGCCGCCCTTGACCAGGATGCCGCTGCGCGCGGCCTGAGCAACGCCGGCGATGAAGGCGACCGGTGCCGCAAGGATGAGTGGGCAAGGCGTCGCGGCGACCATCACAGCAAGCGCTCGGATCAGGTCGCCTGATGCAAACCAGGCCGCAGCCGCGATCGTCAGGCTCACCGGCAGGAAGATCAACGCGTAACGATCAGCGAGCCGCACGAACGGCGCCTTCGCGGTCTGCGCGGATGTCACCAGCTTCACGATGCCGGCATAGGTGCTCTCGCCCGCAGTGGCGGTGACCGACAGCTCGAACGTCTCGCCGGCGTTCAGCGAGCCGGACAGGATCGCCATGCCGCGCGTCTTGGACACCGGGATCGGCTCACCGGTGAGCGCCGATTCATCGACCACCGCCAGGACCGTTTCCACCACGCCGTCCACGGGCACGATCTCGCCGGCGCGGACCATCAGGCGGTCGCCAACGGCCACGTCGGCCACCGCAACATCCTCGATGCGATCCTCGCGCCAGCGATGCGCGATACGCGGCGCCCGGTCGACCAGCGCGCGCAGATCGTGCTCGGCGCGCGCGACCGCGATGTCCTCGAGCACGTTGCCGCCGGAATACATCAGCGCCACCACGGCACCCGCCAGCGGCTCGCCGAGCACGACCGCCGCGCTCATCGATACCAGCGCGATGGCATCGACGCCGATGCGGCCGGCCAGGACATCGCGGATGATCGAGATGATCAGGCCGGCGATGACCGGGACGGTCGAGGCGGTGAAAGCGATGCCTGCCCATTCGGGCCGGCCGACCGCATGCGCGAGGCCGCCCGCGACGAGGCCCGCGACGGCGATTGCGACGAGGGTCCATCGCAGGATGCGTTCGAACATGGCGATCAGTTCCGGATTTGCGCCGCACTATCGCCGCGACCACTGCCCGGAGGCTTGAGCGAAATCAACCGCTGATGCGGCAGATCAGCGCTTCAGGCGGTATTGCCGGCGTCGACGGTCAGCACCGTGCCGGTGACGTTGCGGCCGCCCTCGCCGAGCAGGTACTCGACCATCGCGGCAACATCGTCCGTCTCCGGCAGCCGGCGCAGCGCGCTGCGGCCGGCTATGCGCCGCTGCTGCTCATCGTCCATGCTCTGTGTGAGCTCGGTCGCGATGAAGCCCGGCGCGATCGCATTGACGGTGATGCCGACCTTGCCGACCTCGCGCGCCAGCGAGCGGGTGAAGCCGTTGGCGGCGGCCTTGGTCGCGCCATAGACCGCCAGGCCGTTATAGCCGGTGCTGGCGATGATCGAGGAGATGTTGACGATGCGCCCCTCGCCCGCCGCCATCATGTGCCGCACGACGTATTTGGTCAGGATCATCGGCGCCAGCACGTTGAGCCGCACGAGCCCCTCGATCTCCGAATTGTGCATGGTCGCGAGCAGGCCTTCGGTGCCGATGCCGGCATTGTTGACGAGGCCGTAGAGCGGACCGAACTCGTCGCGCACCGACTTCACGAAGGCGGGGATGGCATCGACGGCGCTGAGGTCGCAGGCGCGGAAATGGATGCCTGCGCTGCTGGCGCTGAACTCGGCGATGGCCGCGCGCAGCTCGTCGCTCTCGCGACGTGCCACTGCGATGACCTCGTAGCCCGCTGCCGCGAGCCTGCGTGCGATGGACAATCCGATGCCGCGGCTGCCGCCGGTGACGAGAACGTTACGCATCGGCGCGCGCCAGCTTGCCGGCCGGCGTGACGTCGAGCGCCGGCACGAAGCGGATCATCGCCGGCACCTTGTGGGCGGCCAGACGCGCGCGACACTCGGCGAGGATCTCGTTGCGAACGGCATCCGTCCGCGCCGCATCGCTGTCCCTCGTGAGCACCACTTCTGCCACGACGATGCCGCCGGTGATCGGGCTTCGCCGCGACTTGGCGCGCGACATCCGGACCTCGGGATGGCCGTTGATCACGGCTTCGATCTCCTCGGGATGCACCTTCAGGCCACCGACATTGATGATGCCGTTGCGCCGGCCGACGAAGTAGTAGCGGTCGCCGCGTAGCTCGACCATGTCACCGGTGTCGACATAGCCGTCGGAGTCGGTCAGCGCCGCCGCCGTGCGCCCGACATAGGCATGCGCCGCGCGCTTCGAGCGGATGCGCAGCGATCCGTCGACGACCTTCATGTCGACTGCGCCGCAGCCTTCGCCGAGCAGCGTTGCAGGAAAGCCTTCCAGCCCGTCATTGACGGCAAAGCCCACGCCCGCCTCGGTCGACGCATAGGCGTGACCGATCGAGGCGTTCGGGAATGCCTGCTTCAATCCATCGAGCACGGGCTGATCAGCGATCTCGCCCGACAGCCGCACATAACGCGGGGTGAATTGCTCGGCCGATCCGCTCATCAGCAGCTTGCGCCAATGCGACGGCGTGCCGGAGATATGCGTGACGCCGCGCGCAGTGAGGCGCGCCACGTGATCGGCCAGTGCCTCACCGGGATCGGACAGCACCATGGAGCCGCCGCCGACGATGGCGCGCAGGAAGATCTGCAGCCCGCCATAGCGGCGGATGTCGTAGAACGTCGCCCATACCGGCAATGCATCGCCAGGAGCCGGCCGATCGCCGATGATGGCGCCGCACAGGCCCTCCAGCGTATGGCCGACGATCTTCGGCACGCCAGAGGTGCCCGAGGTCAGCATCAGCCATTCGGTCGCGCGGACCGTCCGCGCGGCCTGGGCGGCAGGCTGCGGCAGGCCGACGGGGATGACGAGATCAATGCCGCGACCCGCGAAGCGCTCCGGCTCGTCGGTGACGAGAGCATCGATGCCGGCCTCAGTGATGATGCTGCCGAGGTGCTCGTCCTTCAAATCGGGCGGGCAGAGCAGCATGCGCCGGGCGACGCCATCGATCTCGATCAGCGCCAAGCCGGCCAACAGCTGGCCGGAGGTCGCGAGCAGGACCGAGCGGCCGTCGAGCTCGCCGGCGCGGCTGCCGAGACAGCTTCCGCGCGACAGCTCGGCCAGCAAAACGACGTGGCGCGGATCCGAGATCGTCCGCTCGGTCAGCCCCGTGCCGAGATGGTCGCGTAGCGCGAAGATCTCACGCGGGGACATTCTCGTAAGCCCTGATGAAGTCGCCGATCGTGTTCGGGAACGTGACCTCCTCGGACAGAGTAAAAGGATCGACGCCGAGATCGTCCTCGAGGCGGGCAACAAGGATCGCGAAAGCGAGTGAGTCGAAGCCGGTCTCGTGCAGGGTCAGCTCGTCGGTCAGCGGCGGCAGCTTGACCTTCTGCTCCTCCGCAATCTGCTTGATCGCTGCAATGATTCTTAACCGTACCGACATGGCGAAATCCGTCATTGTTCAAACGATGCGACCGACACTAGAGCGACAAGGTGAAGGAACCCGGACCTTCGCGGTAAGTTTTGAGACCGTTGGTAAATGCACCTCGTGGCCTATGATTAAAATCATCTACAAACGGACCTCGCCGCTCGCGATCTGCGCATAGATGGCAGCGTCGAGCCGGCGGTAGGCTCCGGTCGACGCATCGCGGATGTACAATGGCTCGGACACGATCGCGGGATCGAAGCCGTCCCGCATCAGCTGCTGCTTCTTCTGCTTGAACGTCTCGGTCGACTGCAGCGATGGCGTGAGGCGCAGCACGACTGGCTGCGCATAGGCCGGCAAGCGGCGCGCCAGCTCGGCCGACAGCCTCGCGAGATCGAAGTCCTCTGCGACAACCAGCGCCGCCATGCCGGCGCGACCATCGCTGCCCGGCACCGCGACGCCATAGGTCGAGGCCCCCACGACCCCCGGACATTGCAGGATCGCGTCATTCACCTCGCCGGTCGCGACGTTCTCGCCCTTCCAGCGGAAGGTGTCGCCGACCCGGTCGACGAAATAGAAGAAGCCCTGCTCGTCCTGGCGCATCAGGTCGCCGGTGCGGAACCAGGCGTCGCCCTCGGCGAAGACATTGCGCAGGATCTTCTTCTCGGTCTCCGCACGATCGGTGTAGCCCTCGAACCGGCCGCCGCCATCGTCGGCCTTGCCGATGCGGCCGACGGCCTCGCCGACCTCACCACGCGCACATGGCAGGCATAGCCCGTCGGGCCCGCGCAGCGGGGCGCGCTGATCCGCATCGAGCTGGATGATCGCCGCCGGAAAACGATGCGCGAGCAGCGACGGCACGCGACCGATCGAGCCCACTCTCCCCTCGACATTGTAGAGCGAGAAATTGCCTTCGGTCGCCGCGTAGAACTCCAGCACCTGCGGAATGGCGAAGCGGGCCTGGAACGCCTCCCAGATGTCGCCGCGCAAGCCGTTGCCGCAGGCCAGCCGCAGCCGATGGGCGCGATCGAGATCGGATGGGGGCGCTGCGAGCAGATAGCGGCAGAGCTCGCCGATATATTGCACCAGCGTGCAGTCGTGGTCGACGATGTCGCGCCAGAACTGACGCGCCGAGAACTTCTCAGCCAGCACCGCCGTGCCGCCGGCGCGCAGCATGCTGCAGGGCGCGACGATGCCGCCGACGGAATGGTAGACCGGCAGGCAATCATAAAGGCGGTCGTCGGGCCCCGCCCCGGTGAGACCCGCAAACCAGCCGCCCCAGTTCAGGATGCGACGGTGGCTGATGCTGGCGGCTTTGGGCAGCCCAGTCGTTCCCGACGTATAGATCAGCAGAGCGCGGTCGTTGATCGTGACGGCGGGACGTTCGGTCGCCTCCAGCGGGCGCGAGCCGATCGCGGCGAGCGCCGCGGCGAGATCGCCCCCGGCATTCCACACACGCGGTGCGCCGGAGATCAGCGGCACAGCGTCGGCATACGCAGGTTGAAGCTCGCTGGCGACGATGATGTGGGCTGGTGCGGCGACGTTGAGGCAGTGCGCCAGCGAGGGTCCGACCAGGTTGGTGTTGATCAGCGCGACGACGCCGCCGACGCGGCTGATCCCAAGCCAGGCCGCCAGATAGTCCGGCCGGCTCGGCATCATCAGCGCGACGGTGTCGCCGGGCGCGATGCCCTGGGCCAGCGCCCAGCCGGCATATTGGTTGATGCGCGCAGACAGCGCGGCGTAGCTGAGCGTCTCGCTGTTCGAGATCAGCGCCGGACGACCGGGCTGCCTGACGGACCAGTCATCGATCACATCGGCAAACAGCCGGGTCGGCTCGGCCTCGATGCGCGATATCAGCTCGATCGCCTTGAGCCAGATCTTGGCCGTCGATGGCCTCCGCCCGGGCGTGAGGGGGTCCGCAGATCGGTCCGCGCGCTCGGTTGTCATGCCTGCCACCACTTCCAGTCCTGCGTCCTTATAGGTCGCGCGGCCTGACCAGGCGTTAACCGGCAGGGTTAACCCGCATGGAGCGGGTCGCGATCGAAGTAGATGCGAACCTTTACGAAGTAATCGGAAATACCGGTTAGGTTGTCTCTCCCAGAACATGCCAAAGCGAAGGCCGGCATGCCCAAGGAATTGACGATCACACGACGTGCCGTGCTGCAAGGCATGGCCTGGAGCGGCCTTGTTGCCATGCATCCGGCTGCGGCGACCGCCGGCGGCGAAGCTCCCTACCCCGCCCGATCGGTGACGTGGGTCATTCCCTTCGCGCCGGGCGGTGCCACCGGCCGCCTGTCGGTGCTGATCTGCGACCGCCTGTCGCGGCGGCTCGGCCAGGCCTTCGTGCTCGACCACCGGCCGGGCGCCGGCGGCGCCACCGCCACAAGGAGCGTCGCGAACGCGCCGCCGGACGGCTACACGCTGCTTGCGACCTCCACGGCCAACATCATCACCGCCTCGCGGGAGCCTGCGCAGAACGGCGACGACATCCTTCCTGTTGCGGGGATGGCGCGGATGCCGCTGCTGCTGCTGGTCAGCAAGGAACTGCCGGTCAAGACGTTGCCCGAGTTCCTGGCCTATGCGCGGGCGAACCCCGGCAAGCTCAGCGTCGGCTCGGCCGGACCCGGCACGGTGCAGCAGCTGTCGGCCGAGCTTTTCCGGACGCTCGGCGGCATCACCTGGTCCGTGCTCGCCTATCGCGGCTCCGGCCCGGCGCTGACCGACCTCGCCTCCGGCCACATCCACGCGCTGTTCGACAACACCGCCTCCGCCACCGACCTGGTGCGCAGCGGCAAGATCCGGGCGCTGGCGGTGTCGACCCGCGAGCGGGCGCAAGCCTTCCCCGATCTGCCGCCGGTCGCCGACGTGCTGCCGGCGTTCGAGACCTCCGGCTTCTACGGCGTCGCCGCGCCGCGCGGGACGCCGCCGGCGATCGTCGACCTGCTCAACCGCGAGATCAATGCCGCCCTGGCCGATCCCGAGATCCTGCACCACCTCGCCGAGATCGGTGCGACGCCGATCACCGGCGACACCGGCGTCTATGCCTCGACCTACCGGGCCGAGGTGATGCGCTGGCGCAAGCTCGTGGCCGCGCAGGCGGACCCCACCAAATAGGCCGTGGCGCCCGCCCGTCGTCACCTCATGCCGCCACGCCCTGCAGCACCAGCCGGTTGAGCCGGGCTGCAAAGGCCGAAGGATCTTCCGGCAACTCGCCGTCGAGGATCTGCGCCTGCTCCAGCAGCAGGAACGAGAGGTCGTCGACCTTCGCCTTGTCGGCCGCCGCCTTCGCGACCGCAACGACCAGCGGATGGCGCAGGTTGATCTCCAGAATCGGCTTGGTGCGGGCGCCGCGCGCCTGCTGCGAGAGAATGCGCTCCAGCTCGCGATCCGGCCCATGGCTGCCGGCCACGAGACACGACGCACTGCTGGTCAGACGGGTCGAGACCTTCACATCGGTGACGTGATCGCCGAGGCTCGCCTTGATGAGCGCTATCGTATTCGCCTCGTCCGCGGCAGGCTTGGCCTCGTCCTCGGCCGCCGCCTCGGTCACCGGGATCGGATCGAAATTGATGTCGCCCTGGCTCAGCGACTTCAGCGGCTTGCCGTCGAACTCGAGCCGCGCCGAGGTCCAGAACGCGTCGACCGGATCGGTCAAGAGCAGCACCTCGACGCCGCGCGCCTTGGCCGCCTCGAGCCGCGGGTTGGACTTCAGCCGCTCCAGGCTGTCGCCGACCAGGAAGTAGATCTCGGTCTGGTTCTCCTTGAGGCCCTCGACATACTGCTTCAGCGAGCGCTTCTCGCCGGTCGTCGTGGTGAAGCGCGACAGCGCCAGCAGCTTGTCGCGGCGCTCGAAGTCCTCGTACAGGCCTTCCTTGATGACGGCGCCGAACGAATCCCAGATCTTGTCGAAGTTCGCCGCGTCCTTCTCGGCGAGCTGCTCCAGTTCGCTGATCACCCGCGTCGTCACGGCTTTGCGGATCTGGCCGAGCTGCGGATTGTTCTGCAGCATCTCGCGCGACAGATTGAGCGGCAAATCCTCGCTGTCGATCACGCCGCGGATGAAGCGCAGGTACGCCGGCATCAGATCGGCGTCGTCGGTGATGAAGACCCGGCGGACATAGAGCTTGACCTTGCCCTTGCGCGCCGGCTCGAACAGGTCGAACGGCTTGGTCGAGGGCGCGAACAGCAGCACGGCGTAGGAATAGCGGCCCTCGGCGCGGTAGTGCAGCGTCATTGCCGGCTCGTCGAAGGCATTGGCGATCGACTTGTAGGCCTTGGCGTAATCCTCCGCCGACAGCTCCGACTTGGAGCGCTGCCACAGCGCGCTCGCCGAGTTGATCTGGCGCGGCTCGCCCTCCTCGGCGACCAGCATGATCGGGAACTGGATGTTGTCGGAATAGGCGGTAACGATGCGCTCGATTTCGAAAGGCTCGAGATATTTCTTGGCGTCGTCCTTGAGGTGCAGCACGATCTCGGTGCCGCGCGCCACCCTCTTGGCGTCCTCCTCGGAGGCCGGCGCCACCTCGAAGCCGGCGCCGCCCGTGGAGGTCCAGGTCCAGACCTCGTCCCCGCCGGCGCGGCGGCTGATCACGGTGATGCGGTCGGCCACCATGAAGGCCGAATAGAAGCCGACGCCGAACTGGCCGATCAGGCCGGTGCCGTCCTTGGCTTCCGACAGCTTCTGCACGAAGGCCTTGGTGCCGGAGCGGGCGATGGTGCCGAGATGGTCGATCAGCTCCTGGCGGTCCATGCCGATGCCGCTGTCGGCGATGGTCAGGGTGCTGGACGCCTTGTTCGGGATGATCCGGATCTGCGGCGGCTCGCCCTCGCCGATGAGCTCTGGCCGGGCAATCGCCTCGTAGCGGAGCTTGTCACAGGCGTCGGAGGCGTTGGAAATCAATTCGCGAAGGAAAATATCGGTCTCGGAATAGACCGAGTGCACCATCAGGTGCAGCAGCTCGGAGACTTCGGCCTGAAACGAATGGGATACGGCGGCGGTGTCGGTCATCGTCATGCGTCTTCCCGGACAGAATGGCGGTGGAGGAGAGACCGTCGATATAGCGCCGACGTTGCCGTGATCAAGAGTTTGAGCGGGGCTTGCGGCCGCGGCCGGCGGCGCGCCATCCGCCCGGGCGGTGCGCTCCCTCTCCCCGTTCTTACGGGGAGAGGGTCGGGGTGAGGGGCACCCGCACGGGTGGTGCTCGCCGTCGGACTTGTACTCCTCACCCTGACGAGCTTCGCTCGCCATGATAGGTGGGATCGCATCGTCAGAAACAATCCGTGTAAAGGGGATCCGTCTCTCCGCTTGTACCTCCCGTGCGGCCGCCCCTCACCCCAGCCCTCTCCCCGTGAAGAACGGGGAGAGGGGGTGCACCGCTCGTGCGGCTGGAAGCGAATGCGGTGATTTGACATGGATCAATGACTGGAATCACCGAGCCGGCGCATGTTGTCCGATACGCTTGGTGCGCCGCGCCGCCTATTTGTTGCATCCGCAACAAATATCTCTCCGCACCGAGCACATTCATTGTGACAACATCATAATGTCACCTCAGCTTCATTGAAGCGCTCTACGGCTCGATCCCGCTCCACAACGCCACGGGGATTCGCATGCCGCGCTACTACAAAGTCCTGCAGACGCAGCGCTTCGACGACTATCGCTACTATCATCAGAGCCGGATCAATCAGACGCTGCATCTGGTCAGCGCCGTGATCTTCCTGGTCTGCTACGCCCTGCTGTTGAAAGATCCGGCGATGGCCGGCCTGGTCGGCTGGCTGGCGATGCTGACGCGCCAGACGGGACATTTCTTCTTCGAGCCGAACGGCTATGACCACGTCAACGGCGTGACCAACGACTACAAGGAAGCGGTCAAGGTCGGCTATAATCAGACGCGCAAGATCATCCTGCTCACGGTGTGGGGCCTGGTGCCGGTCGCGCTGTTCGCGTTCCCCACTTTGTTCGGCCTGTTCGAGGCACCCGCGACCCGGATGGATTTCATCCGTCACGTCGGCGTGCTCTGGCTCGCGGTCGGCATCGGCGGCGGCCTGTTTCGCGTGATCCAGCTGTTTGCAACGCAGGATGTTGCGACCGGCCTGATCTGGGCGTTCAAGGTGCTCACCGACCCCTTCCACAACATCGCGCTGTACTGGAAGTCGCCGCTGGCGCTGCTGCGCGGCGAGCTGATCGACCCGACCATCAAGGACGCCTCGCATTGGGGCGCGGCCGAGGACGACGACGCCGAGGAAGCCGCGCATCTCACCTGATGCGCCGCTCGCGCCTCCACCGCCCGTTGCGCGGGCGGTGGAACCAGGCCACAGCTTCAACATCATGGAACGACTTCTCTGCTGCGCCGTTGCGGCCTCAGTGCTGGTGGTGCCTTCAGGAGCTTTCCATGTGTGACTACAGCCTCCATACTGTCTCCTCCCGTGATGCCAAGATCGACGACGTGCTGGTCTCCTGTCGCTTCCCCGGCACGGAGACCCGCGGCTTCTCGACCAAGGACGATCCCTTGACGGCGGTGTGCCTGCGTCCGGGCACCGAGCTCGCCTTCGAGGGCGACGTGCGGATCAAGGGCTTCTTCTTCCGCCGCAAGGTCGGCGCCCATCTTGCCCGCTTCCGCCAGGTCGACACCAACAAGCCGACCGAGCACCACGACGCGCTCGAATTCTCCAACGGCCGCATCGTCAAGGTCACCGACCTCGCCACCGGCCAGCGCGCCCGCGTGCTGCAGATGCCGGCCGATCCGACAACCAAGCGTACGGGCACGCCCGTGACCATCGAGCTGCGCGCAACGCAGCTGTGAGAGCTTCGACCAAGGACGACGGCGGCGCCGCTCAGCGCTGCCCTCGTGCGTGTTGTGAGTGATGAGATCCATGTCCCCGATCTCCCGAGGTCGATGGACAGCTTTTTCATGACGCCAAGGGGCATGCGCGCTCACGATCCCGCGGCACGATGTGCCCGGGTGATACGGCCGTCAGCCCTTCCGAAACCGAGAGGGCGCGGGGAAGGCCGGGTGCTGACCGCGGCCCATGGCCCGCCTGCAACAAGGAAAGCAGGCGGCAGTCACCACAGGTCGGGCCACCAAGCGGCCTCCCCCGCGCAATGGTTTTACGGTGTCCTTCGTGCTCTCCCTGGGGATCGGCGTTCTTGCCCCCATCGCCCGCGCGAGCCGTCACAGCATCGACAGCGGACTTGACCTCAGCGTCGAGAGGCCAGGACCACACGACTTCGCCGTCCGTGCCGGCCAGGCGCTCGTCCAGCGCCGCCGCCACGTCCATCGCAGCCCACCTCACGTTCGTGACGACGCGTCCGTCCCTCTGCTCGAGGCGGGATGGAGGAAGATAAACATGATTTCTGAAAAATAGCAAGCTCATTCTGTTTGCAGGATACGCCTTGCTTTGGCGGCGGAAGGCGCAGTCACTGCCACTGCGACTTCGGCTGGAAGAGCTGCGTTAGATGTCCGACGGAACAGCATTAGCCTCCGCACCGCTGCGCGATGCAGTGCCCTCGCCCCTTGTGGGAGAGGGCATCGACGGCCCATCCTGTTGCTCGGTTTGGTGAGGGGTCTCTCTCGGCACGCCGAGCTCGCGGAGACATACCCCTCACCCAAGCGAGGTCGTTGCTCTGTCCTACATGCCCTCTCCCGCCCTGGCGAAGCTTCGCTTCGCCTTGGGGGCGAGGGCGCATTAACGGCCACCGCGCCCGCGGGCGAGATTAGAAGCGTGTGTGACCAGGAGGCTGCAGCCCGCTTCAATCCGGCAGGTTCGTAAACTTCGGCCGCCAGACGCCGAGGATGACGTTGACCGTGGCGACGCCGAGCATGACCCAGATGGCGCCCTGCTCGGTGCCGAAATTGGGGCTGAGGGTTGCGGGGTCGATCTGGCCGGCGACGGCGCGGGCGGCTTCGTCGGCGGCTTCCTGCATCGGGCCCTGCACGGCGGCGAAGCCCCATTCGAAGACGAGGATGCCGGAGGCGAGCTTGGCGAGCGCCCAGCCGGCGCTGTGCAGCGCGCGGTTGATGGCGATGGCGAGCAGGCCGGCGACCAGGGTCAGGCCGAGCGACGGGAAGAACACGTAGCGCACGATCGCTCCCATCGCCGCGCGCATCTCGGCGTAGTGCGCCAGCGACACCGAGGGCTGCGGGATCATCCCGAGCAGCACGACGAGACAGGCCATCGCTCCCATCATGCCGATCGCGCCCATCGTATGCAGGAACTTCATCAGCCGTCGCATGGCGTTGCCCCCCGGATGTCGCGAACAGGGAAATTGGAGAGGACGCCCGGCATGCCGCTGGTCCCCTCCATGATCTGCCGCGGTGCAAAGCCGCCCGCGCCGACCACATTGGACTATACGATCGGTCGGCCGCCGCGGTTCAGCCGATCGCGCCGCCTACCAATGCCGCGTGCCCGGCGCGCCCTTGAACGGCCCGACCACCGCCGAGGTGATCCAGCCGCCATAGAAATCGCCCTCCTGGGCGGCCACGCGCTCGTCGCCGACGAAGCAGGCGTCGACGCGGGAGGCATAGAAGGCCAGATGGCCGGCGATCGGCGCGAAGGCCGGCGTCGGCTGCTGGTAGCTCCACGCCGCCTGCTCCGACACCCGGCCATCGACATCGATCGTCCAATAGCTCGCAAAGCCCTTGAACTCGCAGAACGAGCGGCCCGGCGCGGGACGCAGCCACTGCATCGCAACATCCTGTGGCGGGAGGTAGTAGACCGGCGGGTGGCTGGTCTCGAGCACGCGATAACCGCCCTGCGTGTCGGCGATCGTGACACCGGCGAACACCACGCGCAGCCGCGCCGCGCAACGCTCCAGCCGCGGCGGCCGCGGATAGTCCCACACCGACTCCTGCCCGGGTCCCGGCGCGATGCGTTGCATGACCATGTCTCCCTGTGCGGCGGCGCGGCCGCTTTCAGCGAATAAACGTGGGACGCGTCGACGAGGATCAATCGGGAAACAGCCGGGCCTCATGGTTCGAGACGGCGCTACGCGCCTCCTCACCATGAGGGTCAAGCGCCGTGGGCGGCGCTGCGAACGTCGGCGCGGCGAGGTCGGTGCGCTCCCTCGCCCCGTTCTTACGGGGAGAGGGTTGGGGTGAGGGGCAGCCACACCCACCGACCGTGCGGAGAGCCCCCCTCACCCGGATTGCATCTGTCGATGCAATCCGGCCTCTCCCCGCACGCGGGGAGAGGCTGGCAGCGAGCGTTCGGGTTGGACCGTCCGGAAAATCGACCATGAACAAACTAATTATGCAGAGAATTTGCGCCGAGCGCGCGAGTGCACATGAACCATGACCAGCGCGCTCATGTCGGGAGACGCCACTTGCACCGGGTGCTCAGTTCACGCGATCGCCTTGAGATAGCGCGTCACGGAACGGTCGAACGCCGCTCTTCCGTCCTCGGCGACGTTCTTCTGCCACCAGGCGCCGTAGATGCGATCGAAGGCCAGCGGCGCAACCGCGTCGGCGATGCGGCGCACGGCGGTGGGGCCGAGCGGGATGTAGTTCGGATAGGAATACATGAAGCTGACATGGCGACGGTCCATCGCCACCATGGCGATGTCGCCGGCGAACAGCGCGCCTTTGCCGCCGGCGCCGCGGCGCCAATGCAGCATGGTCGCGCCGGCGAAATGGCCGCCGGTGCGCAGCAGACTGATGTCGTCGGAGATCTGCAGCGTGTCGCCGGTCCATGGCACGATGGAAGGATGCGGCCGGGTGACGAAGGCGGCGTCATCGCCATGCAGATAGGCCGGCGCGTTGCCGAACGCCGCGCTCCAATCGGCGACCGCGCCATAGTAATGCGGATGCGAGATCGCGATCGCCTTGAGCCCGCCGAGCGCGCGCACCTCCGCGATCGCCGCCTCGGTCGCCAAGGGGATGCAGTCCCACATCACGCAGCCGTCCGGCTCGGGGATCAGCAGCGCGCGCTGGCCGATCGCGAAGCTCGGCTCCAAGGCGAGGCCGGTCAGGCCGTCATCCTCGCGGCAGACGACCTGATGGCGGGTCGCCAGTTCGTCGCGGCTGAGGAAGCTCTGGCCCTTCCAGTTCACATATTGCCGCTCGTCCTCGCAGACGGCGCAATGGGCCGGCGGCACTGGGGTGTCGGGAAACTGCGCGCCGCATTGTGAGCAGGTCCAGAGAGCCATGGATCACCGGGACGTTCGGAAACGGGAATGGCGAGGATAGCATGCCGGCCATCCCGCAACAGCATCGCGCGCGGCATCGTGATTGCCTATCCTCGGCGCGACACTCACCGGGAGCCCCTGGACATGCCGACCGCCTTGCGCCGCGCCGCCGTTCACCGCCTGCCGATGCGAGGGCCCGACGATGTCGGCGCGCTGCAGGCGGCGATCGCGCAAGGCGCGATCGACCCGGCCGGCATCGTCGCCATTCTCGGCAAGACCGAGGGCAATGGCTGCGTCAACGACTTCACCCGCGCCTTTGCGGTGCGCTCGCTGGAGACGCTGCTCGAAAAACATCTGCCGGCGGACGCGGTCCGGCAGATCGCGATGGTGATGTCCGGCGGTACCGAGGGCGCGCTGTCGCCGCACATGATCGTGTTCGAGGCGCGCAAGGATGACGGCGGCGCACCGCGCGCCCATACCAAATCGCTGGCGCTGGGGCGCGCGCGGACGCCGGTGCTGCCGAGCGAGCATCTCGGCCGGCTGCCGCAGGTCGAGCAGGTCGCCGCCGGCGTGCGCGCCGCGATGGCCGATGCCGGCATCAGGGATGCCGCCGATGTCCACTACGTCCAGGTGAAATGCCCGCTTCTGACGATGGAGCGGATCGAGGCGGCGGAGGCGCGGGGCGCCCGCACCGCCGTGCGCGATACTTTGAAGTCGATGGGATTCTCGCGCGGCGCTTCGGCGCTCGGGGTCGGCGTCGCGCTCGGCGAGATCGCGCTCTCCGATTTGTCGGACGCCATGATCTGCGCGGACTACACGCGCTATAGCGAGCGCGCCGCCACCTCGGGCGGGGTCGAGCTGCTCGATCACGAGATCATGGTGGCCGGCATGTCCGCGGATTGGAGCGGGCCGCTCGGCATCGACCACGCCGTCATGCGCGACGCGATCGATATCGAGCCGGCGCGGGCCGCGTTGGCCCGGCTCGGGCTCGATGTGGCGGGCCAGGTGCCGGAGGCCGCCCGCGGCCGCATCGCCGCGGTGCTGGCCAAGGCGGAGGCGGCGCAGAGCGGCAGGCTGCGCGGACGCCGCCATACCATGCTCGACGACAGCGACATCTCCTCGACCCGCCATGCCCGCGCCTTCGTCGGCGGGGCCCTGGCCGGATTGTTCGGCTTCACCGACCTGTTCGTCTCCGGCGGCGCCGAGCATCAGGGCCCGGACGGCGGCGGACCGATCGCGATCATCGCCGAGCGCGGCTGATCGCGCCCCTCAGCTCACCCGGCATTGGTGAAACCCACAGGGGATGCGCCCCGGCGGGGCATCTTCGCGCGAGACGGTATCTCACGGCCGGCAAGCGTCACATCGCTAGATGCGACTGATTATCACATGCATATTCCTGGTTCCGCCACCCAGGGAACCAGTTTCGGTCCCATTCCACCCCCTTGTGGAGAGGCATTCGCAATTGGAACGGGCCAATTGCGGATCACGCACCAAGAGTCAGTTCTGCGTATCCAATGGGGTGGTTGAGTATGGGACAAGCCGTTTTTCCAGCAAGCTTGCGCGCCGGGGCGGCGCATCGAGGGGCCCCCGCCCCCGACATGACCGGGAGGGACATCTCCGGCGTGAAGGTGTCGGCGGTGGCGAGCCTGATCGCGGTGGCGTCGTTCTCGGGGGCCGAGGCGCAACAGGCGCCGCTGCCGTCCGTCACCGTCGAAGCGCCGGCGACGCGCGCCAAGCCGGCGGCGTCGCGTCCGTCGGCCGACCAGATCCGCGCCCGTAGCGCGCTGCGCCGCGCCGCGCGCCAGCCGCAGCGACAGCCGCAGGCGCCGACCGGCCCGCAGACGCCGCCCGATGCCAATCCTTATGCCGATGCCGCCGCGCCCTATAAGGTCGATCGCGTCGCCTCCGGCAAGTTCACCGAGAAGCTGGTGAATACGCCGAAGACCATCACCGTGATGAGCAAGGAGGTGATGGAGGACAAGCGCATCACCACCCTGAAGGAGGTCGGCCGCTCCACCGCCGGCGTCACGCTCGGCTCCGGCGAAGGCGGCAACGCGTTCGGCGACCGCTTCTTCATCCGCGGCTTCGACGCCCGCAACGACATCTTCATCGACGGCATCCGCGATCCCGCGGTGTCGGTGCGCGAGAACTTCTTCACCGAGCAGGTCGAGATCCTGCGCGGGCCTGCGTCGGCCTATGCCGGACGCGGCACCGCCGGCGGCGCCATCAACATCATCACCAAGCAGGCCGGCGACCGTAATTTCACCAATGCCGAGTCGACCATCGGCACCGACCAGACCAAGCGCGTCACGCTCGACGTCAACCAGACGATCTCGCCGACCTTCTCCGTGCGCACCGGCGGCCTGTTCCAGGATGCCAATGTGGCGGGGCGCGACCACGTCACGGACGATCGCTGGGGCGGCTTCGTCTCGACCAAGTGGACGCCGAACGACTCGCTGAAGGTGACGACCAACTACGTCCACACCGATCTCTCCGGCTATCCGGATTTCGGCGTGCCGTTCTACAAGCAGGGCAACATTCCGGTCACCTCGGCCGGCATCCCGCGCAACACCTGGTACGGCTTCCTCAACCGCGACTTCCAGGCGGCGCGGCAGGATTTCGGCACGCTGGCCGGTGAGCTGAAGCTCAGCGACAGCGTCACCTTCTCGAGCAAGCTGCGCGGCGAGCATTCCGAGCTGAACTATATCGGCACCCTGCCCAATGCGAGCGTGACCGGAACGGCGAGCCCGGATCCGACCAAATGGGTCTTCAACGCCAGCCCGCAGAGCCGCTATCAGACGGTCGACAACTGCGCCAACCAGAACGACCTGACGATCAAGTTCGACACCGGACCGGTCAAGCACACCACGGTTGTCGGCACGGAGTTCTCCAAGGAGAACATCTCGATCGACCGCTATGCCGGCCTCGCCTCCGAGGCGTTCGGAACGCAGGGCACCGCCACCGGCGGGCTACAGAACCAGAACATGTTCAGCCCGGCCTATACCAACCTGCCGTTCACGACCGTGGGCTATCTGACCGGCAACCCGACCCGCTACGACGTCGACAGCAAGAGCGCCTATCTCATCGACACCGCGAACTGGCGCGACACGCTGATCTTCACCGGCGGCCTGCGCTATGACGGGTATGCGATGCGCTCGTCGAACAACACGGCGTCGGCGACAGTCGATTCCGACCTGATCAACTACAATCTCGGCCTGGTCTACAAGCCGCTGCCGATCGCCAGCCTCTATGCGGCCTATGCGACCTCGGCCAATCCGTTCGGCTCGGAGCTCGACGGCACCGCGACGGATTACGGCGGCATCCCGCCGAACAGCACCATCATCCTCGGGCCGGAGCGCAACAAGGGCGCGGAGGTCGGCACCAAATGGGAGCTGTTCGACCGGCACCTGCTGGTGACCGGCGCGCTGTTCCAGACCACCAAGGACAATGCCCGCGAGACCGTCAACGGCCTGCTGACCTCGGGCGCCGCCTACCGCATCCAGGGCATCGACATCGAGGCGGAGGGCAAGCTGACCGATCGCTGGAGCATCTTCGGCGGCCTGGTGCTGATGCAGTCCAAGGTGACGCAGAGCGGCGTCGCCTCCAACGCCGGCCTGCAGCTCGCCAACATCGCCCACCAGTCGCTGAGCGTGCTCTCGAAGTACAAGCTCGACGACGGCTGGGAGATCGGCGGCCAGGCGGTGTACCGCTCGAAAGTGTTCGGCGGCACCTTCGCGGCCAACACCGGCAACGAGCTGCCGAGCTACTGGCGCTTCGATGCCTTCATCGAGAAGCAGTTCGACAAGAACTGGAGCGCGAAGCTCTACGCCCAGAACATCACCAACCAGCTCTATTACGACACCTTCTACCGCAGCAACGTGCCGTTCACGCAGGTCGCTCCGGGCCGGGCCTTCTACTTGATCACCACCGCGAAGTTCTGAAGAGGCCAATCACGAATGAGCAACGATGTTGCCGGATTCCCGCCGCACCTCGCAGGTGCGGCGGGTGCGAAGGCGAGACGAAACGCCGCAACCTGAGACATTCCGACGCAGGTACTGGAGTCATCCAGCGGTATCAGGAGCCGCTACTCGCTTGATCCAGGATTGAAGCCTGTCCGCAGGCGCAACCAGGAGGTTTCATCTGTTGCCGCAATGCGACAGCATGCGAACAATTGTCATTCTCGGAAACGGATTGAAACTTTTCGCATTCCGGCCATGAGCGGAACCAGCTTTGGACCGCTTTCCCCCGCTTCTTGACTTGCATTCGCAACTGGTACGGGCCGGTTGCGGCGTTCAACGAACCCGAGGTTCCCGAGGGGAACCGGAGGGTTCCAAGCCCAAGTCTCAAGTTGCGTAACGAATGGGGTGGTCGAGTATGGGTAAGGCAGTCTTTCCAAGGAGCTTGCGTGGAGCAAGCTGGCACGCAGAGGAACCATCCGCTGAGATGTCCGGCGTGAAGGTCTCGGCGGTCGCGAGCCTGATCGCGGTCGCGTCGTTCTCGAGTGCCGAAGCCCAGCAGGCGCCGCTGCCCTCCGTCAACGTCGAAGCCCCCGTGGCGCGTCCCAAGCCGGCCGCCTCGCGCCCGAGCGCCGAGCAGATCCGCGCGCGCGACGCGATGCGCCGCGCGGCCCGTCAGCAGCAGCAGCAGCAACAGGCTGCGGCGCCGAAGAGCAACCTGCCGCCCGACCGCAACCCCTATTCCAGCCCCGCCTCCGACTACAAGGGTGAGCGGCTGCAGGCCTCCGGCAAATTTCCCGAGAAGCTCCTGAACACGCCGAAGACGGTCACGGTGCTGAGCAAGGAGATCCTGGCGGACAAGAACTCCACCAGCTTGAAATCCGCCGTGCTGTCGACCGCCGGCGTGACGCTCGGCACCGGCGAAGGCGGCAACGCGTTCGGCGACCGATTCTTCATCCGCGGCTTCGACGCGCGCAACGACGTGTTCATCGACGGCGTGCGCGACGCCGGCGTGTCGGTGCGCGAGAACTTCTTCACCGAGCAGGTCGAGATCCTGCGCGGCCCGGCCTCCTCCTTCGCCGGCCGCGGCACCACCGGCGGCGCGATCAATATCGTGACCAAGCAGGCCACGACCGACAACAGCTTCTACAACATGGACACCACGCTCGGCACCGACCAGACCAAGCGCGTGGTGATCGACGTCAACCAGAAGATCACCCCGACCTTCGCCGCGCGCGTCGGCGGCCTGTTCCAGGATGCAGGCGTCGCCGGGCGCGACTACGTGACCGACAACCGCAATGGCGGCTTCATCGCCACCAAGTGGACGCCGCTCGACACCGTGACGCTCGCGACCAACTACATCCACACCGAGGTTTCGGGCCGCCCGGACTTCGGCGTGCCGTATTACCGTCCGAGCACGCTCACGGCGGGCGCGCCGTTCCCGGAGGTCGGCTCGCCGCGCAACGCGTGGTACGGCTTCGTCAACCGCGACTTCCAGCGCATCGGCCAGGACATCGGCACGATCAACGCCGAGGTGAAGATCACCCCCGACCTGACGATCTCGGACAAGGTCCGGGTGTCGCGCTCGACACTCAACTATATCGGCACGCTGCCGGAAGGCGCGACCATCACCAATCCGATCGAGAACTCGGTGATCCGCGCCAACCCGCAGAGCCGCTTCCAGCAGACCGACGTGCTCGCCAATCAGCTCGATGCGACCTACAAGTTCGACACCGGTGCCTTCAGGCACACCCTGGTCGCCGGCCTCGAAGTGTCGCAGGAAAAGGCACTCATCAACAGCTACACCGGTCTCACCTCCGAGCAGCAGGGCCTTCCTTTCGCAGGCAATGGCTCACTTTCCAATGTGAGCGTGTTCAACCCGCAGTTCACCAACCTGCCGTTCGGCATTCCATCGCTGAGCCAATTCCCGACCAACCTCAAGGTCGACACGGTGAGCGTCTATGCGCTCGACAGCGTCAACTACCGGGATCTCGTGATCCTCAACGGCGGTGTCCGCTATGACAAATACGACGTCCGGGTCGACGGCTTCGGCACCGTCAACGGCGTCGCCAACACGCCGGGTTCGACCGCCGCCTCCAGCGGCCTGCCGAACTTCAATCTCGGCCTGACCTTGAAGCCGGTGCCCTATGCGAGCTTCTATGCGGCCTATGCGACGTCGTCGAACCCGGTGGGCGCGGAGTTCGATGGTCTCAGCGCCGCCTATGGCGGTCTGACGGCGGTCACCAATGGCGGGGCCAACCAGGTGTTCGGGCCCGAGAAGAACACCTCGATCGAGATCGGCACCAAATGGGAGCTGCTCGACGGCCGCCTGCTGGTGACCGGTGCCTTGTTTCAGACCGAGAAGGAGAATGCCCGCGAGTCGTTCAACGTCACGAGACAGACGGCGACGGCGGCGTGCCCCTACAACGCCACCTCGGGCAACGTGCCGTGTATCTCGGCCGGCGCAGCCTACCGCATCCGCGGCATCGACCTGCAGGCGGGCGGCAAGCTGACCGACAAATGGAGCATCTTCGGCGGCCTCGTGCTGATGCAATCCGAGGTGACCAAGTCGAACATCCTGCCGGCCAACACCGCGCTGTTCGCCAGCAATGTCGGCCTGCAGCTCGCCAACACCGCACACCAGTCGTTCAGCCTGCTGACGAAGTACCAGATCAACGATACCTGGGAGATCGGCGGCCAGGCCGTGTACCGCTCGAAGATCTTCGGCGGTACCTGGCTCGCGGCCAACCAGGGCACGGAGCTGCCGAGCTACTGGCGCTTCGATGCCTTCGCGGAAGCCAAGCTCGACAAGAACTGGACCGCGAAGCTGTTCGTTGCCAACATCTTCGACAAGCTCTACTACGACGCCTTCTATCAGAGTGCCGCGCCGTTCACCTTCGTCGGACCGGGCAGAAGCGCATCGATCGTCCTGTCGGGACGCTTTTGATCGCCTGACGATCCACGCCGGGTACATTCGCGAGTTGATGAGTTCATGCTGATCTGTGTCCCCGGAATTCTAAGCAAAGACGATGTGGCGGACTTCCGCCGCATCATGGACCAAAGCGACTGGGAGGACGGCCGCTCGACGGCCGGCGCCCAGTCGGCCATGGTGAAGCGCAACGAGCAGCTGCCGCCCGACAGCGAGGTGGCGCGCAAGCTCGGCCACCGCATCATTTCGGCGATGACCGCCAATCCCCGGTTTCTCGCCGCCGCCATCCCGCAGCAGATCTTCCCGCCGCTGTTCAACCGCTACGCCGCCGACGCCGGCCATCATTTCGGCATCCACGTCGACAACGCGGTGCGCGGCGACAAGCTGACCGGCCTGCGCATCCGCACCGACCTCTCCGTCACGCTGTTTCTCTCGGAGCCCGAAGAATATGACGGCGGCGAGCTCGTCATCGAGGATCTCTACGGCTCGCACGAAGTGAAGCTGCCGGCCGGCGATCTCGTGCTGTATCCCGCCTCCAGCCTGCACATGGTCACGCCGGTGACGCGTGGCGTTCGCGTCGCCTCGTTCTTCTGGCTGCAGAGCATGATCCGCGATCCCCTCGCCCGCAGCATGATCTTCGACTTGGACACCACGATCCAGGGATTGTCGCAGCGGCTCGGGCGCGACGATCCGGAGATGGTGCGTCTGACCGGCCTCTATCACAACCTGATCCGCTACTGGGCCGAGGCCTGAGTCCACATTTCCCGCTCCCCGCGGTTCAACCAGCGATCGCGATCGGCAAGGAGCCGGGCTCCACCGACGGAGCAGCCTGGCTCTTGCATTTTCTGGATCATCTCCCGGATTGTCCGGCGAATTCGCCTCCAACTGCAGCGATCTCCCAAAGGCGACGCAAGCGGCGGACGATCTCATTCGGCCGACATCAGTGAATCCGACATACCTCGCGCGGGCCGAACCAAAGGCGGGCGCCCTCTCTCCCCGATCAGTTCCCTTTATGGGTTGCACGTCTTGTGTGCACGTTCGCAAACTCGCAGCAGACGCAGACCGCGCGGGACTTTGATTGATCACGATGTGCAATCAGGTCGCGCAGTATGTGCAAGACCGAACCCATCGGCCCGTTGATTCGTTTCGATTCCCCATCTGCGTCGCGGCAGACGGGATAGCGTCTCCGAAACTGCGCTTCAGCAGACGTAAGCGAGACTGTTCCGCTCACGTCGACGGCGCCGGCTAATTAGAATCGATGGAAGACGGAACGGCGGCAATTGCGTGACCGGTGTGTCCGGTTGCGAGCGCACGCATCATTCGAATCATTCCAGTTCAAAGCTTTCAGATAGTTAGCTCAGTCGCGACCGCCTTGCGCGTCGATCCGGTGATCGCCGGATTCGGTCCTACACATCGCATCGCACGCGCCGGCTTGATTGCCGACATCGATGGACCCGCTTTGAGTCAACGCGTCGTCTCAAAACAGCCCGCTTACGCCAGGAAACATTACGGCAAGTTTAACTACCAAGGGGTGTGCAGCAACATGTTCAGGAACGTTCTTTACGTAGGAGCGGTGATTGCCGCCGTTTCGGCCGGCGCGGTTGCGCATGCCGAGCAGCCGGCCGCCGCGCCGAAGCCTGGCCAGGCTGCGACTGCGCCGCAGACCGCAACAACGACTCCGGCGAGCACCGCCGCAGCAAAGAGCGTCCCGACTCCGACGGCAACGGCCGCGACCCCGGCATCGGCTCCGTCTCAGACAACGGCACCGAAGCCTGTCACCACCGGACAGGCAACGACACCGCCGGCTGCAGCACAGACGGCGCAAGCGCAACCGGCGACTGCACCCGCCTCTGCCGCACCTGCGCCCGCTGCAACGACTCCCGCAGCAACGACCAGCGCTGCGCCGACGCCCGCCGCCACCACAGGCCAGACGTCCGCTGCTGCAGTGGCCGACGCGCAGGCACCCGCCGCCACGGAAGCCGTGACCGACGCGGCGGCGGCCGACAAGCCGAAGGAACAGGCAGAGAAGCCGGCGCAGTCCGCTGCGCAAGCAGCAGCCCACGTTCCGCATGACCTGTCGCCGTGGTCGATGTTCCTCGCCGCCGACATCCTGGTGAAGTCGGTGATGATGGGCCTCGCACTGGCCTCGCTCGCCACCTGGACCGTGTTCATCGCCAAGACCGTCGAATTCGCTGTTCTCCGCCGCAAGCTGAGCAGCGCGCTCCGCAAGGTCGACGACGTGCGCTGGCTGTCTGAAGCCAAGCTCGCTCTGGGCTCGAAGCAGAGCGTGCTCACGGTGCTGATCGATGCAGCGATGCATGAGATCCGGATGTCGTCGGAGCTGCCGCCGCACGGCGTCAACGAACGTGCCGCGTCGAGCTTCTCCGAGATCGTGCGCGCCGAAGGCCGTCGCTGCCGCACCGGCATGGGCCTGCTCGCCACCATCGGCTCGATCTCGCCCTTCGTCGGCCTGTTCGGCACCGTCTGGGGCATCATGAACAGCTTCATCGGCATCTCGAAGTCGCAGACGACCAATCTCGCCGTCGTCGCTCCGGGCATCGCCGAGGCGCTGCTCGCGACCGCCATCGGCCTCGTGGCTGCGATCCCCGCCGTGATCATCTACAATCACTTCACCCGCGTGACCAAAGGCTACATGGAGCTCGTCAACCGCTCCTCCGGCGCCACCGCCCGCATGCTGTCGCGCGATCTCGATCGCGGCCAGAGCCACCATACGCCGCAGGGCCGGGGCTTCGAGCCGATCCACGTCCACTCGTCGCCGCCGATGGCGCTGGCCGCGGAGTAAGCGATTATGGCCGTCTCTCTCTCGGAAGCCGATGGCGACGACGATCTCGGAGAATCCGCCGACATCAACGTCACCCCGTTCATCGACGTGATCCTGGTGCTGCTGATCATCTTCATGGTGGCGGCGCCGCTCTCGACGGTCGACGTTCCCGTCGACCTCCCGACATCGAGCGCGACGCCGCAGAAGAAGCCGGACAAGCCGATCTATGTCAGCATCAAGCCGGACCTCACGCTGTTTGTCGGCGAGGAGCAGGTGAAGCGGGCGAGCCTCGTGAGCACGCTCGAGCACATTCCGGATGCCGCCAAGGACAAGTTCATCTTCCTGCGCGCCGACCGCGGCGTCGCCTATGGCGAGCTGATGGACGTAATGGAGCTGCTGCGGACCGGCGGCTACCCGAAGATCAAGCTGGTCACGGTCGAAGGTGTCCCGCAAGCGGCAGCGCAAGCCGCTCATTGAAACCAGTGAAACGACGGAAGCAGAGAATGGTCGAACACAAGTATCAAGGAGCGACCCGCCGCTTGTGGATCTCGGCGGCGATCGGAGCATTGATGCTGCACGGCGGCGGAGCGGCGCTCGCGGTGGTTCATCTCAGCGGCCAGGACACCGAAGGCGGCCTCGGCGCGGCCGGCGCCGAGTTCGCCCTCGAGATGGCCTCGCCTCAGGTCGAGGAGAACGACCTTCCGCCCGGCCCCGACAGCGATGCGGCGGAGGCCGCGCCGGAGCAGATGCAGCAGACGGCAGAGGTGAAGGAAACCGACGCGGTCAAGGACAAGCCGACCGAGACCGAGGAGGAAGCCGACCGAGTCGTCACGCAGAACGAACCGAAGAAGCCCGAGAAGGAAGAGCAGCAGGAGGCCGCCCAGCAGGCCGAAGCCTCGGTGGCGTCGGCTGCGCAGCAGGAGTCGGCACGCAAGGCGCTCGACGAGGCCGCGCCGCCCGCGGAGACGGCGAAAGCGCCGAATGTCGGCCTCGGCAAGGACAAGCAGAAGCTGACGGAGAACTGGGGTCGCAAGATCAGCGCCTATTTCGAGCTGCACAAGCGCTATCCCGACGGCAAGAAGCACGCCGGCACGGTGAAGGTCGCGCTGGTGCTGAGCCGCGCCGGCAAGGTGATGTCGGCCTCCGTCATGCAGTCCTGCGGCGACCCGATGTTCGATGACGCTGCGATCTCGATGATCCGGCGCTCCGATCCGGTCCCGGCACCGCCGTCCGGACTGACCGACGATCAGTTCAGCTTCAGCCTCGACGTGAACTTCAATCAGAAGAAGTAGTCGCGCGGTCCAACGCACATCGATCTGCAGACTGAGCAGCGCTTGCATTGCGCGGGCGCTGCTTTTTCATGGCGAGGAGTCGCGGAGCTACCTTGCCAGGTGATGAACGACCTCAGCCGTCACGCCGACGAGCCGCATCAGGCCAGGCGTCTTGAGGGGCGAGGCTCGAGGCGTGGCCTCATGGTTCGAGACGCGCCTCCGGCGCTCCTCACCACGAGGATCAAGAGCCAAGGGCGGCGCTGCACACCATAACGATTGATCGTTCGCATTTTGCCATGCACGATCTCGCCCCTCACCCTGAGGAGCACGCCGAAGGCGGGCGTCTCGAAGGGCGAGGCCCGGCTGGCCTCATGGTTCGAGACGCGCCTTCGGCGCTCCTCACCATGAGGATCAAGAGCCAAGGGCGGCGCTGCACACCATAACGATTGGTCGTTCGCATTTGCCATGCACGATCTCGCCCCTCACCCTGAGGAGCACGCCGAAGGCGGGTGTCTCGAAGGGCGAGGCCCGGCTGGCCTCATGGTTCGAGACGCGCCTTCGGCGCTCCTCACCATGAGGGTTGACCTGTGAAGCCGACGCTGCAGATCGCCATGAGTAGCGTGGTCATGGAGAAAGCTTGGTATTCAACTGTCTGAAGTTCACGTCCTGCCAGTCACGGCGTAGCTGGCTAACGGGACGGATCACCGGGCATCGCTGATCAGTACTGCACCCTGGCGCCGACCTGCACCACCGTCGCCGACAGATTGTTCTCGCGGAAGTTCGAGCGCGTCTCCTCGCGCCGGACGCTGGCGCGGAACTGGAGCAGGCGGGAGAATTTGTAGAGCATGCCGAGCTCGACGAGATAGCGGTTGTCGACGCGGGTCGTTCCGGTGAATGCGTCCTGGCCGTAGCCGGCGAGGAAGGTGCCGACCAGCCACGGCTCGAACTGGTGCTCGACGCCGACGGTGACGTCGCGCTTGAGAACGCCGGAGATGCCGGGCTCGGTGATCTCGACCACCTGCGACTTGGCGCCGAGCGCGATCGCCGTCTCCTTGGCGAACTGCCAGGTGAGATTGGCGTCGGCAATGAAGCCGTTGACCGGCTTGAGCATCGGATCCTGATAGCGGCGATTCAGGTAACCAACGGCGACGTCGCCGGTCAGCTTGTCCGCATAGTTGAAGGTCACGCCCGCTTCGACCGCCGTACCGGTGGAGTCGCGGCGGAAGCCCTCGGCATCGACCGCGATGTCGTGAACGCGGCGGTCGACCGCGACGTCGACGAAGGGGCGGATCTCCGGCGTGAGATTATAGGTGACGCGGCTCTGCGAGCCGTACTGCACGAAGTTGCGGTCGGCGTTGCTGACGATCTGGCCGTCCATCAGAGATGCATTCTGAAACGCGACCCGGTCGATGGCGGCCTTGGTCGAGACTTCAAAATCCTCGAACCGTTTGGTGACTCCGGCGGAGCCGCCCACGGTCGATGCCAGCGGAATCTTGGCGAAGCGGCCGGCGAAACGCGGCGTGCCGGGGTCATCGGCATCGACGGCAACGTGGCCCTCGCCGTTGAGCGCAAACGTATCGGTGATGTCGTAGCGCCCATTCACCTTCGCGTCGACGGTGGGCCTCGAGAGCTGCCGGAGCTTGGCATAGTCGATGTAGCCGACGCGCACATCGGCGTTGAGCAGATGCTTGTCGAACTGCGAGCGCACGAGCAGGACCGGCGCGACGCTGACGAAGGCGGAGCCCTTGCCTTGCGGCACACGTCCGGGATTGCTGTCGAAACCGGAGGACATCTCGAAGGCAGGTTTTAGAATGAAGTTTCCCACCGTGATGCCCTTGGGCTCGAAAGGGTCCTCCTCCATCATCGGCGGCGTCTGCGCCGGCTGCTCCTGAGGCTTCTGTCCTCGATTGACGGGCGGCAGCCGCATCTTCGGCTTGTCGGCCAGAACAGGCGGGATCGGCTGCGCATCCTGCCGCGGGATCGGCGGCAGATTGCGCGGCAGGACGCCGCGGGTCGCCGGCGGCGGACTGACGGCGAAGGCCAGCGCATCGAGGCAGCGATTGGGGACATTCGTCGTCGACAGCCGGCCCGGCGTCGACAGGCAGCCGCCGACCAGAAGGCCCGCGGAGGGTGCGCCGAAGAAACCGTTGCGTACAGGTGCGAGACGCGGTGCGGGCTCGCGGCGCGCCGCCTGAGGCAGCGCACCCGCTCCCGGATCGATCGGCGAGCGCGTCGTCCGCGCCGGCGGTCGCTCCTCCATTTGCTCCGATGTCTTCGGCTCAGGATCGGTGCCGCCAGGCGAGACGATCACTTGCGGGATGACCACCGGACCAGTGCCATTCGCCGGCCGCGCCGGCTGGCGGCGGCGATTGGGGACGACGATGACGGGCCCGCCCTCATTGGTCCCGGGATCTGCATAGGCCCGGGCCTGCGTGCCGGGAATGACGGTCTGGGCGTAGGACGGCGCGATCCCGAACAGTGTCACGAGCAGCACGGTGATCGCCACCGGCTCCTCCCGACACCGCAGAACGTCGCCACTAATGCGACGTCCGGGCGCGCCTGTCTGTCGTCCTGCTCGTTCCAAAAAACACCGTCTCCATCGCGTGCGGCAGGTCTTCGAAACCGGGCTTTGCGCGATGACGTGCCGTGGGTCACGACGCCGCGAAAGCCCTGAGATCACCCTGGGTCAGATCACTCGACGACCAGCGTGCCCTTGTTGCCCTGGTGGAAGTCGTCGAAGAACTCGTAGCGGCCGGGCTTCTGCGCCTTGACCTTCACGACACCCTCCATGTTCGGCTTGATCACCGTCTCGAACTGCAGCGGCTCGCTCTCGAACTCGACCGGCGCGCCATCCAGGTTCTTGACCTTGAACACGATCGGCGTATCGGCCGGCGCCTTCAGCTCGGCCGGCTGAAACTTGTTGTCCTTCACCGAAATCTCGATGGTGGTCTCGGCTGCACCCGCAGGCATTGCAACCGCCCCGGTCAGCAGCGTGACGGCTCCTGCGGCGAGTACGTTCTGAAAGAGCTTCATGATGTATGTCCCTGTCCCGAATTCACCCGTGTGCCGGATGTCTTCTCTGCCCGCCGCTCCCGGCGAGGCTCCGACACTTCGTAGAACGACTATAAAGTTTCGAATGCGGCAATTTGCCGTGCCGAATTTTGGCAAACTCGTTGTGTGCGACAAAGCGCGTCGATTTGTTAGTTTCGCCAGCAACGACGTGACATGCAGTGCATCCGCCGATGCCGATGCGCGCGACGTCACGCAGCGAAGACCAGGAAACTAGCGGCTTTTTCCGCTCGAATCGCAATGGCTGCTCGATGCCACTTAGTTCGCGCTCCGGACCGTTCTGATCTGAGACATCACGCCCGATAGCGGAGCCGGCGAGGCGCTACGAAGACGACAATGGCTCATGCCGATCGCGGCGAGCTTGCGGCATCATCCGGATGCCAAACGCCGAATCATCGGGACAGCTCCGGCGCCGAACATGCGTTCGCCCCATGCATCCTTGCGCTTTCTCAGCGCGGCGTGGCCGCTCATCGACGACGGCACTTCCTCGCCGGCTGATTGCCGGTCGAGGACATGCGATCGAAACGCAACGAGGTTACCTGCCGACCCCGAGCCGCTTGTCGTGGACGCTGAGCGAACGCGGCATGCGCGCCGGTCCCGGCGGCTTCGTCGCGGCGGGAGCTTGCGGATTCGTACGCAGCGGCGGCAGATCCGGCACGACTGAAATGTGCTCGTCGTGCACAACAGGCTCGGCCTCCGGCTTGCGTCTCGCAGTCACAACGGGGCGTGCCGCAGGCGGCGCCGCACGCAGGATGCCCGGCACCCGCTTGCGTCCCGTGAGCATCGCACGCGCCAAATTCTCACGCTGCAGCAGGCTCATCCACAACGTCCCGAGCACGTGCACGGCGATCAATGCGATGATGGCATTGGACGACAGCGCATGCGCCTGCTCGATCCAGCCGACGCCGAAGAACCGGACCGAGACCTGCATGAGCCCACTGAGGGTCGAGACGATCAGGAGCGCGAGCATCACGACCAGCATCGCAGCGCCTGCCGGGTTCAGGCCGAGATAGCGCCCCGTCTCTCCCCGCAGCATGCCCAGGATATACTGAGGCGCCGCCCGCAGCTTGAGGCTGATCCGCGCGAACAGCGAATGCCGGCTGCCGATCAGCCCCCAGATCAGCCTGAAGGCGAGCAGGCCGATGACGGCATAGCCTGCCGTCCGATGCAATCGATCGTAGGTGTTGGGCGTGACGCAGGCGACGAGCACCGAGGCTGCGAGAGCCCAGTGCCAGACGCGCAGCGGAAAGTCCCAGACCGCAACGGTGTCCGAACGTGAGTTCGCCGGGGCCTCGGACGAGACGCTCCGGTGTGCCTGTCCTGCGTCACGCATGATCGTCAGATCACTTCGCCTTGGTATGCTTCAGCGCGAGATCCTCGGGGCTGTAGAACAGCTCGAACAGCTTGCCGCCCTTGACGCCGTAGACCTCGTAGCAGGTGCCCTCGATCTTGGTCTGGCGCACCTCGTAGCCCGCCGCCTTCGCCTTGGCTTCGGCATCGGCCACGGTCTTCCACGATGCCTTGTCGAGCTTGGTGCAATCCTTGTAGCCGTCGGCGAGTGCTGCGGAGCCGGACACCGCGCCCATCGCGAATGCAACGACCATGATCTTGATGACCTTCATTATTCAAATCCTCCTCGAAGACTGCGCCGTCGGCGCCTCCAGCGCTCAATGCGCGAGCTACAAAGGGAGGGAGATTTCAACGAAACTTGGACGGCGCCTGCCGCGCCGCGCGGCCCGCGATCGGCATGCGCGTCGCAACTCGTCCCGCATGCGGCCGCATTGTCGCTGGCCGGCGGACGCATTTACGTTCCAGGCAAGATCGAACCATGTCGGCGCAACGCTGATGTTTTCTGATGCCACGCGGCTTGCGTCGTGGCGTTCGCTTGCAAGTGACATTGATTCGCAAGCACGTATCGCCAACGCGATGGAACATCCGTGTTCTCTCCGCGCGCGACGCATCGCTGCAGACACATCCCGGACCACACTCCTGCCTGATTGCGGCTGTGACGACGATGCGGCGAGAAGGAAGCCAACAGCGGCGAGCTGCGACTTAAGGTCTCACAGAATATTTTTGAGCTCGGCGATTGGTCGCCTGCCGAAGCGCAGCGACGATACGTAGAACCAACTGTCAAGCGGCCACGACTCTGCCTGGCCACTCTGCGCACATCCGGGCGAAGCAACGCGCGCTTGCGCTGAGGGCCGCGCGCTTCAACCGCGATCAGCGCCCTTGCCGATACGGACAGCCGACCAGGATGGCGGATCGCTGCAGGGGAAGGACTGGTCGGAGGCCTCGGCCACGAGGTCCCAATTGAGATCGGGGTCCGCCATGGCGGCAGGACCGGAGATGCGGCCGTTGCCCGGCGAACTGATCTCGTCCTCGACACCGCTGCGAAGCGCGGCGTGGGAAGGCATCGTGGGCCTTACTGCATGCTTTGGCATGGGGCCATCCGTTGCTGCGGGCAAGGATGGTGACGGATCGCCTCGCCGCTTGGATCGACAAGCGCCGCTGTCATCGATCGTTCCTGAAACAGCGGCCGGCGCAGCTCACGACAGCGCGTGCGAGCTTGCGGATCGATCACGCAAGAGCTGGCTGCGCCTCGAGGCGCCCAGCCGCAGTCCGTCTTGGGAGCGATCAGCGCGCGCCGGAGAAGACGCGGCTGATGAAGTCAGAGCTCTCCGGCGACTTCGTCATCTCCGGCGTCACCGCGGGCTGCAGCGGCAGCGGCTCTGACGGGGCGGCCGCGCGCTCCATCAGCTTGCGCCGCTCATTGGTGCTCCTGGTGGCGCGCGCCTGCTCCTCGCCGCTCGACTTGCCCACGGTGATCATGATCTTCTCCGAGACCACGGGCGGATCGAAGTTGAGGTGCTTGGTATCGCCCAGGACGAGTTGCAGCGTATGCTTGCCGGGCGGCAGCTCGATGCGCGCCTCGGTCTCGCCGGCGGCATAATGGATGTGCTTCTTGTCGCGGGGGATCGCCTCGCCCGCCTGCATCGTCTCGTCGACATCGATCAGCAGATGATGATGGCCGCTGCCGGCGAAATCGTCACCGGCATGCGTCACTCCCATGTTGCGAAGGCCGAAGCGGCAGATGAAGGGACCGCTCACCGTCTCGCCGTCCGCGGGCGAGATGAAGTAGACGCGGGCATCCTTTGCAGCCTTGGTGCCCTTGGCCGACAGCAGCGACGGCGCAAGCGCGAGCGAGAGGGTCAGGATGAGACAGAATCGACTGGACGTGGTCCGCAACATTTCAGAGCCCCTATGGTGACGACGCGACGCGGAAGCCCAAGGTCGGATGCCGGATGCGGCCATCGTAGCGATCGCGGCTTCCTGCGCGTGCCTCGGCCGAGCCGTTCTTCCACGAACCCGAGCGAATGACGCGCGCGAAACTGCCCTCTTCGAGCCAGGCCGAGCCGTCGGCCGGCGCGCCCTTGTAGTTCTTGTGCCAGGAGTCCGCGACCCACTGGCCGACGCCGCCGCCCATGTCGAACAATCCGAACGGGTTGGCCGGCACGCTGCCGATCTTCGGCGGCTGATCGGAGTCGGCATCGCTGCTGCCGTTGCAGCCTTTGCAGTTCGCCATGCCCGGACGCATGCGGTCGCCCCACCAATAGCGGGTGCGCTGGCCGCCACGCGCGGCGTATTCCCATTCGGCTTCGGTCGGGAGTCGAAACGACTTGCCGGTGGCTCTGGAGAGCCAGGCGAGATAGGCCTGGGTGTCGTCATAGCTCACATTGACGACCGGACGATCATCGGGCCCGGACGCGATGTCGGGGCAGCTTGCCGCCGCCACGCACTGCTTCCACTCGCCGACCGTCACGGGATGCTTGCCGAGCGAGAACGGCCGGATGCTGACCTGATGCGCCGGCTGCTCGGAATCGTCGTCGCCGCCCATCGAAAAGCTGCCGCCGGCGATTGCGACCAACTCCGGCACGCGCAGCTTCGGCTCGGGCTCCGGCGCAGCGCGCGGCGGGGCCGCGGGCTCGGCAACCGGCGGAGCAACATCCACGCTCGCCGTTGGGCGCGGAGCGACGAAACTATTGGACGGCGGCCGTGAGCCGAGCGACGACTCCGGCGGCGGAGACGCCGTCTCCAGCGGAATGCGTCGCGGCGACGATGGCGGCGCGCTGGAGAGCGCGTCGCGCTGCGTGCCGGACGAGCCTGTCCATCCAGGCGGCGGCTGAATCAGCAGCCTGATCTCGCGTAGCGGCAGCAGCACGCCGCCGAGAAAGACCACGCCGAGGACCAGAACGCCGACCGCGGCGCGGATCAGCGTCTTGCGAAATCCTGCCGATCTCGCGAGCAGCGAGCGCCACCAACCGGCTTCCGCGGCGTCCTCATGATCGTCGTGGAGACTCTCCTCCCAGCGCTCAGTGAAGCCCGCCGCGGGCTCAGGAATGACGTGCGGACGCGCGGGGGCCACCGGCGGCGGTTCGTGCCCGGCCATCGCCTCGGGCTCGCCGGCCTCCCACTCGGGCTCGAGCGACTGCTCGAGCGCGCCGCACATCATCAGCAGCAAGCCGCCCTCGCTCTTGCCGGTCCAGCGCTCCTGCACCTCGGGGCACTCGACCTGGTCCTCGACGCTGAGGAAGCTCGGCGGGCGCATCGCACTGAGGGACACCTGCACCGTCCGGCCACAACGGCGGCACGCGACCGCACGGGAGTCCGACGGCAGGCTATCCTCGGCGAGCCGGGGCGCCCGCAGCCATTGCAACGCTGAAGTCTCGCTCATGCCATCCTCGCCTGGTTGGCCCGCCAACCCCGTTTACTGACCCCAGTTGGCGAAGGCGTCCTTGAACACGCGGTCGCCCTCGGTGCCCTTCTCGATCGACAGCAGCGCGCGCGTGCCGCCCTCGTAGACGATCGGGATGTCGAACCACTGCTTGCCCTTGAGCAGCATGAGGTTGCGCTTGGTGTCGACCTCGTTGGCGGACAGCGCCACCATGAAGAATTTCGGCGTCACCTTGGCTGTCTGCGTCACCAGCGCCGTACCGCGCTCGGCCTCCTCGCCCTTGAGGCCGATGCCGCGCAGGCTCGTCAGTCCGCTCAGCGCCTGATCCTGCCAGTCGAATTTGAGCTCCATCACATGGCTCGCCGGCATCTCCGTCTCGGCGTTCCGCCGCAGGGAGAGCGTGACCTTGGTGCCGTTCTCGATCTCGATCTCGCCCTTGATCGCGGGCGCCGCATCGACGCGCGGTCCCTTGCTCTGCTCGACCGACCACGTCACCTTGCCGGGATAGCGCTTGCCTTTCGGATCCTGCGGATCCTCGTAGTAGAGATAGGCCTGCGCGGGCGTGCTGACCGGAACGCTCATGCCGACGGTGGCGTGCTCCTCGGCCGCGGCCGTGACGACGGGCTTGCCGTCGGGCATGATCCGCTCGGCGCTAACCTTGCGCGCGCCCGGCTCGGCCGCGGGCAGCGTCGCAGCCGCTGTCGCATCGCTCAACGGCACCTGCAGCCATTCCGACGCACGCTGCCATGACACGGCCGCGCCGACGATCGCGAGCAACCCGGCGGCTGCGACCGCCATCACCCGCGGGCTCGGCAGACGACGGCGCGGCGCGGCCGTGGTTTCCGCGGCCTTGAACGCCACCGCAACGAGTGACGGATGGATCTTGGTCTCCTCGACAGGCGCAGCGGGCGCCGGCGTAACCGCCACCTCTGGCTTCGCCGGCTCTGCCGGCGCAACGCTCGCGGCCGGCAGCTCCACCACAACTGCCGCAGGCTTCTCTTCGACCGGGCGCGGCGCGACCGGCTCGGGCGTGACGACGACCGGCGGCGCTTCGATCACTCTGACAGCGCGCAGTTCGCTCTTCTCAGGGCCGACCGTCTGCACCACGGGCGGCAGCGCAGGCGGTGTCGGCGGCACCACCGCGGGGACGATAACCTCGGCGGCAGGCACCCGCGGCGGACGCCGACGCAGCACGCGGATCTCGGGCGACGGCTTCACTGGCGTACTGTTGTCCGGCCGCTGCGGTGCCGCCCGGTTGCTCGCCTTGCCTGTGGGCGCGATGCCGTCCGCGCCGGAGCGGCGGGCCATCGAGAGATATTTCGCGACGGTGGCGATCTCCTCCTCGAGCGAATGTGTCGTGCTCACCGAGCGCGGCGCCGGACGCCGCGCGGCGGCAGGGCTCCGTGCCGGCTTCGCCGGCTCAGGCACGCGCATATCGGCAGGCTTGGAGATCTCAGCCATCCGCGGGGCCGGATCGACAGCCGCAGGCCGCGAGCGCAGCTCGATGATGCGATCCGGGAACAGGATCTCGGCGAGATCGCGCAACGATGCATCCGGCAGCAGCAGCCGCCGCAACGGCGATGGAATGCCCCGCAGCATCTTGGGATCGCTACGACCGACGGCGGCAGCGATCCGTCCGGCTGCGGTGAGCACGGCGTCGCGCCGTTCATCGCTGACCAGCACCTTGCGGGCACGCAGCATCGCCGTCAGCTCGCGCAGATCGGAGCGCGAGGCATGGTCGACGACCAAGAGATCGAAGGTGCCGATCCGTGCCGGCAGCAGCTCGGCGACACGCCAGGCGGGCATGATGTGGCAGGGGACGTCCTCGAGCCAGCCATCCAGCGACTTGCGCGCGGCGAAGCGCAGACGGCGGGCGCTCGGGCCGGAGCAGGCCTGAGCCATCTTCTGCATCGTATCGCTGAACCGCTTCAGCGATTGCCGGACGGCGCCGCTCGCATTCTGCGCAATGCCGAGCGACATGCGGGCGCTGATCACGGATTCGAACAGCGCGAGCGATCGCTTCTCCAGCCGCAGGCGTTGCGCGGCGAGATCATGCAGCAGCTGCCGCTCCTCGGGATTTTCGATCCGCATCAGCACGGCCCAATTCCAGGCCGTCATCCATTCGGACAGCGTCTCTGCGTCCACCGCGCCGGGCGTCGCAACCGATCGCAGCCGATCGGCGAGCTTCGGTGCGCCGGCAGCGACGGCCAGCCGGCACGCCGTCCTGATCAGCTCGTAGTCTGCGCCGGCGGCGCGGATCTCGTCCATGGCCGCAACAATGCCAGCCCAGCGCGCTTCGAGCTCATGGGCCTCGGCTTCGGCATCGCCGACCCGCGAGAGCACGTCGGCCTGCACCGCGGCCGCGAGCTCGCCGGCGCCGGCAAACAATTCGCCGAGACGCGCCAGCTCGACCAGCGGTCCGGAGACGCGCTTCATCACGCTCCGGATCGCCATGGCGAAGGCGATCGGCCGCTGCATGTCGGCCAGCATCGCGCTGACTTCTGCGTCCTGCATCGACAGCTTGCGGCAGGCGTCGACCACGTTGCGCATGGCGAGCGCTGCCGTCACGATGGCCGCGTCGACGCTCTTGACGATGCGCTCGAGGTCATCGAAGGCGCGCGCCGATTCCAGTTGCAGCACCGGGGCGTCGATCTTGGTCGCAATTGCCGTCCATCGCGACCGCAGCGTATGCAGCTCGTGCCGCCACAGCAGGAAACGCGCGACAACCTGCCAGTCTGCCGGCGCCTGCGGCGCCATCCCGTCCACCGTGATGGCCTCGACCGCGGCCTTCAAGGCGCGGCGCGACGGCGTGAAGCGCGCGAACGGCTTCTCACCGGCCGCGAGCCGCTCGACGACGCGGATCGCATCGCGCTTGGTGAAGGCCTCGACCGGCGCCTGCACCTGCCGCTTGGCGAACTCTGCACTGCGCGACAGCTGGAACGAGGCGTCGCGCGCCCAGGCCACGACCTTGTCGAGACCGGCCGGAGCGTCGGTCTTCCCGGCTCCGAGCGGCGACAGCTTTGCGAGCCAGCTTTCGTCGGCGATGGCGCGATGGCCGGCGGCGAGCGCATCGAGATCGGCCGCCAGGCGATCAGTGGCGTCCAGCCCGAAGGTCGCGATCGCGTCGAGCGCCAGATCCTCGTCACGGCCGTCCTCGGACGTCAGCGCCGCCTGCTGCCGTAGTTCGTCGTGCAGACGCAGGAGGGTCGCGGTGTCGGGCAGTGCGGAAGCCTCCGGCAACGCGTCGTCGATGTGCTTGAGGCGATCGCCCAGCCGCAGCCGGGCTTCGCGCGCCTTGTCGACCGCCACCACCACCGGGTCGCCGGCATCGAGCAGACGCTTCGGACGATCGACGAACCAGGCGTAGGAGTCCTGCGCGCCGATCAGCCCTTCGAACAGCTCGAACGGCAGCTCCGGCACCGCGCCGGCCAGCCGCAGATGGCGCCGGACGATGTCGGAGATCTCATCGTCGAGCGATGCGATCTGAGTTCGCTTGGAGATGATGTCACGTTCGAGCCGGCCGATCTGGCCGACATGATCGCGCAGGTTCGTCGCCTCGACGATCGACTGCAACCGGCCCGCCAGCGCCTCGGCCTTCCTCAGCACCTCCTTGTCGGTGCCGGTCGAGCTGACGGTCAGCTCGCGAATGCCGGACGGCAGCTTCTGATGCAGCAGCGACAGCGCGGTCTCGTCCCTGGACACGACCAGCACCCGCGCGCCGAGCGCGAGATGATGGCAGACCACGTTGACGAGGGCGGCGATGCGATCCTCGCGCGCGCCCGACTGAACGACCAAACCGTCGGCGCGGGAGAGCTCGCGCACGACCTCCGCATCCTCGGCAATTGGCGGCAGCGGGAAGAACAGATCGCCATGCTCGACGACATCAGGCTTCGGCGCAGGCGCAAGGTCGATCGGACCGCCGACGATGCCCGAGAGCTGCCGGCGCGCATTGGCGTGCCCTCGCCCGTCCGGCTGTGCTACCAGCGCGCTGACCGCCGTCGACAGGCAGCATTCGGTTTGCGGCGCATGCTCGATCGCCGTCTTGAGGCGATCGATGTCGCGCAGCGCGAGGCTCTCCGGCCGGCGCCGCATTGCGATCAGCCAGCGGCCGGTCGCGATCTCCGCTTCAGCGTTGTCCGCAGCTTCCGGTTCGCGCGACGGCTTGCGGCCGCCTTGCGCGCCCGCGGCGCTTGCGATCTGCTCGAGGCTGATCGACGTGAACGGCGACAACTCGCCGCGCTCTTCGAGCGCATCGATCAGCCGATCGGACTGGCCGCGCAAGGCGAGCGCCGCGTCGGGCGCGACAGCATCGAGCGCCCTGAGATTGACGGTCGCGGCGACGAAGCGCGGCCGGACCCGGACCTCGGCATCGGGACGTTCGATGATCTCGATCTCGACCGGACGCTCGAACAGCGGCAGCTCGCATTCGCGCCCGCTTTGTCGCCACGACGACAACGCGATGCCCCACATGATCTCCATCGCGCGGTCGGCCCGGATCGCGGCGGCCATCTCGCGCAGCCGCTGATGGACCGCCATGGTGCGGCGGCGCATGCGTTCTGTCTCGGCCCAGTCGCTCCAGCCGCCGTTGAGGTAGCGCTCGATGCGCTGAACCAGATCCGGACGCAGCTCCAGCCGCAGCCGGCCGGTCCAGGCGCCGAGCGTGCTGCCAGGCGAGAAATCCTCGGGCCGCGCATGACGGGCAAAGGTGAGACGGTTCTTCTCGATCTCGTCGACCGTGACCTGAATGCTCTCGCGCGGCGACGGACGCCGCTCCGGATCGGACGACAGCTCGACCCAGACCTCGAGATCGGCATCGATGGCCGGCGGCTCGGTCGCAGCGAGCGCCTCGACGGCCAGCCATACCGGACCATCGACATCGAACGTGTTCAGCACGACCCCCGGAAGGCGCTCCAGCTCCTCGCGATCGAGGGTAAGGCCATGATCCTCGACGAACAGATGATCGGGTTGCCGCTCGGCAAGAGATCTCTCGGAGCGAATGATCTCGGTCAGACTGCCGAGCACATCGCGCAGCGGCTCGACCGACGCCGCGGTCCCGAGGCCCTCGCTGATCTGCATGCCCCAGGAGTCCGGCGCCGCCTCGCTCTCCGGCGCGACGTACCCCGAAGCCCCGAGAGCGCCAAGCAGCCGCTTGCCGTGATCGGCTGAGACGAGCGACGCGGCGCGGTCGGTCGCCTTACCGTCATTCGGTCGCATGTGCACCGGATGGCTCATCGTGCCGCTCCCCCTCTCAGCTGCGCCGCAACATCGGCTCGCGCTCGGCGAGAGGCTGACCGACAAGGACGGCCCTGACCGTGAGGATCACGGTGCGCCGGGCGATCGGAGCGTGGGTTCAGTCTGGACAAGCTTGCCTCGCTGCAACGTCTTGGAACTCCCGACTCGTTGCGGAGGCGTATGGCGAAGGTAGGTCACATCAATGACCCGACAGGTAGATGAATGTGACGATTGTCGATCTTGCGGGAAATTCGGGAAAAACTCCCGGACTACGCGCTGATGAGAATGGCCCGTAAGGAGCGGCTAGTCCTCAGGTTTTTAGTCAGCGCCGCGCTCGATCGCCGCAGCGTGCGCGTCACCTGCGCGAATACGGTAGAACATGTCTAAGAATACTTCTAACGCTCAAGAAGAAACATGCCGATCTGTGCCGAACATCCCATCTCCCCGCCGCTGCAGGGCTCATGCCCATGTTCGGCCATCGCCATGCCGCGGATGCGGCGGAGCCGCCGACCAGTGAGCCAAACGCCCGCCCGGTTGTGGATCGCAGTCGGCGGCGCGACTCCCGGCCGGCCGCTGCTTGAAACAGCAGAAAAGCTGAAGTAGCTGTTGTTTCAATCACAATAACGCCGTCCAGACGATCCCAGAGCGGTCGGTCCGGCCCTGCATGGTTAGGCATCCGATGAGAGCTTTGGCCGCATGCGGTGTAATCCTGTTGGCACTGATTTCCGGGCCATGGAGCGGATATGCGCAGGCAGAGACGCCTGCGGCCGGAGGGCGTGAGCCTGCCACGGTGAAACTTTCCGCAACGCAGCAAAAGCAGATCGGATTGCAGACGGCGGTCCTGGCGGCGGAATCGCATCCCGAACAAATCCGCGCCTATGGCACGGTGCTGGATGTTGCAAGGCTCACCGAGCTCACCAACAACTACGCCAACGCCCAGGCCCAGTTGCAGACCGCGCAAGCCAGGCTGGAGGTTGCGAGGCTCGCCTACGAGCGCGCGCGCGATCTCGTGCAATCGGCGGCGATGCCGAAGAAGGATGCCGAAGCCGCCGAAGGCACGTTCCGGACCGACCAGGCCGCCCTCGCCGCGGCGGACTCGCAGGTCAAGACATTGATGGCCACCGCGCGGCAGGAATGGGGCGCGGTGATCGGACGGGGGATCATCGAGCGCTCGCCGCAAGTGGTGCAACTGATCGAGCGCGAGCAGCTGCTGGTTCAGGTCACGCTGCCACCGGGCGTAACCCTCGCCGAACCGCCGCGTTTCGCGCTCGCGCAGGCGCCGACGCGGAGCGTCAACATCGATCTGCGCTATTTGTCGCCAGCGACCCGGACCGACCCGCGCATCCAGGGCGTGAGCTATTACTTCGTCGCAGGCGGCGACAGCGGATTGTTGCCCGGCATGAACACGACGGCTTATGTCCCGTCGGGGAAATCCTATGACGGCGTCTTCGTCGAGGATACCGCCATCGTGCAGTGGCAGGGTCGGGCCTGGGTCTATCTGCGCGCCGGACCCGAGACCTTCAAGCGCCACCCGATCCGCACCGATCAGCCGGTCTCCGACGACGACTATGTGGTGCAGGACATCCCCCCGGGCTCCGAGCTCGTGATGCGCGGCGCGCAGGTGCTGTTGTCGGAAGAAGCCAAGAGCGAGCTGCGCGGCGGCGGCGACGATGATTGAGGGCCTTCGCGTTGAGGGCCTCGGCGCGGCCGTCACCGGACCGCAGGCGGCGCTGATCGCGTTCGCGATCCGCTTTCGCGGCGTGGTGCTGGCGCTCGCCTGCACCATCCTCGCCTATGGCGTGTTCTCGCTCGGCGCCGCCCGCTACGGCGTCTTTCCCGACTTCGCGCCGCCTCAGGTTTCGATCCAGACCGAGGCGCCGGGACTGAGCCCCGAGCAGGTCGAGGTGCTGGTCACCCAGGCGATCGAAACCTCGATCAATGGTCTTCCCGGTATCGAGAGCATGCGCTCCTCGTCGATCCAGGGCCTCTCGGTGATCTCCGTGATCTTCCAGGCCGGGACCGATGTCTTCCGGGCGCGCCAACTGGTGACGGAGCGGCTCGCGGTTGCAGCCTCCAGCCTGCCGCAGGGTGTGCGGGCGCCGTCGATGACGCCGCTGGTGCCCGCAGCCGGCACCGTGCTCGCGATCGGGCTGACCTCCGAGCAGCGCTCACTGATGGATTTGCGCACGATCGCCGACTGGACCGTGAGCCGGCGGCTGCTCGCCGTGCCCGGCGTCGCGCAGGTGACGACCTACGGCCGCGACATCCGCTCGCTGCAGGTGCAGGTGCGCAGCGACGACCTGGTGCGGTTCGGCGTCGGCATGAACGACGTGCTTGCCGCTGCCCGCAAAGCCACCGGCGTGCGCGGTGCCGGCTTCGTCGACACCGCCAATCAGCGCGTCATCCTGCAGACACAGGGGCAGTCGTTGACCCCCGAGCAGCTGGCGCGCACGGTGCTGCTGCATCAGGCCGGCGCCAGCGTCGTGCTCGGCGATGTCGCGACCGTGGTCAATGCGCCGGAGCCGCCGATCGGCGGCGCGCTGATCGACGGCCAGCCCGGCATCATGATGATGATCAGCCAGCAATATGGCGCCAACACGCGCAATGTCGCCGCGCGCGTCGAGACCGCGCTGCAGGAGCTGCGGCCGGCGTTGGAGAGCGAGAAGGTCAAGCTACACGCCGATCTGTTCCGGCCGGCGACGTTCATCGACACCGCGATCGAGAACGTGCTGTTCGCGCTGCTGATTGGCGGCGCGCTGGTCGTCATCGTGCTGTTCCTGTTCCTGTACGACTGGCGCACCTCGGTGATCAGCTGCACCGCGATCCCGCTGTCGCTGTTCTCGGCGGTGCTCGTGCTGCAATGGATGGGGCAGAGCCTGGACACGATGACGCTCGGCGGCCTCGCAATCGCGATTGGCGAGGTGGTCGACGATGCCGTCATCGGAGTCGAGAACGTCGTGCGCCGGCTGCGCGACAACCGCGCTCTGCCATTGCCGCGCAGCGAGGCCCGGGTCGTCTATGACGCCATGCTCGAGGTGCGCAGCGCGGTGGCCTATGCCACCTTCGCCGTGCTGCTGGTGTTCGTTCCGATCCTGGCGCTGCCGGGACTCGCCGGTCGGCTGTTCGGTCCGCTCGGCATCGCCTATATCCTCGCCGTCGTGGCCTCGCTGCTCGTGGCGCTGACGGTGACCCCGGCGCTGTCGATGATGCTGCTCGCCGGCCGCAAGCCGCGCGCGAGCCGGGAGCCGCCGCTGGTGCGCTGGTCGCGCCGCTACTACGAGCGGCTGCTGCGCGGACTGAGCCGCTTTCCCAAGCTGGTGATGGCGTCTGCGCTGCTCATCACGATCGGCGGCGCCGGCCTGGTGCCGCTGTTCGGCGGCTCCTTCCTTCCCGACCTGAAGGAGGGTCATCTGATCCTCCACGTCTCGACACTTCCAGGCACCTCGCTCGATGAATCGCTGCGGTTGGGCACCTTGATCGCCGCCGCGCTGCGCGAGGTGCCGGAGGTGCGCAGCGTCGCGCAGCATGCCGGCCGCGCCGAGGCCGGCGTCGATACCGCGGGCACGCATTCGAGCGAAATCGAAGTCGACCTGAAGCCCGGCCTGTCCGGCGACGAGCAGGAGCGCGCCGAGCAGCACATTCGCGCCGCGCTCGCGAACTTCGCCGGCATCAACCTCTCGATCAAGACCTACCTGACCGAGCGCATCGAGGAGACGCTGTCCGGCTTCAATGCCGCCGTCGTCATCAACGTGTTCGGTCCCGATCTCGACGATCTCGAGCGCGCGGCGAACGACATCGCGCGCGAGCTCGGCGAGGTCTGGGGCGCGATCGACATCCAGCAGCAGTCGCCGCCGGGCATGCCCCAGGTCAACGTGACCCTGCGCCCGACCGATCTGCAGTCCTGGGGCCTCGATGCGGTGGAGGTGCTGGAGCTGATCCGCACCGCCTATCAGGGCGACGTCGTCGGCCAGGCCTATGAGGGCAACGTCGTCTTCAACGTCATCGTCAAGCTCGATCCCGACGCCAGTGCCCGCCCGACCGAGATCGGCAACATGCCGATCCGGACGCCCAGCGGCGCCTACATCCTGCTGAAGCAGGTCGCCGACGTCTACGGCACCGCCGGGCGCTACGTCGTGCTTCATCGCAACGGCCAGCGCGTGCAGACGGTGACCGCCAACGTCCGCGAGCGCGATCTGGAATCCTTCGTCACTGCTGCCAAGCGCAAGATCGCCAAGGAGGTCAAGCTGCCGCCGGGCGCGCATGTCGAGTTCACCGGCGCCGCGGAGGCGCAGGCCAAGTCACGGCGCGACCTGCTGGTCAACTCACTGCTGGCGACGATCGGGATCGTGCTCTTGCTGTCGCTCGTCACCGGCCATTGGCGCAACTTGGTGCTGGTGCTGATCAATCTGCCCTTCGCCTTCGTCGGCGGCGTCATCGCGGTGGCGCTGACCGGCAGCGTGCTGTCGCTGGGATCGATGGTCGGCTTCGTCACGCTGTTCGGCATCGCGCTGCGCAACTCCATCCTGATGATCTCGCACTACGAGCATCTGGTCAGCAAGGAAGGGCGAAGCTGGGGACTGGAGACCGCGATTGCCGGCGCCGCCGACCGCCTGGTGCCGATCCTGATGACCTCGCTTGTGACCGGCCTCGGCCTCTTGCCGCTCGCGCTCGGCGCCGGCGAGCCCGGCCGCGAGATCGAGGGCCCGATGGCCATCGTCATCCTCGGCGGCCTCTTGACCTCGATGGCGCTGAACCTGCTGGTGCTACCGACCCTGGCGCTGCGCTTCGGGCGCTTCATCGCCGAGACATCGAAGCCGCGCGACGCAGGTGCCGCCATCGCCTGATCAACGGCCCTGTGCTCCGATCAACCGAGCGAGCGCAGCCAGGCCAGTCGCGCAATCGCCTGCGCGGCGAGCCGCTGCAACAGATCGAGCTGGCCCGGCTCCGTCGCGCGCTCTGCCTGATCCAGATAGCCGTCCGCGAGCGCCTCTGCGATCACAGCCGCGTCAGCCTGTGCGAGCGCAGCGGGCAGGCGGATCAGATCGGCTCCACCGGTCGCCATCGCCGCGGCCTCCTGGGCCAGCTCGCGCATGCGATCCGCTTGAGGACCTCGGCGGGGCGTGGCCATCTCGCCGAGCAGTTCGGCAAGACGATGTTCGAGCTGACCTGCTGCGACAGGTTCGCTGGGCGCCACCATCGACGGCGCGCGCCTGGCGTCAATCTCGCGATGATAGGCGCGGCGCCGCTCCTTGCGCAGCGTCGCGACATGACCGAGCTCCTCGCGCGCCATCGCCTCCGATGCTGTCCTGACATCGGCGCTGTCGCTATACGCCGCGAGGTAGGACCAGAACGCGAAGGCTCGCTCCTCGTTGCGCACCGCCATCGACAGCGCCCGGTAGGGCGTCATCAGGCGCGAGCGCTCGATCTCCGCGACGGCATCGGCATCGAAGGTCTCCGGCGCCTGCCAGCGCACCAGCGACGCATCCGGCGCGTGCCCGGTCCGCGCGTGTGACCATGTCACGACGCTGTCGACATGCTCGCGCTCGGCCGCTGCCAATTCAGTAAACACCTGCGCCAACTCGCCCCGGCCCTGGCGCTGCATCTCCTCAGCGAGTTCGATGTAGCGATCAGCCGCCTCCTGTTCCATCGCATTCGCGAGCGCGAACATCTCATTCAGCGAATGCAGGTTCCCGGCCGGTTCCGACTTGAGCAGGAGCGTTCGTGACAACAACATGATGGATTGACCTGCTGACTTGTCCGGGCTGTTTGATCCAGCGCAAAGTTGGTTGCAACGCGACCCACTAGACATCTGGCCACATCAGGAGTCAATTTAGGTTGGCTCGATTTGCTTCGGGGTCGCCAATGGCGACGATCCCTCTTTCCCAAACACACGACTGATAGGAATACGCGTCCTTCGGGGGCGGCCCGTTCCGCTTGAGGTGATCAATGGTTGCGAGTGATGTCGCCACCGATCGAGGACGCATGGCTGCTGCAATCCTGGCAGTCATCATCGCGCTCTGCGTGATCGCAGCACCGCGCACGGCGCATGCTGCCGGCGATCTCGCGAACTATCTGTCGAAGGTCGCGCCGGGCGAGTTCTTCCCCGAAGCGGATCGGTTCGGAGCGCCGCAAGGCGAGCCGCCGATTGCCCCCGTCTATCGCGGCGATCAGCTAAAGGGCTACGTCTATCTCGATTCCGATTTCGCCAATTCGGTCGGCTACTCCGGCAAGCCGATCCATATCCTGGTCGGCATCGATCCGAAGGGCGTCATCACCGGACTGAAGCTGGTCGACCACAAGGAGCCGATCGTGCTGATCGGCATTCCCGAGCCGCGCATCGTCGCCGCGCTCAACGGCCTGCTCGGCAAGGACATGACGCCGGTCGCGCAAGGCGCGGAGCACGCGCCGCAGGCCGACATCGTCTCCGGGGCCACCGTCACCGTGCTGGTGATGCATGACAGCATCGTCCGTGGCGCGATGCGCCTGATCCGCAGCGGCCGCATCGGCGCGAGCACGGCAACCGCCACCGCCGCGCAGCCCAACGTGGTGAAGTCGGTCGATCCCGACAAGAGCGAGGTCCGCGACTGGACCAGCCTGCTCGGCGACGGCTCGGTCCGACGGCTTCACCTTAGTATCGGCGACGTCAACGACGCATTCGCCAAGTCAGGCAATGCAGCGGCCGCGCAGAATCCGGAACCAGGCAGTGCCGACGACACCTTCATCGACCTCTATGTCGCGCTCGCCAGCGTGCCGACGATCGGCCGCAGCCTGCTTGGCGACGATGGCTATCAACGGCTCAAGGCCCGGTTGCAGCCGGGTCAGCAGGCGATCATCGTCGCCGGCGACGGCGCCTATTCGTTCAAGGGCTCGGCCTATGTGCGCGGCGGCATCTTCGATCGGATCGAGGTGCTGCAGGAAGGCGCGAGCACGCGGTTCTGCGACAAGAACCACACGCGGCTCGGCGGCCTGGAGGCCGCAGGCGCCCCCGCCCTGCGCGAGATCGGGTTGTTCGTCACGCCGCCCGAATTCACGCTCGACCCGACCGAGCCATGGCAATTGCAGTTGCTGGTGCAGCGGACCACCGGCAACCGCGACAAGGCGTTCCTCACCTTCGACCTCAACTACACCCTGCCCGACATCTACCTGAAGCGCGAGACGCGCGCCGCGGCCCCCGCGGCGAACGCGCCTGCGGCGGCTCCTGCTCCGGCCACGACGACGCCAGCCCCGGCGGACGAGACGGAAGAGCCGCTCTGGATGCGCATCTGGCGCACGCAGACCGTCAACATCGGCATCACCGCTGTCGCCCTCGCCGTCCTCACCGGGATCTTCTTCTTCCAGAACGTGCTGGTACGCCGTCCGCAACTCTACACCTGGGTGCGACGCGGTTATCTCTTGTTCGTGCTGGTCTGGCTCGGCTGGTACGCGAACGCGCAGCTCTCGGTCGTCAACGTCGTCACCTTCACCAATTCGTTGCTGACCGGCTTCCATTGGGAGTTCTTCCTTGCCGCGCCGCTGATCTTCATCCTGTGGGCCGCCACTGCCGCAGGCCTGCTGTTCTGGGGTCGCGGGCCGTTCTGCGGCTGGCTGTGTCCGTTCGGCGCGCTGCAGGAGCTGACCAACACGGTGGCCAAGTGGCTGAAGGTTCCGCAGATCACCGTGCCATGGGGCCTGCACGAGCGGCTCTGGCCGATCAAATACATCATCTTCCTCGGCCTGTTCGGCCTGTCGCTGTACTCGGTCGCGCTCGCCGAACAGGTCGCCGAGGTCGAGCCGTTCAAGACCGCGATCATCCTGAAGTTCGCGCGCAGCTGGCCGTTCGTGCTCTACGCCGTCGCTCTGCTCGGCATCGGCCTGTTCATCGAGCGCTTCTTCTGCCGCTACCTCTGCCCGCTCGGCGCCGCACTCGCCATTCCCGGCCGCATCCGCACCTTCGAATGGCTGCGGCGCTGGAAGGAATGCGGCTCGCCGTGCCAGCGCTGCGCCAAGGAATGTCCGGTGCAGTCGATCCATCCCGAGGGCCACATCAACGTCAATGAATGCATCTACTGCATGCATTGCCAGGAGCTCTATTACGACGACCAGCGCTGCCCGCACATGATCCAGGTCCGGCTCAAGCGCGAGAAGTTCGAGGCGATGTCCTCGCCCACGATGCGCGCAGCGAAGGCCGGCCCGAAGACGCTCATCACCCATGCCGGCCAGCCGCTGACGGCGTCCGCTCAATCCCCCGATCTCACTCGCCCATCATAAGGAGACCACGATGGCGCACGACGACGACCACAACAAACTCAGCCGCCGGCAGATCGTCGGCACGGCCGCGCTCGGCGCAGCCGGCGTGGCCGGCAGCATCGGCCTCGGCAAGAGCCTCGAGACCACGCCGGCCGCGGCACAGCCACGCCCCGCGCAGAACAAGGCCGAGGTGGCGCCGGGCCAGCTCGACGAATACTACGTGTTCTTCTCCTCGGGACAGACCGGCGAGCTGCGCATCGTCGGCATGCCCTCGATGCGCGAGCTGATGCGCATCCCGGTCTTCAACCGCTGCAGCGCGACCGGCTGGGGCCAGACCAACGAGAGCCGCAAGATCATGACCGAGGGGCTGCTGCCGGAGACGCGCGAGCGGCTCAAGGACAGGCTCGGCATCTGGATGAACGGCGACACCCATCACCCGCACATGTCGTTCACCAACGGCACCTATGACGGCCGTTACATCTTCATCAACGACAAGGCCAACACACGCTTGGCTCGCATCCGCACTGACGTGATGAAGTGCGACAAGATCATCGAGCTGCCGAACCAGTACACCATCCACGGCATGCGGCCGCAAAAATTCCCGCGCACCGGCTATCTGTTCTGCAACGGCGAATATGAGGTGCCGCTGCCCAACGACGGCAAGGTGCTCGACGACAAGTCGAAGTACTGGTCGATCTTCTCGGCTGTCGACGGCGACACCATGAAAGTCGCCTGGCAGGTGATCGTCGACGGCAATCTCGACAACACCGATTGCGACTACCAGGGCAAATACGCCTTTGCGACCTGCTACAATTCCGAGAAGGGCGTGACGCTGGCCGAGATGACGGCGAGCGAGCAGGATTGGGTGACGATCTTCAACATCAAGCGCATCGAGGAAGCCGTCAAGAAGGGCGACTTCAAGGAGATGAACGGCGTTCCCGTCATCGACGGCCGCAAGGGCTCGCCCTACACCCGCTACGTGCCCGTCTCGAACAGCCCGCACGGTCTCAACACGTGCCCAGACGGAATCCACGTCGTCGCGAACGGCAAGCTGGCACCGACGGTGACTGTCATGGACGTGCGCCTGATCGATGGTCTGTTCGACGACAAGATCAAGCCGCGCGACATCGTCGTCGCAGAGCCCGAGCTCGGCCTCGGGCCGCTGCACACCGCCTTCGATGGCCGCGGCAATGCCTACACCACGCTGTTCCTCGACAGCCAGGTCTGCAAATGGAGCATCGATCTCGCCAAGCGCGCCTTCAAGGGCGAGAAGGTCAATCCGATCATCCAGAAGCTCGACGTGCAGTATCAGCCGGGCCATAACCATTCGTCGATGGGCGAGACCAAGGAAGCCGACGGCAAATGGCTGCTGTCGCTCAACAAGTTCTCCAAGGACCGCTTCCTCAATGTCGGCCCGCTCAAGCCGGAGAACGATCAGCTCATCGACATCTCCGGCGACAAGATGGAGCTGGTGCATGACGGCCCGAGCTTCGCCGAGCCGCACGACGCCGTGATCGTGCACCGCTCCAAGCTCGAGGGCCGCGTGACGTCGATCTGGAAGCGCGACGATCCGTTCTTCGCCGACGCCCGCAAGCAGGCTGCGGCCGATGGCGTCACCCTGGAGAGCGATGGCAAGGTGATCCGCGACGGCAACAAGGTCCGCGTCTACATGTGGTCCAGCGCGCCGGCCTATGCGCTCGAGAAGTTCGAGGTCAAGCAGGGCGACGAGGTGACCGTCTATGTCACCAACATCGACGACGTCGAGGACCTCGTGCACGGCTTCTGCATCGTCAACTACGGCGTCAACATGGAGATCGATCCGCAGCAGACCTCGTCGGTGACGTTCATCGCCGACAAGCCCGGCGTCTACTGGTATTTCTGCACGTGGTTCTGCCACGCCATGCACATGGAAATGCGCGGCCGCATGCTGGTCTCGCCGCGGAACGCCTGACGATGCGGCGGCTGCGCCATATCACGACATGGGGGCTGGCGGCGTTTCTCGCCGCCGGCCTCGCCTTGCCTGCTCGCGCGGCGACGCTGCAGGTCGCGCCCGATACCAAGGATCTGCAGGCTGTGCTGGATCGGGCCGTTGACGGCGACGAGATCTCGCTGTCCGACGGCACATATCGCGGGCCGCTGCGCGTCACCCACAGCATCACCCTGACCGGCTCCCCGGGCACGACCATCACGGCCGACGGCCAGGGCACCGTCATCACCGTCACCGCGCCGGGCACGGTCATTCGCGGCCTGACGATCCGCGGCTCCGGCCACTCGTTGGAGCAGATGGATTCCGGCGTCTTCGTCGAACAGGCCGCGCACGACACGCTGATCGAGAACAATCACATCGAGGGCAATCTGTTCGGCGTCTATCTGCACGGCTCGGCCAACGCGCTGGTGCGGCACAACAGCATCATCGGCCTGCGCGCGACGCATCCCGGCGGCGCCGGTAACGGCGTCTCGGTATGGAACGCGCCGGGCGCCAAGGTGATCGACAACGACATCCGCTACGGACGCGACGGCGTGTTCGTCATCACCAGCCGCAACAACGTCTTCAGCAACAATCGCTTCAGCGACCTGCGCTTCGCGATCCACGACATGTACGCCAATGACGGCGAGATCACAGGCAACGTCTCGACCCGCAACATCATCGGCTATGCGATGATGTTCTCCAAGAACCTCGTGGTGAAGGACAACGTCTCCGACCACGACCGCGACCGCGGCATGCTGTTCAACGCGACCAACGGCTCGCAGATCTCCGGCAACAGCGTCATCGGAGGCCTGCAGCCGGCGGAGCGCTGGGCCACCGCCGAGAACCGCGGCGCCGACGAAGGTGTGCCGCAGACCGAGACGCGTTCGGTCACGCAAACGGGCGGCGTTCGCCCGGGTCCGGAGAAATGCGTGTTCGTCTACAACACCAATAACAATCGCATCACCGACAACTGGTTCGAGGGCTGCGAGATCGGCGTGCACTTTACCGCGGGCTCCGAAGGCAACGACATCCGCGGCAATGCCTTCGTCAACAATGCCAGCCAGATCAAATATGTCGGCACCCGCCATCTCGACTGGTCGAAGAACGGCCGCGGCAATTACTGGAGCGACAATCCCGGCTTCGACCTCAATGGCGACGGTGTCGCCGACACCGCCTATCGGCCGAACGACCTGATCGACCGCGTGCTGTGGACGGCGCCCGCCGCCAAGGTGCTGATCAACAGCCCGGCCGTGCAGGTGATCCGCTGGGCGCAGGCGCTATTCCCGGCGATCCTGCCCGGCGGCGTCGTCGACAGCCACCCGCTGATGTCGCCGCCCGCGCGCCGCACGGCTGCAGGGAGCACACCCAGATGAGCGCGACCGTCCACATCGCCAATGTCGTGAAGCATTATCGCAAGGTCGAAGCCGTGAAGGGCGTGTCGTTCGATCTCGCTGAGGGCGAGATGGTGGCGCTGATCGGCCACAACGGCGCCGGCAAGACCACGCTGATGAAGATGATGCTGGGCCTCATTCGCCCGACCAGCGGCACCATCGCCGTGCTCGGCGAAAATCCCGCCGCCGGCGAGTTCTCCGCGCGGCGCCAGCTCGGCTATCTGCCGGAGAATGTCGCCTTCGATGCCGCCCTCACCGGCCGCGAGACGCAGGCGTTCTATGCGCGGCTCAAGCGTGAGCCGGTCAAGGACGCGCTGGCTCTGCTCGACATCGTCGGCCTCGGCCATGCCGCAACGCGTCGCGTCAGCACCTACTCCAAGGGCATGCGCCAGCGCCTCGGCCTCGCGCAGGCGCTGATCGGCCGGCCCCGCGTGCTGCTGCTCGACGAGCCGACCACCGGCCTCGACCCGGAGCTGCGCCAGACGTTCTATGTGGTCATCCAGAAGCTCGCAGCCGAAGGCACCACCGTCCTGCTGTCCTCGCACGCGCTGACCGAGTTGGAGGAGCGCGCCGGCCGCGTCATCATCATGAACCGCGGCCTCAAGGTCGCCGACGGCACGCTCGACGAGCTGCGCCGCCTGGCGAGGCTGCCGACGCGGATCAGAGTCAAGGTGGCCGACCTGCCGCCGTCGGGCGCGCCGGCCTGGCTGCCGGCCGCCACGTCTTATCGCCGGATCAACGGCCACATCGTCGAGATCGATGCGGCGCCGGACGAGAAGATCGATCTGCTGCGCCGCGCGACGGCCGACGGAAACACCGTGCAGGACCTCGAGCTCATTCCGCCCAATCTCGACGAGCTCTACGCCCACTTCTTGCGCCACGCGGAGCGCCCGCAATGAACGGTCTGATCACCATCGCCGCCAAGGAAATCCAGCAGGCGATCCGCAATCGCTGGGTCCTGGCAGCAACCTTGCTGCTCGCCGGGCTCGCACTGTCGCTGACCTTCCTCGGCAGCGCGCCGACCGGCACCGTCGGCGCACGTGCGCTTGATGTCGTCATCGTCAGCCTGTCGAGCCTGACGATCTTCCTGATCCCGCTGATCGCGCTGCTGATCGCGCATGATGCCATCGTCGGGGACATGGAGCGCGGCACCATGCTGCTGCTGCTGAGCTATCCCGTGGCGCGCTGGCAGGTGCTGCTCGGCAAGTTCCTCGGCCACCTCGCGGTGCTCGCCTTCGCCACTTGTCTCGGCTATGGCGCCGCCGCCGTGGCGCTGCTGATCACCGGCAGCAGCTTCGATGCCGAGGGACTCGCCGCCTTCGCCGCAATGATCGGATCCTCGGTGCTGCTCGGCGCTGTCTTCGTCGCGATCGGCTATCTCGTCAGCGCTGTCGTGCGCGACCGCGGTACCGCCGCCGGGCTGTGCATCGGGCTGTGGCTCGTGCTGGTGCTGATCTACGACATGGCCCTGCTCGGCCTGCTGGTGCTGGACCAGGACCGCAACATCTCCGGCGGCGTGCTCAGCACGCTGCTGCTGCTCAACCCGGCCGATGCGTACCGGCTGTTCAACCTCACCGGCTTCGCCAATGTCAGCCTGTTCTCCGGCATGGCCGGGCTCGCCGCCAGCAGCACGCTGTCGGTGCAGGCGCTGCTGACCGCGCTGGTGCTGTGGACCGTGGTCCCCCTCGCCGGCGCCACGCTGGCCTTCTCCCGGAGGGAGCTATGAAACGAATCGCTCTTGCCTGCGCGCTCGCCGCCGCTTTCGCGCTCACCGGCTGCAACGACAAGCAGGCCGCCGCCCCGCCGCCGCCGATCAAGCTGACCCAACAGGCGATCGGGCGCTATTGCGGCATGAACCTGCTCGAGCATTCCGGCCCCAAGGGGCAGATCTTCGCCGCCAGCCTGATCGAGCCGGTGTGGTTCTCCTCGGCGCGCGACGCCATCGCCTTCACGATGCTGCCCGACGAGCCAAAGGACATCCAGGCGATCTACGTCTCCGACATGGGCAAGGCCACGAGCTGGGACAATCCCGGCGCCGACAACTGGATCGAGGCGCGCAAGGCGCTGTTCGTGATCGGCAGCCGGCTCAAGAGCGGCATGGGCAGCGATGAGGCCGTGCCGTTCTCGGAACGTGCGGCCGCCGAGCGCTTCGCCGCCGAGCATGGTGGCCGGGTCGTCAGCTTCAGCGACGTGCCGCGCGACTACGTACTCAGCGCGGCGGACGACAGTGCCAGCGCGGCCGATCCGGACGCCGGGAAAACGAATTGAGGTGCCCGTCATGACACATCACCTCTCGCGCCGGCGCTTCATCCAGATCAGCGCTGCGGTCGCCGGCCTCTCGATCGCTCCGCTTGGCACGCCGCGCGCCAAGGCCGACACCAGCCTGGTCGAATGGCGCGGCACCCTGCTCGGCGCCGTCGCGACCATCAAGCTGCACCATCACGACCCACATGAGGCGGAGCGGCTGATCGCGCTATCGATCACCGAAGCGCGCCGGCTGGAACGGCTGTTCAGCCTGTACCTGACCGACTCGGCCCTGGTCGCCCTCAATCGCACGGGCGTGCTGCTCGATCCGGCTCCGGAGCTGGTCGACATCCTCGCGCGCTCCAAGCGCTACGCAGAGCTGACCGATGGCCGCTTCGATCCCACCGTGCAGCCGCTCTGGACGCTCTACGCCGATCACTTTGCGCGACCCGATGCAGATCCGAACGGCCCACCACAACCGGCCGTCGCCGATGCGCTGACGCGCGTCGGCTACGACAAGCTTTCGATCAGCCACGATCGCCTCGTGATGCCGCGCGGCACGACGCTCACGCTGAACGGCATCGCGCAAGGTTATGTCACCGATACGATCGTCGAACTCTTGCGCAGCCAAGGCGTGCAGCAGAGCCTCGTCGACATGGGCGAGGCCCGCGCGATCGGGCCGCGTCCGGACGGGCTGCCGTGGGAGGTCGCCATCGAAGATCCGGAGCACACCGGACGCACCGCCGCGATGCTCCCGATCGTCGACCGCGCGGTCTCGACATCAGGCGCCTACGGCTTCCGCTTCGATCCGCAAGGCCGCTTCAACCATCTGTTCGATCCACACAGCGGCGACTGCGCGCAGCGCTATCGCAGCGTGACGACGGTCGCGGACAACGCGACCGCGGCGGATGCGCTGTCCACCGCCTTCAGTCTGATGTCGCCGCCCGAGATCCGCGCCGTGCTGCCCCGCTCGGGCATCGAGCGCGTCCACCTGATCGACGCGACCGGAGCGGCCATCGACCTCGGGGCCTGATCCCAGGCATCGCGCGACCGGCTCAAATTTTCGCAACTGAAGCGCGGGCCCTCCATCGGCAGGGAGTGATAGTGGCTGCGCATCGCGCGCCGCGGCGCACCCAAGGCTCGCCCTCCTCCGCGCATTGGAACCTGCTGCTCACACGGCTTCGTTGTTAGTTCAATCCCGAACATGAATTCTCGTTAAACCGGCAACGTTTGCCGCGACGGCACGTTTGATGGACAGCAGCAACGCCGCTCCCCCGTCACGCCCGATCGAGGATCACGTCCATGAACGTCAGCGAATTCGTTTGGCACCGCCTGTCCGAATGGGGTCTTCACCGCGTCTATGGATATCCCGGCGACGGTGTCGGCGGACTCGATGTTGCATTGGACAAGGCACAGGACGTCATGAACTACGTCCAGGTCCGGCACGAGGAGATGGCTGCGTTCATGGCATCAGCGCATGCCAAGTTCACCGGCCAAGTTGGGCTGTGCTACGCGACATCGGGACCCGGCGCGATCCATCTGCTCAACGGGCTCTATGACGCCAAGATGGATCACGTCCCCGTGGTCGCGCTGGTCGGCCAGGCCGCGCGAGCCTCGATCGGCGCGAGCTATCAGCAGGAGGTCGACCTCAAGACGCTGTTCAAGGACGTCGCCGAGTATGTGGAACAGGCGACGGTGCCGGAGCAGGTCCGCCATCTCGTCGATCGCGCGGTTCGCATCGCACATACCCGCCGCACTGTCACCTGCATCATCCTGCCAAAGGATCTGCAGGAGATGGACTATGAGGATCCGCCGCTCAAGCACGGCACCACGCACACCGGCCTCGGCTATGCCGCGCCGGCACAGGTTCCGGACAACGCGCAGCTGCGCGCGGCGGCTGAGGTCCTGAACAGCGGCCGCAAGGTCGCCATGCTCATCGGCGCCGGCGCGCTCGACGCAACCGATGAGGTCATCGCCGTGGCGGAGCGGCTGCAGGCCGGCGTCGCCAAAGCGCTGCTCGGCAAGGCTGCGCTACCCGACGATCTGCCGTTCGTGACCGGCTCGATCGGCCTGCTCGGAACCGAGCCGAGCTGGGACATGATGAAGTCGTGCGACACCTTCCTGATGGTTGGCTCGGCATTCCCCTATAGCGAGTTCCTGCCGAAGCCCGGCGACGCGCGCGGCGTGCAGATCGACATCGACGGCACGCGGCTCAGCCTGCGCTATCCGATGGAGGTCAATCTCGTCGGCGACAGCGCGTCGACCTTGCGCGCATTGCTGCCGCTGCTGGAACAGAAGCCGAAGGACAGCTGGCGCAGCGGCATCGAGGACGGTGTCCGCGACTGGTGGAAGAAGTTGGGGCGGCGCGCGATGGACTCCGCCGATCCGCTCAATCCGCAGCGCGTGTTCTGGGAGCTGTCGCCGCGGCTGCCGGACAATGCGATCATCACCGCCGATTCCGGCTCGGCCGCCAATTGGTACGCGCGCGATCTCAAGATGCGGCGCGGCATGAAGGCCTCGCTCTCCGGCGGCCTCGCCTCGCTCGGCGCCGGCACGCCCTACGCGCTGGCCGCCAAGATGGCCTATCCCGAGCGCACGGTGATCGCCTGCATGGGCGACGGCGCGATGCAGATGAACGGGCTGAACGTGATGATCACGATCGGCAAATATTGGCGGGAGTGGAGCAATCCGCGCCTCATCGTGCTCGTGCTCAATAATCGCGATCTCAACCAGGTCACCTGGGAGGAGCGCATCCAGCTCGGCACCGGCAAGACGCTGTCGACGCAGAGCATCCCGGACTTCTCCTATCATCGGTACGCCGAGCTGATCGGCCTCAAGGGCATCTTCGTCGACGATCCCGATCATGTCGGCGCCGCCTGGGACGAGGCGCTGGCGGCAGACCGTCCGGTGATCCTAGAGGCCTACACTGATCCCAACGTGCCGCCGCTGCCGCCGCACATCACGCTGAAGGACGCCAAGAACTTCATCAGCATGATCCCCTCGGAGCCGGAGCTCGGCAGCGTGCTGAAGAACAGCGCGAAGGAGCTCGTCACCAGCATCCTGCCGGGGAAAGATTGATGCGCGCGACCGTTCCAATCGAGAGCGTTGCTGTCAGCGCCTTCGAGATTCCGACAGATCGGCCCGAGGCGGATGGAACGATCAGCTGGACCTCGACGACGATGGTGCTGGTCGAGGTGTTCGCGCGCGGCAAGATCGGCATCGGCTACACCTATGCGCACGCTTGCATCGCCCGGCTGATCTCCGACACCCTGGCGCCGCTGGTCGAAGGCAGCGACGCGCTCTGCCCCGAACAATCCTGGGCCGCGATGCAGCGGGCGATCCGCAATCTCGGCCGGCAAGGCCTGGCGGCGACCGCGATCTCGGCGGTCGACACCGCGCTGTATGATCTCAAGGCGCGATTGCTGGATCTGCCGCTCTGCGCGCTGCTCGGCAGCTTCCGCGAGGAGGTCCCGATCTACGGCAGCGGTGGCTTCACCAGCTATTCGGACGAGGAGCTGCGCCGACAACTGGCCGGATGGGTTTCCGAGCAGCGCTGCGCCTACGTCAAGATGAAGGTCGGCTCCGATCCCGCGCGCGATCCACATCGCGTCGAAGTGGCGCGGCTCGCGATCGGCGATCGTGCGGCATTGTTCGTTGATGCCAACGGCGCCTATACGGCCAAGCAGGCCCTCGGACTGGCGCAGCCTTTCTCGGATCTCGGCGTGAGCTGGTTCGAGGAGCCGGTGTCATCGGATGACCTGCCCGGCCTGCGGCTGGTCCGCGAGCATCTTCATGCAGGGATCGATGTCGCCGCCGGCGAATACAGCTACACGACCGATCAGGTGCGGATGATGCTGCAGGCCGGCGCGGTCGATGTCCAGCAGGCCGACATCACCCGCTGTGGCGGCGTCACCGGCTTCCAACAGATCGCCGCGCTCTGCGATGCGTTCCACACCGATCTCTCCGGCCACTGCGCGCCGTCCCTGCATCTGCACGCCGCCTGCGCCGCGCCGCGGCTGCGCCACCTCGAATGGTTTCACGACCATGTCCGCATCGAACACATGCTGTTCGACGGCGCGCCGCAGCCGAAGGACGGCAAGATCCGTCCCGATCTCGCCCGCCCCGGCCATGGCCTGATCTTCAAGCACGCCGATGCGGCGCGCTACGCCGTGAGTGCAACATGAGCAACGATACCGATTGGCTGGTGGGAGCCGGCCTCGCCCTCTCGGCCATTGCCGCGACGGCGATGTTGCAACCGAGCCCGCCACGCAGGCCCGACCGCAATCCTCCGAGCCTGCCGCAGCGAGCAGGTCCGCATCCGCGCGCCTCGGTCCGCGCCGCGCGCCGGCTCAATCGCGCCGCGGGCATACTGGCGGCCTCGGTGCTGGCCGATAGCAGCGTCGAGCATTATCGGGGCTCATTCAAGAACAGGGCGATGGTCACGCCGCTCGCAGTGTCGGCATTGACGCTCGCGATGAGCGCGCACGGCACGGCTGACCGACGACCCTGGGCGCACCGGCTGCGCGACGGCAGCTACCTGCTCGCCGCCGCCACCGGCCTCGTCGGCACCGGCTTTCACGTCTACAACGTGACCAAGAAGGTCGGCTGCTTCAGCTGGCAGAACCTGTTCTATGGCGCGCCGCTGGGCGCACCGATGGCCATCCTGCTGTCAGGCCTGCTCGGCTTTTGCTCCGAGCGCGTGCGCGATACCAGCCGAGCGAAGCGGCCGCATGTGTTCGGACTACCGGCCGCGCGCACGATCGCGGCCGTCACGGCGGCCGGACTGCTCGGGACCTCAGGCGAAGCCGGGTTGCTGCATTTCCGCGGCGCGTTTCACGACCCGGTCATGGCCGTGCCCGTGACGTTACCGCCGCTCGGCGCCGCGCTGCTGTTCAACGCCGCCGCGCGCGATCCCGATGACGACCAGAACCGCAGGCATCCGCTGACCCGCGCCTGGATGTGGCTGCTGGCGGCAATGGGTTTCATCGGCGTCGGCTTCCACGCCTATGGCGTGTCGCGCAACATGGGCGGCTGGCGCAATTGGAGCCAGAACATCCTGGCCGGTCCGCCGCTGCCGGCGCCGCCGAGCTTCACCGGGCTCGCGCTCGCCGGCCTCGCCGCGCTCGGGCTGATGCGGGAGCATCCCGATGCATGATCGTTCGCACCCACCCGCGATTCCAGATCGCTATCCGAACTACGACGTGCTCGCCAAGCGCAACGGACCGTCGTGGAACAAGAAGACTCGCGACGTGATCGCCGAACGCCTGTCGGTCACGACGACGCCGCAGTTCTTCTCCGCCAGCGAATTCCAGTTGGTCCAAGCGATCGCCGCACGGATCGTTCCTCAGCCGTCCTCACGGCCGCCCATACCGGTGGCCGCGCTCGTCGATCGAAAGCTCCACGCCGATATCGCCGAAGGCTATCGCACCGCCGGAATGCCGCGCCATCGCGAGGCGTGGCGGCGCGGCCTGCGCGCGCTCGAGGCCGAGGCGCTCGCGGCATTTCACCAGCCATTCGCCGAACTCTCGGAGGCGACGCAAGACGAGTTGCTCCAGCGCGCGGAAGCCGGCGAACTCAAGGCGGCCGACTGGGGCGACATGCGCTGCGACGACTTCTTCAAGCGCCGGCTGCTGCACGACATCGTGCTGGCCTACTACGCCCACCCGATAGCGTGGAACGAGATCGGATGGGGCGGCCCCGCCAGCCCGCGCGGCTATGTGCGTCTCGACGTCAACGAGCGCGATCCGTGGGAGCCCGCCGAAGCCGAGCCCGGCCACGAGGCCGACGCCGCAAGGACGAACCGTCATGTCCGATGATCCGCAGACCACGCCGCGCGCAACCGGCGGCCGCGCGCCCGACGTGTTTCGCCCCGGCGGCTGGGTGCCGATGCACAATTATCGCGACGACGAGCCGGTCGACTTCGTCATCGTCGGCTCCGGCGCCGGCGGCGGTACGCTCGCCTGCAAACTTGCGGAATACGGCTTCTCGGTCGTCGCGCTCGATGCCGGTCCCTACTTCCGCCCCCTGGAGGATTTCGCCTCCGACGAGTCCGAGCAGACCAAGCTGTACTGGACCGACGATCGCATCACCGACGGCGCCAATCCGCTGCAGCTCGGCAGCAACAACAGCGGCAAGGCCGTCGGCGGATCGACCGTGCACTTCGCGATGGTGTCGCTGCGCTTCCGGCCAGAATGGTTCAAGTCGCGCACCCTGCTCGGCTACGGCGCCGACTGGCCGATCGACTGGCGCGAGATGTGGAGCTATTACACCGAGGTCGAGCAGGCGCTGACGATATCGGGCCCGATCACCTATCCCTGGGGGCCGAAGCGGCCGCGCTATCCCTACCGCGCGCATCCGCTCAACGCCGCCGCGCGCGTGCTCGCACGGGGATGCGAGGCGCTCGGCATCTCCTGGACCGAGACGCCGCTCGCTACGCTCTCGGCGCCGCGCGGCCTCGCGCACCCTTGCGTCTATCGCGGCTTCTGCGTCGCCGGCTGCTCGACCAACGCCAAGCAGAGCGCGCTGGTCACCTGGATTCCGCGCGCGCTTGCCGCCGGGGCCGAAATCCGCGATCTCGCGATGGTCGGTCGCATCGAGGTCGATGACCGCGACCTCGTGACGGGCGTGCACTACCACCGCAATGGCAGCTGGCACTTCCAGCGCGCCCGCAATGTCGTCGTCGCTGGCTACGCGATCGAGACGCCGCGGCTGCTGTTGAACTCGGCCACCGACCGCCATCGCGACGGCCTCGCCAACAGCTCCGGCCTCGTCGGCAAGAACCTGATGACGCAATCCAACCAGGCGGTGTGGGGGCTGATGGACGACGAGATCCGCTCCTACAAGGGGCCGCCCTCGCTCGCCATCACCGAGCACTGGAACTACGAGGACAAGGACAAGGACTTCTTCGGCGGCTATGCCTATATGAGCCAGGGCCCGCTGCCGCAGCTCTGGGCCAACACGCTGGCGCAGGCGCGCGGGCTGTGGGGCGCGCGTCTCGTCGAAGAGATGACCAACTATAATCATGTCGCCGGCCTCAAGATCGTCGGCGAGATGCTGCCGCAGGAGCGCAACCGCGTCACCCTGGCCGACGAGGTCGATCAATACGGCCTGCGCATTCCCCGCGTGACCTATTCCTGGTGCGACAACGACCGGCGGCTGATCGATCACTCGCTCGCCTTCATGACGCGCGCTCTGCAGGCGGCCGGTGCGAGGGACATCTGGAGCCAGGAGGACGACACTTGCCACCTCAATGGCACTGCGAGAATGGGCAATGATCCGCGGAGCAGCGTCGTCGATGCCGACTGTCGCAGCTGGGACATCCCCAATCTGTGGATCTGCGACGGCTCGGTGTTTCCAACCGTCGGCGGCGTCAATCCATCTCTGACCATCCAGGCCATCGCCTGCCGGACGGCAGACCGCATTCGTGCGATGGCACGGCGCGGCGAGTTGGCGCGACCGGCCAGACGCGGATCACAGACGAGCGCAACCAGCCAACTCGCATGAGCCGGAAAGAAGACGTGAAAACGAAAACGCCCGCAGCCGAGGCTGCGGGCGTTCCGGTATCTTTGGTTGCGGGGACCTGCAGCCACTGCCGGCATAACAAGAATACTTCTTTGATTTTCCTGGGTATTCGAGAATTCAAGGATACCCATCAACTCGCCGCGTAGCTCGGCATGGACCTCGCCACGTTTCTTGCCGGGAGTGAGTACGATCTCGCCGATGAGCGAGCGCAGTGCCTCGGCGGCCTCGCGCCCGCCATCCGGATCGGCGAGCGCCTCGGTGAACCGACCGACGTTCTTGCGATAGACATTGGCGATGTTGGGATGCATGTCGGGAATGTCGGCGGGAGCCTCTGACAGGCGCTGTGTGATCTCCGCCTTCTGCCGTTCAAGCTCGTCGATCCGCGCCTTCATCGACGGCTGGTAGAGGCCGTCCTCGATCGCTGCCATGATGCCGGCAACGGCCCGCTCGATCTTCTGAAGCGCACGGTGGTCTGTTTCCGCCCGTGCCCGCCGGTCGTGGTTGAGGCGGTTCATCTCCTCGGCATAGGCACGCACCGCTTCTGCGACCGCCTTGGAGGAGACGAGGCGATCCTTCAGTCCCGCCAACACCCGCGCCTCGATCTTCTCGCGCATGATGGTGCGGTTGTTGGCGCAATTCCCGCGACGATGATGGTTGAGGCAGCCATAACGATTCGGCGTCAGGATGCCGATCTTGCCGCGGCAGCAGCCACAGGTGAGAAGGCCGGAAAGGAGGGAGACGGGCCGGTTGGCGAGGTGCAGCCGCTTGGCCCTGCCCTCCCGCGTATTGGCCGGGTTGGGGCCAAAGAGTGCCGAGATTTGCTGCTGCCGCGCCCGCGCGGCCTGCCACAGTTCATCGTCCACGATCTTGAGATGCGGCACCTCGGTCCTGATCCACTGACTTTCCGGGTTCGGCCGTGACACGCGCTTGCCGGTCGCCGGATCCTTGACGAAACGCTGCCTGTTCCAGACCAGGACTCCGGCATAAAGTTCATTGTTGAGGATGCCGGTGCCGCGGGAGACGTGGCCTCGGATGCTGGTGTCGCCCCAGGCCCGGCCGAGCGGACCGGAAATGCGGTCCTTGTTCAGTTCGACCGCGATGGCCTTCGGGCTTTTGCCGGCGGCAAAGGCGCGGAAAATGCGTCGGACGATCCTGGCCTCCTCCACGATGATTTCGCGATCGCCCCGGATCGGCTCACCGTTGGCGTCGAGCTTCTTCACGACGTTGTAGCCGTAGCAGAGGCCGCCGCCGGCTTTGCCCTTCTCCACTCGGCCGCGCAAACCGCGATGGGTCTTCAGGGCAAGATCCTTGAGGAACAGGGCATTCATCGTGCCCTTGAGGCCAACGTGAAGCTCGCTGATCTCGCCTTCGGCGAGGGTCACTATGGAGACGCCCGCGAAGCGCAGATGCTTGAACAGCGTGGCGACATCCGCCTGGTCACGAGAAATTCGGTCCAGCGCCTCGCCCAACACGACATCGAACAGACCGCGTTGCGCATCCTGCAACAACAACTGGATGCCGGGCCGCAGGATCATGCTCGCGCCCGAAATGGCGGCGTCGTGATAGGTGCTCGTGACCTTCCATCGCTCGCGCTTGGCGTGCTCTCGGCAGAGGCGGAACTGATCCTCGATCGAGCTTTCGCTCTGATTGTCGGACGAGTAGCGGGCGTAAAGCGCAACGCGGGGCATGACGGTCTCCGTTCTGTCTAATCCTTGCCGGCCTCGTCCTCCACATCGTTCGTGGCTTGAGGCCCGTTATCATTGGCGGCGCTGAGCGCCGCGAACTGTTTCCGTGCAATCCGGCGCCCGATAAGCCGGGCAATGGTCAACGTCACCTGCTCCAGCTGTCGCCGCGTCTTGTTATCCGCCTTACTCGTTCCATCCTCCGGACCCTGATTGTCGTTGGCCGGTCTGATGTCGTCCAGCTCCAGTTCTGTATCATCTGCCATGCCGTCGCTCGCCCGAATGGTGAAGTCAAACGAGCATCAAGCGGCGACGAATTCAGGAAGAGAAGACCAAAAATCCTGCCATCGCACGGGAGCGCGCAGATACTTGCGAACGGCCGTTTTGGCGTAGGTTGCGAAGCATCACGCAGCCTGCAAAGCCCTCTGCACTGCCTTCGGAGCGAGCTCGATCGCGAGAAGATAAACGCGTGTCGGCCCTTCCGGCTGTCGCGACCTTGCTCCGAATGGCATAGCGTATTGAGCGCTGAATCCGAAGCGAGCTGCGAACTCTTTCTGCGTCACGTCTAAGCGCACCCGGGTCGCCTTCACGCCGATTCTTCGGCCTTTTGTGGAGCTGAGATGTGGCACGATGGTCGTAGGCCGGAGATATCCGTTCGCACCGCTTTCGTCTGGCGGCGCCTTAGCGGTTCGACCAGGACTTCGTTTCCACATCCCGCTCGCAGGAAGGCGCGCAATCGCTATCGAGGATCAACACCACTATTCGGAATAGCGAGACCAACGGCCGCGCAAATCGCGCGTTCAGTTGAGAGCAGCAGCAACCGGTAGCCATCCTCCTCGTAGAGAGGGTACTGGCGAGCTTCGTAACACTCGCGCACATACTTTAACGCCGCGGCCGCTCCTTTGAGGCTTCCCGGCACGATGCCGGCGAGCTGACGCGAGGCCTTCATCTCAGCCCGGCCGAGTGCGCCTTCAGCCTCGCAGAGGCCACTTAACTTGGCCTCCAGCTCGGCCCGCCTGCTGCAGGGCGCACGGCGCAGCTCGCGCTCGGCAGCATCCTGCTCCGCGAGCAGGCGCCCCAGTTCCTCAAAGGCTCGGCGGTGGCCCTCGATAGCATCAAGGACCGGGTCGGGCGCGGTCGAAACGCCAACGCTTTCAGCCCGCGAGGGCGTGATGACCCCGGCCAGGATGGCGGCGCCGCCGGTGACGAACTGCCGGCGCCGAACGGCAGGAAAGATTGAACGACTCGTGGTATAGGCAGAATCAGCCTGAGACATGGCACTCTCCATGTTGAGGGTTAGGCTCGTGCAGGTGTCTTCAGCACCTGTGCGGGCCGCTTGCCTGGCCTGTAGCGGCCAGTGCCGCGAATCGAATCACGGTCGATTCGTTACGTCAATGGATATCCGGTTTTCCCCTACGGCCAGGCGTGTACCCATAAACCTTGCGGCGTGATGCGACCAAAGAAACGTCTGCTTTGTCCCTATAGCGACCGACTTCGCGCAGATGCGCAATATGTCGCGATGGGTCGATCGCGACGGCTTTGCCCGATCTCTGGCAGGTCCGGTCTACTCCCTCAGATCCTCCATGCAGGCCATAGGCGGATTTCGTCGCGATCGGCCATAAGCTGACAACTAGCCTGTCTCCTGTTACACGTCGTTCGACGATCATCATAAGGGCTATCGCTTGTGGATACTCTCATCGTAGTCGACATGCAGGTTGGGCTATTGCGAGGCCCCGCCAAGCATAATCTGCAGGGTGTGATCGAGCACATCAATCTGCTGTCGAAGAAGGTGCGGGACGATGGAGGCCAGATAATCTGGATTAGGCATTGCGGTAATGCAGGCGACGTCTTTGAACCGGGCGGGCCCGGCTGGGAGTTCCTTCCAGACCTAATCCGAAGTGATGCCGATCTCGTCGTCGATAAGACGTTGAACGACCCATACGTCGGGACGTCTCTCGCCAGCCTCTTGGCTCACATCTGTCCAAACCGCGTGGTTGTCACAGGATGGGCGACGGACCTTTGCGTCGATGCGACTGTCCGTTCAACGGTCTCTCATGGTTACGACGTGATCGCAGTCAGTGACGGTCACACGCTCAGTGACCGACCTCACTTGCCTGCGACGGTCGTCATTGCGCATCACAACTGGCTTTGGGGAGAGCTGATTACCAATCGATCCATCCGCGTCATACCAACCAGCGAACTAATGGCTGCGGTTTTTGATTCTAACGCTATTCAAGGAAAATTGCGCAAGTCGTGGTCGCTGGCGACCTCCAGCAAATGGACCATGCAAAATCCGGCAGCCGGACAGTGCAATGTCACTTCGCTACTCGTCCATGAACTATTTGGGGGTGAATTACTAAGAACTCCCCTTGTGCAAGGAGATCACTTTTACAATCGAATTGGAGGGGTACGATACGATTTCACTGAATGCCAGTTCGATCAACCAATCCCGTACTCGGACATCCCCGCTGATCGGGCCGAGGCGGAGAGAGGCGCAACGAGCACGCAGCTTGCAGCGCTCCGGGCGGCCTTCACGCTCCAGACCATCGCGTCGAATTAAGCTCCGGGGCTATGCCGCCCGAACCACTTGCCACTTCCGCTCTGGGTCGAAGCCGCCTAGTCCTTCGAGGGTAGCCAACGCCCGGTTGCACCCAGATAGCAGACGTCGTAAGCGCCGGCCAGAAGGTCCGAGATGGGGCAAAGGACTAAACCGCTCGCGCGGTAGGGCACGACAGCCGGCGGCACGGCTGAGGGGATAGCGCAACGAGGCGTCCTGTCTTGAGATGAGGGGTTCGCAACCTTCACCCAAGACAGGAGCATCCTCATGACCGACGAGGCAATGAGCCCGTTGCGCCGGCGCATGATCGAAGACATGACGATCCGCAAGTTCGCGCCCAAGACCCAACATGACTACGTGCAGCGGGTCAAGGACTTCGCAGCCTTCCTCGGGCGATCGCCGGATCTGGCCAGCTTCGAGGACGTGCGCCGCTATCAGTTCCATCTGACATCGAGCGGCGTCGGCGTGCCAACGCTCAATCAGAGCGTCTCGACCTTGCGGTTCTTCTTCAAGGTCACGCTACGGCGTCACGAGATCGTCGAGCACACCCATTTTATCCACGAGCCGCGCAAGCTGCCGGTGGTGCTGAGCGTGGAGGAAGTGGCACGGCTGCTCGATGCGGTCCCCGGGCTCAAATACAAGGCGGCGCTCAGCGTGGCCTGCGGCGCCGGCCTTCGCGCCAACGAGGTCGTCTCGCTCAAGATATCTGATATCGACAGCAAGCGCATGATCATCCGCGTCGAACAAGGCAAAGGCGGCAAGGATCGCAACGTCATGCTGTCGCCGAGCCTGCTCGACCTGCTGCGCGCCTGGTGGAAGGCGGCGCGTCCCCAGGGATGGCTGTTTCCGGGTCGCGATCCGGCGCAGCCGATGACCACGCGCCAGCTCAATCGTGCTTGTCATGCCGCCGCTCAGATTGGCGAGATAAACAAGCGCGTCTCGCTGCATACCTTGAGGCACAGCTTCGCCACCCATCTGCTGGAGCAGAACGTCGACGTGCGCGTGATCCAGGTGCTGCTCGGTCACGCCAAGCTCGATACGACGGCGCTCTATACCCGGGTCGCCACCAAGACGATCAGCGAAGTCATGAGCCCGTTGGAGCACGTCGCGATCAAGCTGAAGGAGGCACGGCCGCCCGGCTGACGCGGGGCCGGCGTGTCTCGTCCGGCTCTGGAGGTTGCGGATATTTTTCGCGACCATGGTCCGGCATGGCGTCAGGCCCATGCCGGCCATGTCAGCCTCGACCAGTTGAAGGTGATGTCGGCGATCGAGAGTTGCCGCACGGCAGCTCTCGGCGGCCATGTCGCGCGCTGCGAGGACTGTGCCTATACGTCTATCGCCTACAACTCATGCCGCAACCGGCACTGCCCGAAGTGCCAGGGCGCCGCGGCGAAGCGGTGGCTCGCCGACCGCGAGGCAGAGCTGCTGCCGGTGCCGTATTATCACGTCGTGTTCACGCTGCCGGCGCGGATCGCCGACATCGGCTATCACAACAGAGCTGCCGTCTACGATCTCCTGTTCAAGGTCTCGGCCGAGGCGATGCTGACGATCGCCGCAGACCCGAAGCATCTCGGCGCCAGGATCGGCATCACGTCCGTGCTGCACACCTGGGGCTCGGCCATGACCCATCACCCGCATGTGCACATGATCGTGCCGGGCGGCGGCATCTCGCCGGACGGCCAGCGCTGGGTGTCCTGCCGGCCGGGCTTCTTCCTGCCGGTGCGCGTGCTCTCACGCCTGTTCCGGCGGCTATTCCTGGAGCGTCTTGCCGCCCTCCACAAGGCGGGGCGCCTGAGCTTCTTCGGCAACGACGTCCATCTCGCCGATGGGCCATCATTCGCCGCATTTATTGCGGCAGCAAGCAAGACGGAATGGGTCGTCTATGCCAAGCGTCCGTTCGGCGGCCCCGAGGCCGTGCTGGCTTATCTGTCGCGCTATACCCACCGCGTCGCCGTCGCCAACAGCCGCCTGGTCGCCTTCGACCGGCACGGCGTCACCTTCAGGTGGAAGGATTACCGCGTCGAGGGCCGAGACCGTCAAAAGCGGATGACGCTCGCGACAGACGAGTTCATTCGCCGCTTCCTCATCCACGTGCTGCCAAAGGGCCTCCACCGCATCCGCCACTACGGCCTGCTGGCGCGAGGCGCCTGCGCCGAGAACGTCGCACACGCGCGCGAACTGCTCACCATCAGGGATCGTGAGGATCAGCCGACCGAAACCACCGTCGACACGGCCAAGCCGCCATGTCCATGCTGCGGCGGCCGTATGATCGTCATCGAGATCTTCGATCGAGGCGCGACACCTCGCCATCAACCGAGCGCGCCAACCAGCGCCATCAGGATCGACACGTCATGACCGAACAACCGCCATTCTGCAAAGCTGCTTGCAGCGCCCGCCGCTCATCGACTGGCCACGGCAGAATGCACCCCGACTTTCCTCTGTCGTCGCCGATCGGCCGACGTTTGAACGCGTTCAGGGCCGTCCACCGCTCATTCATCGGTCACGTCGTCGTCGCGCAGCTCGCCGCATCGGTTCGAACTCCATCAGCCAGCTCGCCTGCAGCACTCAAATCCCCATAGAGCCTGCCGCACCAGTCCTGCCTACCATGCGCGGTTTCCTCCCTTGGAGGCTTTCGGACGCCGGCCGCCCGAGTATGCCGCCCCGTCAATCATGCGGCCGGCATCCGAAACCCTTCACACAAGCCGACATGCTTTCACAGCCGAAGGTTGGCTCACTTTTCCCGCTATGCTGCAGCGAGCTCTGGCTGAGCGGTTCAGCAATTCGGTGCCTTCTGCAAGCGCGCTGTAGCGGTTGGCGGGTGCGCGAAACTGCCGAAAGACAAAGGCATCGCCTGTCGCGTTCGCGAGGCTCTCGAATTAGCCGGCAATTTGCGATATTGGTCGGGATGTCAACATAAGCGCCTAACAGGCCGCCCCCGCGCGGTTCTCCGGACGAGAGACAGGCGGCGCCTGACACCTGAGGCCGCTCGCGCCAAAGTATGGTGCCTAGTCACAGGCTGCTGCTAGTTCCTCAAGTAGACGGTCTCGATGTTCGATTTGAAGAGATTGAGAGGCCTCGAAATTAGCTAAGAGCCGCTCTGCTTCGAGACTGTCGTGACCGCGTCGCTTGAACTCGTCGATGATTTCAATCTGACGAGCGATATGCCGGTCTCCCTGAGAGACGTGCTGTTCCGCGAGAGCAAGATGCTCTTCTATAAGCCGACGCTCCATCATCGCACCGTCACCTTGTCCCGAAGCGAACCATCGCAAACATATTGGGACCGCCGGAAAGGAAACAGTTGACGTGGATCAATTCTTAAAAGGTCAGTTCGGCTGATCCAGTTCCTTGCCCTCCTTGCAGAGGGATTCTTGCGTCTTCCTACCCAAGAAAATGTCCGGCTTTGACCCCTTGAGCAGCTCACGTGATTGTCGCACCGACTGCCGAGCTTCCTTGATCATGTTTTGGATATACAATTTAAATGCTTGATTGCGCCTCACCGGCATGGTGCGTTCCTAACGCCATATGCAGGCGGGAGCGCTATCGGTCTCTCAGCCACTAGCGCCCACGGGAAACCCTTGGCCAGTGATGTTGGATTAACGAGCTATCCGGGATTAGGTTCAAGACGGGGGCTGCCGCTGACTTTCCTGATACTCAGCGCGGGCGCGATACTCCTCGGCAATTTCAAGCAGCGCGTCTCTCGTCCGGCCCTCTGCTCCCAAGGCCGCTTGTATTCGTGCGGTGCGTTCGGGTTGTCGAAGGTCACTTTCCATCGCAGCCAATTAGCAGGCGCCGCTGGTTCGCGCATGAGCGGCTAATCGGGGCCAATTCGTCGAAATAATCAGTGCCGCCCGGCACCGGACGCTCAGGTCGGCTATGGGCGAGCAGCGGACGTCAGGAGACCAAAAGAAGGGGACGACAAAAATTTGCGGCGCACCCGAAGAAGCCAAACCTGCTACACTCGCCCAGTTGAAGAGGAAAACTCTACGATGGCTTGGGCAAATTGGATTTCGGCGGGCGGCAACGTCATAGAGATCATTGGATTCGCCATTCTCGCGAAGGAACTCTGGGGCACGAATACCTCGGCTATAATCGAAAATGAAGAACTGCGAGCAATGCCGTCAGATTTCGAAACCATCTCGATCTACGACGGCGAAGGCGGCGGTCCGAAAGGCGGCTTCATAGGAGGCGGAAGAATCGAAAACCTGATCTCGAACCTAAATCGTCGCCAGCGAGAGCTCACTCAGAGCAAGAGGCTCATCCTCTATGACTTGGCGTGGACATGCGCCGGTATCGTTCTGCAGACGGTGGGTTCGATCGGCCAAGCGCTCAACCCCTAGGCCTAGTACCCCCTTTTCTTGGAATGTGAGTCGCAATTCGACGTCTGGCCTATGCCCGAAGCAGCAGAAAACCACTTCCGATGGATAGGCGCCGTGTCACTTAGCTATGATCCGGGGTACTAGAGAAGGTCTGCGCCGACGTGGTCGTCGAAATCGCTCTCGCGCCGGTCGTATTCCCCGAGCGTGTCGACCTTCACATGGCGCGTTTGCTTCATGATCTTCAGCGCGTCGACGCCCCTCTCGATCTCGGCCTTGAGAGGCCGCTCGACGTCGTGTCCGATCAACTCCGGGACACGCGCCCAGTTCGCCTCGGACCACGCCCCGCGCTTGCCGCGGGACTGCTCGTCCCTCCGGTGCTGCGTTGAAGCTGGGCATTCCGGCAATCGGCATGGGCCCTCCTTGGCACGAGTTGGCAAAAGGGGGAATCCGCTTGTCATAGCGCGGGGAGGCGCTTGTCAGTCTAGGGTCCGGGAAGGGCTGGAAGGGGACGCTGCTGACTTGATCGAAGATTCAGCTTCGGGTCAGATGTCGCCTTTCGGTCCTGCCGTGCACTACTTCCGGTTGGCCCCCGGAGCGGACATCGCCCGTGCAGGCGACGGACAGGCATGTCGGACGCCACGCCGCGGGATCGGCGATCCAGCGGTTGATGTCGGATTCCCGCCAGCCTGCGCCGTTGACGCTGATCCTGAGTTGGGCTGGGAATGTGCCTTCGCGGATCTTGCGGTAGATGGTGGATCGGGACAGGCCGGTACGGGCAAGAACGGTTTTCAGGCGGACGATCCGGTCTGGTTCGCGCATGGCTGCGCTGCCTCCTGCTGACTGCTCCTGATCTACACAGAGCAAGCAGTCGCGCGCGCAAGAGCGTCTTTCAAGGCGTCGTACTGTGGCGTAGAGACGACGGCAAACAGGCCGGGTCAACGTTCGAGGCCTCTGTCTCTTCCAAAGCCTATGCCATGGGCGATGGCCAATTGCTGGCCGAGCCGGCGACCTGATTCGAAGGCGATGCCGAGGTCTTTCCTGCGGCTGGCGAGGATGGACTCCAGTTGCGGATCGCGTTCGAGGCCTTTGGCCATGTCGCCCATCGCCGCGCGCGTCGCCCTGTAGCCGGACATGTCGCCGGCCCGATACTGTCGCTGGCTGGTGTGGTCGAGCTTCTGCCAGCGCTCCACGAAACGGGCGGCGCGGCGGCTCGGATCGATGCGCAGTTCGGTCTCGAGCTGGAGCGCGCGTATGGCGCGGTTGAGGCGTCCGCCAGCGGCCTCGCGGGCCAGCTCGGGGGTCTTCTTGTAGGCGGCCTCAGCGTCGTGGGAGCCATAGGGGCGCACCTTTTCGAAGGCTTGGCGGGCGGTCTGTAGCTCTTTGACCTGTTCGGGGCTCGCTCTGCCGCCCGTCTCATGCGCCGCGAAGATCGCATCCACGGCACGAGCATGGCGCACCAGCGCCCGGGTCCGCACGCGACGGGCTTCAGCTTCGGGATCTTGCGCCACGGTCCTTGCCGGCACTTCGGCTTCGCGCCGGTCGGCTGCCGTGCCGCTGTTTTCTCTTTCGGAGGATCCCCGCTCGGGCCGTCGTCCGCCATCACGGTCGAGCACCTCTCCAGGAACGCTAAGGCCGTCGAACATGCCGCGCAGCTTCTCCGGCACGGCCTTGCGCACGATCTCGGCCACGCGCTCGCGGAACGTGATCCCGCGCCGCTCGGCGTAGCTCTGGACGGGATCGGCACGGTCGTAATCCGAGGCCATGTCCTTCGACCGGTCGCGCGACAGGGCACGGTTGAGCCGATCCGCATCGGTAAAATCGTCGCGGCCATAATGCAGGTCTACGCTGTCGCGATGCCGCGACAGGGCGACATAGCTGCTGTGGGCGTCCATGCCGGGCGTTGCCAGGACATGCACCCGGTCGACTGTCATACCCTGCGCCTTGTGGATCGTCGCCGCATAACCGTGGTCGATCCGGTTGTAATCCTTGAGGTCAAAGCGCACGGACCGGCCATCGTCGATCTGCACGGTCATGGATTGCGCGCTGACCAGTTCAATGGTCCCGAGTGTGCCGTTCTTGACGCCAAGCCCACGCTCGTTCTGCAGGAACATGATGCGGTCTCCGCCGGCGAAGCTTCTCGCGCCGCGCTCGGCCGTGACACGCACCTCGTCGCCGAGATCACCGGCGGCTCGCATCCGTTCGCGTGCCGCCTCGTTCAGGATCCGGACCTCATCATTGGTGTGGGTCAGGATGATGCGGCTGCGATCCGGCGATGCCTGCCGGTCGCGGTCCCAGTGATCGATCAGATCGCCGCGAGCCTGCTCGCGGGTCTCGGCCTCATGCACCATGCCGTGGGCGCGGTAGGCCTCGAGCGCATGGCCCACTTTGCCGGTCGCCAGATCGCGCGTGGCGTTGCGCTGCCAGTCGTCGCGCTGGCGGCGCACGTCCCCGATTTCCGCGCCGCCGTGACGCTCATGGATCGAGCGGAAGGCCGCGCCGGCTTCGATGGCCTGCAGCTGTTGCGGATCGCCGACGAGCACCAACTTGGCTCCGGCTTCGGCCGCATGCGACAGCACGCGCTCGAGCTGCCGCGTGCCGACCATACCGGCCTCATCGATGACAAGCACATCACGCGAACCGAGCAGATCACGGCCCTGTTCCCAGCCATGCTCCAGGCTGGCAATCGTGCGCGACGCAATGCCCGATCCGCGTTCGAGGTTTTCCGCGGCAATGCCGGACAGTGCCACGCCCCGGACCTCGTAGCCGGCTGCTTCCCAGGCCTCCCGCGCCACCCCCAGCATCGCGCTCTTTCCCGTCCCGGCATGGCCGACCACGACGCTGAGACCGCGTCCATCCGTGACGTGCGCCAAGGCGTCAACCTGCTCGGATGACAGCACCAGGCCGCGTGCTTCCGCACGCGCCAAAGCGCCATGGCGAGCCGCGTCGCGGACGTTGTGGCGCTCACGGTCCGCTAGCTGCTCAGCAGCGCGATGCAGGCGCTGTTCTGCGTCGACCATTCCGCGGGTTGTGAACCGATCCTCGCCGCGGACATCCTTGCCCAGCTCGACCAGATCGGGCGCGCCCTGAATCGCACCCACCACCTGGTTGAACTGGTCGAGCCCGTCACTGTGCCGATGCGCGAACTTTGCGAGGTCACGGCGTGTGAAGGTCGATTGCTGTTGGGTGATCGCGTCCAGTCCAAGGGAGGGATCGGCGATGATCCTCCTGCCGTTGTTTCGCGCGATCTCGCGGTGCATCTCGGCCCGGTCAGCCTCAGCGCCCTCGCCTCCGACGCCCCGCCCCTCAATGCGCTTGGCGGGTGCGCCGATCTGGCTTTGCGGCTCGAGCGCAATGCCCTGGTCTTCCAGACTGCGGTGGTCGATCCGCGCGTCGATGTCGAGCTCCGCCAGCCGCTCGTTGGCAAGCTCCGCCCAGCGTTCACGCCAGCGCTCGACCAGCTCGGTACGATTCCAGTCCCGCACCTTCTGGCCAAAGCCGTTCTCGTCGACCGAGCGCATCGTCAACATGACATGAGCGTGGGGCTTGGGCAGGCCGTCCTCGGCGCTCTCCCAATGCACATTGAGATCGGCGATCATGCCGCGACCCACGAACTCGCTCCGAACGAAGTCCCGTGCCAGCTCGATTCCCTGCGCCTCATTCAGCTCGCGCGGAAGGGCGAACTCGACCTCGCGGGCCAACTGGGCATCTTTCCGGACTTCGAACGCTTCGACATCGTTCCAGAGCCGCTCCCGGTCGCTCCAGGCCTCCGGCGCGTTCTCCGGCAGCAGTACTTCGGAATGAACGACCCCGCGCTTGGCGGAAAACTCCTGCTCACGGCCAAGCCGCTCGTCGCGCAGCCGCGACGCTGAGCGGTAAGCGGCCGAGGCCACCGCACTGCTCCCTGCCTTCCGGCCAATGACCTTGACGTGAAGATGATAGATCGCCATCGCGATCCAATCACTGGCACAACGAAGCGCACGTCGGAACGACGTATAAGCGCGCCCTCCCTCGAAAAAATCTCGGGAGGGACTATCCCGTCCCAAGCCGTCCTGACGACCTTACAGCATTGTGCCGGGTGCTCGACTATCATTTCTCCATCGACACGATGGAGACGACGATGCGCAAGCCAAGGGACTTTGATGCGGAACTGAAGGCACTTGGGGACAAGGCGCGCGACCTCAAGAGCCGCAAAGTGCAGCAGCTCGGTGAACTCGTCATCGCCACGGGGGCCGACGCGCTCGGCGCCGATGAACTTGCAGGTGCGCTGATCGTGCTAGCCGAGACGAAGGAGACCGGGAAGAAGGAGGCATGGGCCAGGCGCGGGACGGCGTTCTTTCAAAGCCGGGTGCGGCGAATTGCGCCAGAAACTGCTGACAACACGGACGGCCCTAATGCGCAACCGAGCGGCGCTCAAGCGGCATCAAGCCGCAAGGGCTCGGCATGATGTGCGCGCGTGTCAGATCGAGCGCCGCAAGCGCACGCGACATCTCATTGAACTGGGCGGCCTCGTCGTCAAAGCCGGTATCGTGGACCTGACCGGCGATGACCGCATCACGATTCTCGGCGCGCTAATCTGGATTGCCGAGAAACTCAAAGGCGATCAAGGCGGAAGGGCACGAGCGATCTGGGCCGCAAAAGGAAAGCAAGGGTTTGGGGCGGACTGGGCGGCCCGCAAGGGGGGAGATCGTCGTAATGCATGACAATGCGATCTGAGTGCAACGGTGGCGTGTCGGAGCGACCGCCGACGGGGCGATGCATCATCATGCTGCCTTGTCCTGACGGACCCGAATTTCGGCGATCCACTGCGCCAGCGCGTCGATCTCTGCTTCGATGGCCGATGGCGCGGGCAGCTGCGGATTGATCTCACCGGGCTGACTGTGAAGGAGCGCCGAGCACCGTCCGAACGCTTCACGCATGGCGGTGCAATCGATATCGGTGAGGACGGTGAGCTTGATGAGGCCCGTCGTGTCCACCTTACGGGACAGGCGGCGGATCACAGGCCCGACCACTTCCTCGACGGCGCGCTCCCAGGTCGTGCGGAGTTGGTCCTGAAAGGACGTCACCTCGCGCAGCCATTTCGCTTGATCGCCGCGTTCGTGATGGATTTTCACGTTGGCGAGGTGGGCTTTCATCCCGTCGATCACCTTGTCGAGAGGCATGACATTGGCCGGCGGATCCTGATGGCAGTAACCCGCATTTTCAAGGCCGCGGCTGATCAGGCGGTACGCGACCGGCGTCGCTTCACGGTCCTTGGTCGCCCGGCACGCCTCATCGAGAAGAAGCAAGAACGCCATGTCGTGGGTGAAAACGATGACCTGGCGAGTCTGTCCCGCTTCCGCCAATCGGGCGGCTACCCTGTCGCGATGCAAATGGTCGAGCGAGGAGACGGGATCGTCGAACACGATCGCGGACTGGGCATCGATGGTGGAAAGCTCTGCGAGAAACGCGGCCAGCGCGACGCAGCGATGCTCGCCTTCACTCAGGACCTTGCCAACCGGCTCGTTCGGTTTGTTGATCAGCCTGACTTGGAAGAAGGGTACGCCGGCAGTGGTCTTAGCCTGCTGAAGTTCGATGGCGAGACCCGCGACTCCGAGCTTGTCCACCTCGATTGCGAACCTGCCTCGCAGGCGATTGGTGACGAGAGCTTGAGCGATGCGGGCGCTCTGGGTCGTGATCTTGTTCGTAGCGGTGTCCTTGCCGGCTTTCTCGATCGCTTCGATAGCTTTGAGGCGTTCGATCTGAGCAAGCAAATCGGCTTTCACCACGCCGAGCCATTTGCGGTCAGCGAGGCCGTCGCGTTCGCCGATAAGCGCCGCGCGCTGCGGTGAGCTGGCTTCCGACTGCAGGCCTTCGATACGCGTGGCGATACTGCTGAGGGCCGCGCGCAATGGATCGAGCGATATGGTGACTAATTGCGGAAGATTAGGCAGAGCTGGAAGGTTGTGGGCTCGCAAGATGGCACGCAGCCGCCAGGCCAGTTGCAGAACTTCTCGGCGAAGAGTGCTCGCGAGCTGCTCCTGGCCGATCTCATCGCGGATCGTTGCGACGATCGCGGTGAGATCCTTCATAGAGATGGCTTGCGATGACACCTCTTTTAGCTTCTTGTCGTAAGCGTCTGTGGCCTCCTGTTCACGGCGCCTGCTCTCGTCCTTCACGAATGCCTCGAAGCTTCTGAGCCGCTTAGAGGCCTCCTCGCTGAGCGGCTGCTGACAAAGCACGCAGTGGGCTCCGATTCCTGTCACGGGGAACGGCCGGTCTGTATAGGCGGAGGCGCGGGAATAATCCCGAGCAGCCTCCCACAAGGCCTTCCAGACGTCCGAGCCGATGTCGGGCAACGGCTCATCGGCGAACAAGTCGGCGGAGGCGGCCGCGGCGGCTGAGCGCGCTGTTGCACGATGCGTATGGGCGTCGCGTAGCGCGGTTCGGGTTTCGTCCACCGCGGCTGCCATGAGCCGCTCGATCTGCTCTATCGCCGACTTGATGCGGGCTTCTTGGCTTTGGAGTTGACGAACCGTGCGCGCGGGATCGCTGGCCAGATCGGTGCTGAGCGTTTGGAGCCGGGCTTCTTCCTCGGCCGTTAGGCCCGCGAGCCTCTCGATCACTTCCGGCTTCGTCTTGCCCGAGAGGCCGGAGATAAGTTTGCCGACCGGCGTGTCCGGCTTACATTCCGGTTTTGAGAGGATTGCGGGTTTTTGCTCTTGGAGCGCCTTTATCTCGTCAGCCAGTTCGGCCTTCACATCCTGGCACGCTTGCGCGAGACCGGCGAGGATCCGGAGCGGCAGCGGCGTGTAGGCGAGATCGTTTGTGTTCTCGACATGGACATTGGCTGTGCGTGAGTCAAACACACTGATGGCCGAGAGCATCGGGTCGGGCGCGTTACCCTGCGTCCAAGATGCACTTCGCTTCTGTCCGCCGATGAAGAAGTCGACGCTGGCCGTCGGAATGCCAGAGCCAGCCGCATAGATGTTTGGAAGGATTGCGTCGCCCTTCGGCGAGCGCGCCCGGCAGAGTTGCTTCAGGACGCGGGCGTAGCCAGATTTGCCGGCGCCATTGTCGCCGTAAATGATGGTAAGCCCCGCTTTGCCGAATGAGAGGCGTTCGCCCGGCGCCAGCGCGTTGACGTTCGACAGGCCGTGAAGAGCGCAAAGGCCGACGACGGCGTGACTGGCTGCCGGGTCCCTGATGTGGCTCGCATCGAGCGGGACGCCTGTCGCCTCGCTTTTACAGATCGCGACGAGGGCGGCGATGTCGGCGCCCTGCAGCTTGTTCTGGTTGCTCAACCGGCGCAGCGCGTCGCGTTGCCATGCCGGCAGGTCCACCGACCATGTGAGGATGTCTCCGAGCGCTGCCGCCTCGTTCGAGAGATCGTTCTCCTGTGCTTCCATTTTCCTGCCCCTGATCGTGCCGTAACTGGTCGCCGGCCGTTTCCCCATGATGCTTATGTTCGGTGGTCAGCGGTTCAGGCGCCACCCCTAATGCGCCGCTCCTGACCGAGCGGGACAATCCAGCCGCCGGCCCGGTCAGGCCGAGCAAATTCATCGGGATTCAGTGTCTGGGTGAGGCGAGTGCGCACGGCCTGCGGTTCCGCGTCGATGGCTGCGCGGATGAGATCGCGCTCGATCCCAACGAAGACCGGCCGAAGGTTGAGGCGTGCGAGCGCCTCCTGGTCGGTGGGGGCGACGTCGGCCTCGGTAATGGGCCCGGCTCGTGTGACGATCCCGCCGATCAGCTCGCCCATGGCGGTCGCTTTCTCAACCTCCCTTATCGGAGTGGCTTCCAGCAGCGTTCGGGCGCGCCCGAGGTCGTCTTGGAGCCTTCGTGCGAATGGCTGGTGTGTGATGCGGTAGAGCGCAGCAGCCAGTTCGGCGTGGCCGAGAGGCTTGATCAAATTGGCGATATGCAAGCGCAGAAGCCCGATGAAGAGTGCGTTCTTTTCTTGGGGATCGATAGGTTCACCTTCATCAATCGGATCGCGAACCGACAGGTGGGCCTCCGTTGGCCCCGCCGCGACGATGCCCCAGCGCGTGGCGATCGCGATGCGTTTTATCGCGACCTTGCGGCCTTGTACTGTGACGTTGATCCGTCCGGCTTGCGTCCACGCCCGGTCCAGCGCTTTCGCGGGGCCTCCGACGTCATGACAGCCCTTTGCTTCGGCTACTGTCAGGGAGGACAGGTTGGCGGCGCAGGCGATCCAATCGGGCAAATCGCCACGCGACAGGCGCGCGACCTTGACGCGCCGGCGACGATCGAGGTCGATCGTTCGGTTGCCGAGATGGGCGAAGATCGAGAGATTGAAGTAGCGTTCAAGATAGGCGCGAGCGACGAACCGTCCGAACAAACCTGACAGGGCGACTTTGACTTCGCGCGCTTGTCCGAGCGGCTCTTTGAAGATGAACGGCGTTCCAATGCCGGTCGGTGTGAGTAATGCATCGAGGATCGACCACGCACCGTAGGCCGCACCCGGCGTCTGCAGCACTTCCCGAATTCCGGCATCCTCGATCTCTGAAACTTCCAAGTCAACGGTGGTGCCGGTGATAGGACTGGCGCCGGCAGGGTCAAAGCTGTGAAGGAAGGTTCTCGTCACAACGCCAGCGCTCGTTTGAGGTCGCCATGGTCGAATGCGCTAGCCATACGGTTGATCTCGGAAGAGCGGGCACCGACCGTCTTGGCTGTATCGCGCCAGGTTGCGGTCACGGTCGCGACCTCTTCGATGATCCCACGAGCCTGCGCCAGCGTTTAGCCCAAAGTATTCTGACAGGGCCTCGAGCAAGTCAAGCGAGCAGGTGCCTTCATCGAGATCGATATTCGTCGTCAGCACTCCCGCTTTGAGATAAGTTGGAACGGGGTTGGGGTCGTATACCGGCGGGAGAGACCCTCGCCCTGTCGCTTCTATCGACTGCCAATCCTTGAACTCGTAGACGAGCTCTCTGATGAGATCCTCGAAGCGATGCGGTTCCAGATCTTCAAAGTGGATCGGGCCGTATGTGCGGCTGATTCTCGGCATGCATCTAAGTTAGCCGCACGAGCAATAGCGGTCATGCGAATCACTTGAGGTTTTCCATATTTTTGGTGCCAGGCAGCACCATCCAGCATGGCGATCCCTTAGCGTCCCAAACCCGCACGGGCAGCTGAATCTGAATCTGCTGTCCATTCCCGACGATGCCGAACTTACCTGCTGGAAGAACCTATTTCGTCGAACTTGACAGCCGCCTTTCATTCTTGGTCATCGAGGTGGAGCGCCTGATGAGGCTGCTTGATCTCAAGGTCGAGCCTGTCCGTTTAATCATACTGTAAACAATTTCTTCGCAGTTGCTTCGAGTGAGCGTGCGGATGCCGTGTTGCCGCAGCTCATCCTCGAGGATCCTTAGCCATTATCGACATGATGCCCATTCACTCCACTCCCTTTGATAACTACAACGCGATATCAAGGTGAATGACGCTAGTTGCAGTCTTCATAAAGTCGACCGCGCGAGCAAACCGGCATATTGGCCATATCGCAGATCGCCTCGATCAAGAGGCGAATAGCCCGACTATGTAGGCCTTCCTGCCACGCTTCGCTGTGCGATCGTCAGCGTCGTCGATTTCAAGAAAGACTGATCTACAGCTTCACTAGCGCCGCGGTGTTTGGACTGTAGACGTAAGAAGTAATGGACTCATCTTTAATGCGAGCAACAACTTCGTCAATGATATGGAGCGGCACGAGAAACCACTCACGGGGCTTTACCTTACGGCCAAAGCGATCGGGTATCTCGACGTCGAGCCGCGCCGTAGCGAAGAACCGATGCAGAAGCGCTTCCAACTTGGTGCGATTGATGTTGATGAGCTTATAGGTGGCGACGATGTCCACATCGGCAAACAGAAATGTCGGGTCCGCCTTGGCGTTAGATATGCGGAGAGAAACATCGCCACCCGTGACGCCGATCTTGTGAATGAGGTCGCGATGATGCGCAAAATAGGGATGACTGGATTGGCTTCGCAGCACATAGATTGTCCCAGTCTCAACGCCTTGGACCGTCGCCTCAATCGTCATCATCGCCCTCGGCAAATAGCGGACCGGCCAGGGGATCGGTTATCCTGCGCCCTGAGTCATCGCGATGCAATGCGCGCTGCAACGAGCGCAACAGGATATCGCTCTCGGTGCCGTTGTCGTAGATCACGCGCAGGCGACTGTCGCGGCGATCATACTCCGTCTCAAATTCCTTGCCCACGTCGGCGACGTAAGCCATCTGCCCATTGATAATGAAGAACTCGCCCTGCTTGATGCCGGCCATCTTTGCGTAGCGGCGGGTCTTACGGAGGCCACCTTTTAGGTCCTGGCGGATGGCATTGAACAGAGGTTCAAACAACTCGAAATCATCGCACTTCGTTCGCTCGCCGATCTCCTCGGCAGCGCGCACTTCCGCGCGTGGCTTGACGTGTTTGAGCTGGGTTACGTCATCGGCGCGGACCGCGTCACTGTCCATCTCCAATTCCTCGAGCAGAGCCTCGTCGCCCAGCTCCTCGTCGCTCAGAATAGGTTCATCCGTCGCAGCGCCGAGGAGGCCAAGCTTATCGAAGGGCTGCAGCAATGGACGAAAGCGCCTCAATGCTCTCAATCTGTCCAACCGCACGGCATAAAGCCGCTCAAAGATGTCGCGGCCTTGCCCATGCTCCGGGGCATGCCCGTGCTCGTGGACGAACTTCATGATCTCTTCGAACCCGGCGATGACGCGCGCCTCCTCACGCGTGTGTCCACCGGAACCCGCCTGGTCGTCATCAAGCTCCAGTTCGCGCGCGAGCTCGTCGAGATCATGCTCGTCACTCATCATAAGCACCTGAAGCCTTGTGCTTGCCGAACGCCAAGCGGCCCTCTGCAAGACGCTTCTCCCACGCGTCATTAGACGTGATGTCAGGCAGCCTTCCACGCTCCTTCTTGAACTTCACCGCTCGCACCGCCAAGTCACGCGCCTCCTCTGCCGGAATCGTCGTTCGCTTCGCGGCGATGGCCTCCTGCACCTGCTTCAATATCTTAGGATCCAAGGTTTTAGACAGAATGGCAAAAGCGGGACCGAAAGGGTTGATCCGATCGATCATATCGATGTCGAGGTCGCGCACATTCACGAAACGTCGAACACCATCGATGAAGGCCGTGTTTGCGACTGGATCGCCGCCGCCGATTTCTCCAGGACCATTCGTCGTCGCCCCGCCTTCCGCCGCCTTCCGGGCTTGTTGCACAAGTGTAAGCGCGGCAACTGCGCGCTGCCGGATCGCTTCGCGGTCGGTCTCGGTCAGATCCGGGTACTTGTCCCTGACGATGTCTCCCATCTTGAGCTGGGTGAGTTCCTCGGGAACTGTATCCTCGTCGAACAGACCGCGTTCGACAGTCCGCGTATCCTGTACGAAGGCTGTGATGACTTCATTGATATCCTCCTGGCATATGCGGGCCGCTTCCGCGCTCTCGGGTTCCACAAGTCCCTTGATCTCAATGTGAAACTGCCCCGTCGCTTCATCGAAGCCGACATTGCTACCTCCCGGCTTATAGCCACCTTCGCCGTAGTCATATCCGTCAAGGCGACCATCGTCTGTATTGCGCGGCGTAAAATTGAAACGTGGTGCCAGAACCTGCTCCATGAGCAAGCTGGCGGCGATAGCCTTCAATGTGTCGTTAACGGCGTCAACGACCGTATCCTCCGCCGCATCCGGTTCTGCGATGAGGTTAGTAAATCGCGCTTTGGGCTTGCCGGGAGCGTCCCGTGTGGCGCGGCCGATGATTTGGATGATCTCGGTTAGACTGTTCCGATAGCCGATGGTCAGCGCGTGCTCACACCAGATCCAATCGAACCCTTCTTTAGCCATACCAAGAGCAATAATGATGTCGACGTGGTCGCGATTGTTCTTCTGCGCTGGGTCTTTTAATGCAGCGATAGTCCTGGCCTGCCGAGCGGGATCAACGAGGTCTGCGATACGCAAGATGCGCCCATCGGGGCGCTCAACGAGATGAAAGCCCGTCAAGACGTCTTCGCCCTTCCAGGTGCCGAGCGCATGCATGATCTCCTCCGTCTCACGGAGCTTATCACCAAGGCTCTCCCGCGAGTTTACATTCGGGATATGCACGATGGTCTTTTTGTCTGGATCGAGTACCTTGTCGACCGCATCGGTGTAGCGGCCGGAGTAAAAGAAATAGCCGAGATCGAGCTGCTTCAGATGCTCGTAACCATTGAGCTGTTCGTAATAAGTGTACGTGACTGTCTGAAACTTGATCTCGTCCTCGGGGGCAAGCACTGGGACGGCATCACCACGAAAATACGAACCAGTCATCGCGATGATCTGGACCTTGTCGCGCGCCAGGAAAGCGCCGAGCTGCGTACCTAGCACATTGTCGCCGCTGGCCGATACGTGATGGAATTCGTCGATCGCGATCAACCGGCCATCGAAGGCTTCGATACCGAGTTCCTCTACGGCGAAGCGAAACGTCGCGTGCGTGCAGACAAGCGCTTTATCACTTGATGCCAAGAATTCTCGGACTGCGGCAACCTTTGATCTTGCTACGCGGACATCGTCAGCACCCGGTGCATTGCACAAGCTCCACTGCGGCGCGACGTTCCAATCGTATGGGAAGCCGAATTTACTCAGTGGCTCATCGGCAAAGCTGCCGCCAATTGAACGCTCCGGTACGACGACGATGGCCTGCTTAACGTCCTGGTTGTTGAGTTTGTCCAGCGCGATAAACATCAAAGCGCGAGACTTACCCGACGCCGGCGGTGACTTGATCAGCAGATATTGTTCGCCGCGCTTGGCGTAGGCGCGCTCCTGCATAGTGCGCATACCGAGTTCGTTTGCCTTCGTGGAGGCGCCTGTCTGTCCGTACTGAACCGAGACGGAGGGAGGTGTTATCTTCGCAGTCATATTAGGCAGCTCCCCTCTTCGCCCTTTTTGGCTTCACGCCGCCTTCCGCCCTAGCTGTCATCTTCGTGTACATATCGAATAGCTTTTCGAGCCGTTCGGTGTCGTTCTTGAAGCGGCGGCCGATGTATATTCGTTCAAGCGTCTCGTCGTTCTTGTCATGAGCGGCGCGCAGATTGTCGGGCATCTTCTCGGGATCGTAGAGATCGGCTATAGTGGCGGGGAAATGCGCCTCACGCGCGAGCAGGATGTCTTCAGCGCAGCCCGTCAGCTCCGCCTTCTGGTTCGTGGTCAGCGGCGGCAAAGGAAAGGTATTCCAGCCGAGATTACTGGCGTAGCGGTATCGTGTCTCTAGCTTTCCACAAATTGTTGCGATCCACGCTAAATGAAGCTTTGAACTTAACACCGAGAAGTCAACTAAATTCGGATCGTAGATCACGTGACCCAGATGGGTGATCACCGCGTCGTTTTTAAGTAGCCCTACCGGCAGATATTCACGTCGCTCTGACGACACCTGGGGTATTAAAATTTGGCATTTCTTTGCTTCATGGCGATATCGGAATTGATGCGGTCGAGCAACCAAGGTTCGCGCAACTTCACCCCCGTCTTTGCGATATTGCAGAACAGATTGAACTCGCGGACCACTAAACGGATGGGAGGTGGCAAAGGCGATATCATCGTCGGCAAACCAAAGACAATATCGGCTTACGCCATCGACAAGTTCTGTAGTACCAAGAACTCTTCTAACCTTGCTGGATAGCTCGGGATAGTTGACGCGTACGGACTGAGCCTCCTCCGGCGTCAGAAATAGATGTCCCTCGTCGTAAGCAGCGTTCCCCGTAATCATGCGGGAGAGAGAATTCAAATTCCGACTGCTCGGCTCGACAATGACATTTGCGCCGTCAAGGAGATAGAAATTGATGTTTGATACGAGGCGGCGAATGCCCTCGGAAAGAATGGCCTTAGGAGCAGCGGTGCGTTTCCGAAGTCCAATGATCGTGCACGACACGCCTGCATTATTCTGCGCGTTATTCGCCCATTTGAACGGTTCGTAACAAAACGCAATCTCGCAGTTAGCTTTTTGTATGAGCGGCCAAAACGTCGGCACATGCGTGCCCTGGCAGATAGAGTTGGTTGTGACAAGCGCCGATCTCGTCGCGATGGACAAATAATCCGCAGATTTCAGGAAGAACGCGCATACGTAATCGAGATTCTTATATTGGTCCGATCGGCCACGGAAAACCGTGGCTATATCTGCTTTTTGGTCCCGGTCTTGCTTTTTTCCACCGAGATAGGGGGGATTGCCGCAAACATACGTCTCACCCTCCGGCTCCGCGGGGGCGTCCGATGCTAACCGACCAATTGGGCTCCCTAGATCCTCCTCAATCGCACTCGCAGGCTTGTGAGGCGGACACACCTCCGACCAGTTCTCTCGTAGTGCGTTGCCCGTTTTGATGCGGCCCGTGTCGTGGAGCGGCAACACCATGTCTCGAGCTTCTTTCTGCCCGATGTAATTCACATCGCTTTGAAATTCTGCGATGAGAAGCGCCAGTCGCGCGATTTCGGCGGCAAAACTCTTTATCTCGATGCCATAGAAGTTCGTGAGGGGGATGGCGCTGCGCTCTCCATGATAGCTCACGAGATCCAACAACTCTTCGTCGGAGCCCGTCCCACCTTGTAGGCGAATGATAATACGACGCTCGATTTCGCGCATCTGTCTGTATGCGATGACGAGGAAGTTCCCGGAGCCGCAAGCCGGATCGAACACGCGGATGCGAGCGAGTCGCTTTCGGAGGTTCTGGAGCTTTCGCCTGTTGTCAGCCGCTTCCTCTAGCTTCTCCCGGAGATCATCAAGGAACAAAGGGTTGAGCACTTTTAGAATATTCGGCACGCTTGTGTAATGCATGCCCAACTCACCGCGCTCATCCTCGTCCGCGACGGCCTGTATCATCGAGCCGAAAATATCTGGGTTGATCTCCCTCCACGTCAGCGATCCGGCATTCAAGAGATAGGAGCGCGCGATGCGCGAGAACCTTGGCACCTCATTGCGCTTCGTGAACAGCCCACCATTGACATAGGGAAAGTCGTCGGCGAAGGGGCGGACCTTGGCCCGGGATCGATTCTCGATCTTGGTGTCCATCGCCCGGAACAGCTCGGCAATGACCTCGTGCGTGTTGCTGGAGTCGCTGGCGGTAAACTGCTCGATGGCTTTCGTGAAAAGGTGGTCGCCCTTGAAGATGCCGGTGCTCTCGGCAAAGAAGCAGAAGATGAGGCGAGCCATGAATTGGTTGAGATCGGCGCGCCTGGCTTCTCCGTCCCAATCAGGATTTTCCTTAAGCAACTCGACATAGAGCTTGTTGAGCTTGTTAGTCGCCCGGATGTCGATAGGGTTGTCTTTGATTTGCCGGATGGCCGAGATGCCGGCAAGCGGCAGCATCAAGCCAAAAGCCTTGGGCAGATCGGTGAACTTGCAGACCTTGGCTTCTCCAGTCGCGAGTTCTTCGACCTCAAGCATGTCGCCATCGGTCGCTAGTACGAACTTGGCCTTCGCTTTTTGAGTCGCTGGACTCAATCTCAGCGTTTTCAGGGTCTCGCTGACGGCACCTGCCGCGCATACAGCAATGTGAATATTGCTGCGCTGGAGCACCCAGCCATCCTTATCGGAGGCGTTAGACGTGCCGGACCGGAGGCGCTTGAGCGTAGTCTCCTTGTTACCAAACGCTTCCAACAGCCTGAATGGGAACTCAACCGCGTCGAATGGTTCAGCCGCCAGTTGGGTGATGGCCTCCTCGATGTCGGTAGCCTTCATCTGACGCGAGCTTCCCGTGTCGACTGCGAACACGGAGCGCATCGGACTAGAGCGCTGTTCCAAAGCGGCACAGGCACTCGTAAATTCGTATCGCGGGAGCCTCCGGAGCGCAGCACCGCTGCCTATCCAGCGATCATCGCTACAACGCCGGCCCGCAGATGTGAAGGGATCAGGCGGGACACCAGGGCTTTTTCACCACTATCCTGCTCTACATCGCTCATACGCCGATGCAGACGTCATGCGGACCCAGGACAGCGCTTCCTACAAGCGTTGAAGCGTCGGCGCGCGACCATGCGCGCGGAAATTACAAAGCGATTTCAATCACATAAGTGTCCGCGCTTTTTATTCAATGCGCCCGAGAGATTCGAACTCCTGCGCCATCGGCCGGTCCGTGATCCATCTCGTCCGTCCCGGGCGTTTAGACCGGGACGGTGAGTGAGTTATGACAGAAGTGGTTGCGGGGAGACGCAACCACCGATACCGACATTCGCTGATGGTGGCGATTTGATCAGCTAATGGCGCGATGGGACCCCGGTTCCTGGAATGGCGCCAAGCGAATAAGTTGCGCAATCAGGGCTGACGGCAGCTCTGTCCTGCCGATCTAGCAGTCTGCTGAAAAACGATCGTTCTTGCCGCGTTTTCGTGATTTACTCATCTCGGAGAGTCCCTGGAGGGGCGGGTGCGGGGCAAGTCCGAGGGTCAGGGCGGGCTGCTTTCCTATGTTTCGCCGGAGGCGCGTATTCCGAAGGGTCACTCGCTACGCAAGATCCAGCAGTGGGCGCGAGACGTCCTTCGCGACTGAACGGCACGTTTGGCGCTCTCTACTCGAAGGAAGGCGCCCTTCGATCCCGCCCGAGCAATTTGTGAGCGCGCTGCTGCTGCAGGTGTTCTACGGCATCCGATCGGTGTACTGCTGGTTCGTGGAGTTGGCGCCGGACGATCCGGTCTGGGCCCCGCCAACATTCACGAAGAACCGCGCGGCGAGGTGTTCGCCAAGTTCATGTCGAATCTGCTGAACCATCCCGAGGTCAAGCCGCTGCTTTCGAGCGAGCACTTCTCCGTGGACGGCACGCTGATCGGGGCCCGGGCTTTGCACAAGAGCTCCGGCCCAAGGATGGCTCGGACGACGGAGACGATGGCACGAACTTCCACGGCGAAAAGCGCAAGAACGACAACGATGCCAGCGTGACCGATCCCGACAGTTGCCTGTATCAGAAGGCGCGGGGCAAGGAAGCCAGGCTTTCCGACATGGGACACGTAACCTTGGAGAACCGGAACGGCCTGGTGATCGATGGGCGGGTGACGCATGCCACAGGCAAAGCCGAACGAAGCGCATCCGAAGCCATGCTCAAGGCGGAAGCCAGGACGTCTGGACGCCGCATGACAGTCGACGAAGACAAGGCCTATGACACGGCCGAGCCTGTCGCCAAGCTGCGGCAGATGAATGCCACGCCGCATGTCACTCAGTACAAGACCGGCAATGCCAACGGGCGCCAGAGCACAATCAATGGACGAACGACTCGGCACGCCGGTTACGGAATGTTCCAAACATGCCCGGCCATGATCGAATGCAATATCGGTTGGAGCAAGCAGCACGAGACCACGCGCAAGACCAAGCACCGCGGCTGCGATCTCGTCCTTGGCAACTTCCTCCTCAACCCGATCGGCTACAATCCCGTCCGAATACCGAAGCTGATCGCCGCACGAGGCCGCCTCCCGGGACCTGAGATCATCCCGCCAACGACGAAGTCTCGTCCAAAACTCAACATCGCCAAAAACGCTCGGTATTTCCTCGGTTCTTCAGCAGACTGCTGGGTCAATCTGCGCAAGCGACACGGCGCCGCGACGGCACTCTAGCCTTCAAGCGACAGGCGAGGTGTGTTCCCCGCTTGCCTGCATAAAAGTGCGATTGCGCCCGGCATTCTTAGCAGGATACCCCCCTGATCCGCACGTTCGATGATATCCTGTACGTCGCGGTCATTTTCACCCAGCAGAGCGATGCCAATCGAGACGGTGATGGGAAGGCCGTATATTCGTGGCGCACGGCCGTGTCCTCGATCGATCTTCTGATGCGATCCGCGAGGAACGCGGCGGCCTCCTGTTCGATCTCAGCCTCAAAACTCCCCTCCATCGAAGCGGGCTACCTTGCCAGTTGTGCGGATCGCCCGGCGGGTGATGTCGGCGACGTGCTTGACGGCATAGTCGCCGGCGATGTGCCCATGCGTTTCACTGATCGTCTTGAAGTGATCGATATCGATCGTCAGCGTCGTCATATTACACTAGTAGCGGCGGCTGCAGGCAAACGAATCGTCGGCGATAGTCAGAAACGAGCGCCGGTTCATCAGACTGGTCATAAAATCGGTATTGGCAAGTTCGCGCAGCCTTAGGATATCTTCCTGCACCTACATCTCGTTCTCTGTCGCGCACAGCTAGGCCTCCTTAATTCTTCCTCGGCAAGGCCGGTGCGTCGCAGTAGAGAGCGTAGCGCCCGAGAAAGCTGGAGCGCCTCGGCTGACCAGCTCTGGCGAGCCAGCATGGTCGGACCTTTGGCCCGGCCGATACGGTCAGCTTCCTGAGTGATAGCAATGATCGGGGCCGCTATCCGCAGCGACAGCAGAACAGCGAGCGACAGAGCTTCTAAGGCGGTAACAGCACCTATAGCTAGGATCGACTGTGCGGATGAGATCGCGGTGGCGAGTGCGACGTTTGCAGGCTGGCTGGCAGTGATGATCTAGTTTAGGCCTTGATAATCGAGGTAGCCAGCGCCTACATGGAGTGCGCTCAGCATCTGGTGTCCGCCGGACGCCTTCCGCAAGGTGCCGTCGTGGTCTTTCAGAATTCCGGCGAACTGGTCGCCAGCGTAGCGGATGGTGTCCCGCTGCGGTCCGACCAAAACGATGCCGTCCTTACTCAGGATCGAGAGCTGGTATCGCTATTACCGTCGCTGGCCTCGATCGACTGACAGTTGTATGGCGGCCATCCCCGAGTGGCGTTGGTAAAGGCGGTTGACCAGATGGAGCAGTAGCTAGCCAGCAAGCAGGCAAACGGCAAATAGCCCATCACGACCTACAAGACTCAGTGTGCCATAGCACCATCGCAGTTTTCCTGCTGCTTAACCAATCGCTAAGTCTATCCGATAGATACGAGGCAACTTTTCATGCTTCGCGCGATTTTAATTGGACCTTTCCCATTGGGCGTACGTATTTCGCCCGGACACCGTCGTCTGGAGCGACCATGACCGCGCAATATAACGAAGCTGAACGACTGGACGCTCTCACGCGGCTCCGATTGCTCGATACGTCACCAAGCGAAACGTTCGATCGAATAACGCGCACAGCCAGCAAGCTCTTCGAACTCCCGATTGCCGCCGTATCCCTGACCGATAGCGATAGGCAGTGGTTCAAGTCACGAATCGGAGTTCAACACGACTCGATCCCGCGCGACAAAGCGCCTTGCGCGGAAGTTGCCGAGACCGCTAGCGTGGTCGTCGTTCCCGACCTGATGGAAGACCCGCGCTATTCAACAAGCCCATTGGCCGAACAGGGAATCCGGTTTTACGCTGGTGCGCCTCTTATCACGCGTGATGGCCATGGACTGGGCGCCCTGTGCGTTCTCGGTGTAAAGCCTAGAGCCGTCTTAGACTCTGAGCTTACGGCATTGAAAGACATGGCCGAGATGGTGATGGCACAGATCGAGCTGCAACACGCCTTTGGCCGGATCGACCCAGTCAGCGGCCTCCCGAACCGCCTCCAGTTTTTCGAAGATCTGATGGATCTCGCGCGGGACCACAACAATACGCAGCACATCGCTGTTCTCGTCGATTTGGCGAGGGATGAGCAAATCAGTAGCGGCACGCGCGTCATGGGCGCTGGCTACATAGATGACATTGTTCGCGCCTCTGCTCGGCTGGTCCGCGAAGCGCTTGGTTCAAATCGGACAGCCTATCACGTCGGCGCAACCCAATTCGCCTTCCTTGCGCCTCCTGACGTGGACCCATCCGAGTATCAGACACGTTTACAGGACTTTCTCGACAGAATAGCCAAAGGATCGACTGGCAGCTTTCTGAAGACGGCCTCTATCGGCCTTGCGCCATTCCGTCCGGGTGAGACCGAGCCTTTGGCTATCCTGAGGATGGCGCACAGCGCTGCGCTGGAGGCACGCGGATCGCTGAATGCCGTGAGGAAATACTCGCCTGAAGAAGATCAAGTCCATGTACGGCGCTTCGCACTTTTGAAAGACTTCGGGGTGGCTCTGCACGAGGGCGGGAATCAGTTTCACCTCTTGTTTCAACCCCGCATTGACATGAACACCGGAGACTGTTCCGGCGCTGAGGCTCTCATGCGGTGGAGCCATCCCCAATTGGGCCCGGTCCCGCCGAGTGAGTTCATCCCGATCGTTGAGCAGACGACGCTGGCCCGAGAAACCAGCGATTGGGTGCTCAAAAGCGCGATACGGCAACTCGGATATTGGCACGCTAGCGGCCGACAGCTGACACTTTCAGTCAATCTTTCTGCGACGAATCTCGAGGAGTCAGATCTCGTTCAGCGCGTTCAGCTGCTGTTGCTGAAGCACCGCGTTCGCCCGCAGTTCCTCGAATTGGAGCTTACCGAGAGCGCGGTTATGCGAGACGGTGAGCGCGCCCTGTGGCAGCTAAGCGCTCTACGTTCCACCGGCATACGGCTCGCTATCGACGATTTTGGGACGGGACATAGCAGTCTGTCATACCTCCAACGGCTCCCCATTGATGTCGTGAAGATCGACCGGTCTTTTATCAAAGAGCTTGGGACAGGCACGAAACCAAAGTCGTTGGTTAACTCTATGATCACGCTGTCGCATGAACTCGGTTATCGGGTGGTTGGTGAAGGCGTCGAGACCGCTGATGTCGCGGAGTTACTACGCGAACTTGGATGTGACGAAGCACAAGGCTACCTATTCGCGAAGCCTATGGGGCCGGCGGAGTTCGAGCGATGGCTATCCGCTCCCAAGGGGATTTCACATCGAATTGCTTCATAACGATCCGACTTCAGAGAAATTGGGCGGCCTTCGTGCTGTGACAGAGTTGGTTGGGCCTATAATTTTTGAGAGCTGATCGATTGCGGCAGGCGCTGCGTGTCCAGGCTTGGCCTCGCTTTCTTGACAATTGATATTCAACGACCCAGCCGTATCTTGATCTATCGGCGATATCATCTCACCTCTGAGGGCCCTGTCTCCTCTCCCCTGGCTCTGCACTTAACTATGCATAGCAAGGACCCCGTACGACCCCGGACAGGGGCACATCAAATTGGCGAAACTTCGCTGCAGCGTGGCTGAAAGTCAGCATTTGTCCGAGTCCTGAATCGAGCCCGGACAAATCCTGCCTTTCTCGAAACGTCATTTTAACCACAAGAGGCAAATGCTGATCGGGCCTGAAACCTTTGGTAACGAAGTCTCAAATGTGGCGTTCACTCTGTAACTGCCTTATTAAAAAGCTCTGCTTAGCGACGACGTGCGCATTGGTTGGTTGCCAAACGACCGCAGGGCTTCCTCCGGCAGCGATCGGCCTCCCGGATCGTTTCACGACAGGATCGACAACACCTATACCCAGCCGGTTCGTGGCTTGGTGGCGTCAAGTCGACAACAAGGAATTGCGGAACCTGATCGATCGCGGCCTATCCAACAATCTCGATATCGAGAAGGCCGTCGACCGTCTTCTGATCGCGCGTCAGAATGTCACCATCGCGCGTGCGGACGGATTGCCGCAGATCGGCGCTGGCGGAACGACGCAATCGTCCGGCGCGTCGCCGTCTGATCTGCTCAGCACGACATCGACGAACTCCGCCGGCATCAACGTATCCTGGCTACTGGACCTCAACGGCAAGATCGCAAGGCAGACCAGGGCGTCGGAAGCATTGCTCAGGGCTGCAGGCTATGATTTCAGTTCAATCCGATTGGCATTCCTCTCCGACTTGATCGCGACCTATATCGAAATGAACTATCTGAGCCGCGTGATCGAGGTGACCGAGGGCTCGATCAAGAATGCCCGCGACACGGTCACACTGATTCGCAACATGAAGGAGTTGGGGACGGCCAGTGAGCTGGATATCTCCCAGGCTCAGGTCGATCTGGCGAGCCTGCGCGCCACGCTTCCTGCACTCCAGCGCGACAGGATCATCGCCCAAAATCACCTTGCGACGCTGATCGGCGAGCCCGCAGGACGCCTCAAACTTGCAGGGAGCGTTTGGATGGGGCCGGTCGTGATCGCTAAAGACGCGGCTGGCATCCCGAGCGACCTGATCCGCAACCGCCCCGATATCCGGCTCAAGGAGCAACTGCTGTATGCGGCTGCGGAACGCATCGGCGTCGCGAAGGCAGATCTGCTCCCCACACTTACATTGAACGGCAGCATCAATGCCACGCTGCTGCAAGGGCCAGCCGGCCTTCTCAGCGGCGCCACCTGGGCTTTCGCTTCCTCGCTCGTGGCCCCAATCTTCGACGGCGACCGACGCCGCGCGGCCATCGACATCGCCGAGTCCGACTGCCGTATTCGCTATGCCGACTGGAGGCAGAATGTTTTGACCGCCATCGAAGAGGTAGAGAATCTGCTGACCTCAATCAATCGTGGCCGGATAGAACTCACCGCGTGGCAAGAGAGTGTCGAGGCAAACGAGATCAGCCTGACTTTGGCCCGGGAAGCGATGACAGGAGGCACCGGCATCTTGCTCGGCGTCCTGGACGCCCAGCGCTCGCTGAATCGATCGCGCCTCGCCCTTGCCCAAAGCGAGCGTCAACTTGCGAGGTACCGACTTTCCCTGATGATCGCCGTCGGTGCCGGCGCCGACGCTCCGGAATCTGCGCCTTCTACACCTGTGCTGCCGCCAACGGCCTCTGCCACGCCCCGGCCGATGCCCGCAGCAACGGTGGTGGCTCAGCAATAGCTTTGGGCTGCAAGGCAGGGCGTGACCGCGTGAAGCGGTTTCACGAAGCCCGCGCCGTAGCAGACCTGAGAGAACCATTGGCCTCCAGGACATCCAACTGCCGTAGCGTGTGCTCGAAGATGTTCTCCATTCTGACCAGGATTGCCCGCAAATCGGCGGGACCGGCCTCGCCCGACCTGAGTAGATTCTCCAGACGTTCAGCCAATGCCGCCATTCCCGATGCGCCGATGATCCTGCTCGAGCTCTTGATCGTGTGAGCAGGAAGAACCGCTGATTCCCATTCTTGCGTATCGATGCGCTCGCGGAGCAAGTCCAGATATGCGCGTGTATCGGTCCGGTACAGGGACAGCAGCGTATCGAAATTGCGGACCAGGTCGCGTGTCTGCCTCAACACGGAGAAATCCATCAACGGGATCTTGCTGCGGCTGTCGGCTCGAGGAGCCGCATCTGCAACGGGTGACGGCACCGTCTCAGGCGGTCGAAGCAGAGCCGCGGACGTCGTCGCGTTTTGCGTATCATTGTCGGCGCCAAGCGTATCCGTCCGGGCCGGATCAATCGCCGCGGCCTCCCGACCAATTGCGTCGCCCGACGATGTCGCTGCGGCCCCGGCCACGGACGCAACCGTCGCCGGCGGGATCACTTTGACAACGCCGTTCGGCTCCGCAGCGGGCGACCTCGTTTCCTGAGGCAGCTTTAGCAAACCGCGTTTCAGAAGCTCCGACAATATTTCGGACATGCTTCGCACTGAAATCGGTTTGAATACGACGTCGTCCATGCCTGCTTCGATGCAGGCCTCACGGTCACCCTTCAGCGCGTTCGCGGTCACGGCCACGATCGGGCATTCTCTCACCAAACCCTGCGCCATGAGCTCTCGCAACCTTCCCGTTGCAACGAACCCGTTCATCTCCGGCATCTGACAATCCATCAGAATGAGATCGAACGAGCCTTTCTTCGCCAACTCGATCGACGTGGCCCCTTCGGTCGTGGATTCGACGTCGAAGCAGAACTGCCGCATGATCTCCTCGAGGATGATGAGATTGATCTGGTTGTCGTCCACGAGAAGCGCATGAAGGCCTTCAAATTTGAGCCAATCGGGCCTATCGTTGTTTATGCTGGGAGGCCGCGCCACTGCCGTCGGCAACTTTTCTTGTACAGCAACCGATTGCAGACATTCGATGAGATCCGCGCCGATAAACGGCTTGACCAGAAATGCGTCAAACTGCTCGTACTTCGCGCTCACCTCGCGTTCACCCAGCACGACCGCTGGAATGCCGCGCGGGATCTGGCGCTTGAGTTGCAGCCACTGATCGCAGGCCCGATGAAGGTCGCGATCCTGATCGAAGATCAGCGCCCGCAGCGGTCCCTCCTGCAACAAGTACGCCACCTTCGACGGAAGCTCAGGCCCGTAGTCCAGCTTGATACATTCGCTGCCCTCATCCGAAAGCGCGTTGAGGATGGCCTTGAACTGAGCATCAGAGCCTGTGATCACGGCGATGCGCTGACAGCTGTTGATCGGCATGCTATCGGAAGGAAGCCGCGAGACCGGCAACCAGAACTTGAAGGTTGATCCGACCCCAACGTTACTATCTACCGTGATGTCACCTCCCATGGCATCGCATAGCTTCTTGCAAATGGCGAGACCGAGCCCCGTCCCCTCATAGTGGCCCTGATCGTCCTCGGACGCCTGCGCAAAGCGACGGAACAGCTTCTTCTGCTGCTCGACCGAGAGGCCGATCCCTGTGTCTGTAACCGCTACCTCGATCACCCCCTCCGCGTCATCCGCGGGACGGTAAGACACGACAATCGCAATACTCCCGGATGGGGTGAATTTGATGGCATTGCTGATGAGGTTGCCAAGGACCTGTCTCAGCCTCATCGGGTCGACCTCGATGTAACGTGGCACCTGCGGCGCAAGGTCGAGCACGAGTTCTAGTTTCTTCTCTCGCGCCTGGGCGAAATAGAAGCTGACAATTTCCTTCATATGGACAGGCAAATCTACTCGCGTCGGGTTGATCGCGATCTGCCCGCTCTCAAGCTTCGCCATATCCAAGACGTCGTTCAGAATGGTTAAAAGCAGGGATCCGGATGTCGCGATCAGCTGCAAGTATGTCTTCTGAAGCGCCGACAGCTCCGTTCTAATGAGGACATCTGCCATTCCTAAAATGCCGTTCAACGGCGTGCGAATCTCATGGCTCACGTTTGCGAGGAACTCGCCCTTCGCTTCATTTGCTGCATTTGCACGCTGCAGGGCATCCTGGAGACGCTGCTGTTGCAAGCGTCCGCATCTCGCAAACATCACGAAGAGCGCTGTCGCAAGCAGAAAGAGGAACACCAATCCAACCACGAATCCGAAAAGGCCTGGGACATCGGAACGTTGTTCGGCAAAATCCACGATCAGCTCGACGTCGCGCACAATGGTTACAGTCTTCCGTGAGTGTTTCGACACCCCCAGTATCCCGCTGTCCTCATTGCCAATCTTGCTCTTCCAATCATAGAGAGTGTCGCCAACCCTGAGCTGCAACCCGGAAAGCCGCGTACTCGTCGCAAAGGAAGCGAACGCCTTGGCTATCGCGGCATCCAGATCCAGCACCAGATATACAATCAGATCCTTCCCGGGATTTTCACGGTCAGGCGCGCTCTGCACAAGAACGAGATCGGTACTCCTCAGCGCTGAGAATGACTTCGGGTATCGATCGGCGGTAAACCCTCGCGTTCTGGACGGGTAACGTTTCAGCTCGGAATTGAGCGCCTCAGCTTCGCCGGAATCAATTCTTAGCTCTCCACGATCGCCGACGAAACGCTCGTGCCTGAAACGGCCGCCGACGCTGAAATAGCCAATCTCCACGACGTTGGGCGACCTTTTTGACAACTGAAACAGCTTTTGTTCGATCAAGTACCGCTGGTCAGTCGCCAGCATGGCCACCATATCCTTGATGCGTACGAGGCCCAGGTCGCCGTCCGCCGACAAGATGCGCGAAATTCCGTCGACCTCGAGATCAAATCGCTGATGGTTCCTGTCAATTGTGCCAGCCACGTAAAAGTACAAAAGGGCGGCAGTCGCCGCAAAGAACGTCACGATCGTTGCACCGAGCGGAATCCGGATCGTCCGATCCTTGCGCTGAAACTGCATGTTCACCACTCGGCTGGGCGCTTTGCCTGGATCACCCCAACGACTTCGTTGCCAGCTTCGTTGTACACCAGCTTGCTAAACGTATAGTTGTTGGCGCGCGCGATACCGCGTCCGTTCGGCGCCAACGCTCGCGAGGGATCTGTCGACAGAAACGGCCGCCAGTCGAAGCCGGGGCCGGTGTCCTTCACGGAGAGCACCAAATGCCCGTCCTTGCGCATCATCGTCGCTTCCACCTCGCCGCGTAAAGCCGGGCTTCGGCCACGACTGTCCAGCTCGCTCTGCCATCGGCCGGCGGCCAGCAGCGCAGCCTTGTTCTGCAAGCCGAACCGCAGCACGCCATGCTCGACGGCGTTCTGAACCAATTCATAGATTCCCTGAATGATCGCCTCGGGTTCGGAATGCAGGCTTGCGAGGAGACTGCAGACGCCTTCCACTTCGTGAGGGCGACTGAGCGACATCCGCATCACGACGACATTGCCGAATGCAGCCTGATGGACAGCGAGACGGGAGGATACATTGCGTTGCCGGTCGACCTCCTTCTTGGCCGACTCCACAACCGACTTCACGAGCTCGATCGACGGCGGCTTCGTCAAATAGTAGAAAGCGCCGGCATCGAGTCCGGCGGCAACATCCTCTGCGATGTTGGATCCCGTGAGCAGGATCACGGGCATGGCGCGAGTCGACGGCTCTCTCTTGAGCCGCCTCGTCAGCGCCAGGCCGTCCATGACCGGCATGATCCTGTCCGTGATGACCAGATCGGCCCGCGCCGGATTTTCCCGGAGCATCGCGAAGGCCTCGGCACCATCGCTCGACGTCTCGACGAGGTAACCAAGCGAAGACAGCAACTGTTCGAGAAAGCTGAGAGAAAAGCTGTCATCGTCTACGATCAGGATACGCGTTCGATCTACGTCTTTTGAGCCGACGCTGTTGGGCATTGGTCAACGTTCGCTGAAGGCCGAGCTCAGCGTCCTCTGCAAGGGGGTTAAAATGTATTGCATGACGGTCTTCTGGCCCGTGATGATCTCGCAGCTCACCTCCATTCCAGGCAGGATCACCGCTCCCGGAGCTTTCGGCATCCGGGTGTCCAAAGGCCGAATCTTCACTCGATAGTAGTACTGTCCGCCGATCTGGAACGATGACGGCGAAATCGTTTCGACGACGCCCTCGAGGCTTCCATAGCGCGTGTAATCGTAGGCTCCCACGCGGATCTGCGCGGGTTGCCCCGGACGTAGATAACCGATTTCAGAGGATCGCACGTTGGTTTCCGCTACCAGCTCGGTATTGAGCGGCACGAGGGTAGCGAGCACCTGGCCGGACCCGACCACCTGGCCGACGGAATTCACATCGAGTGACTTGACCATGGCGGCCACCGGCGCCGTAATCGTCAGACGCAGCTTCCGATCATTTTTCTTGGCGATGTTCGCGTCGACGACGTTGAGATTGGCCTCGAGGTCCCTGATCTTGAGGGCTCGATTCGCGCGAAGCTCGGCGCCATAGCTGACCAGTTGCTTTTCGACCTCGGCCAACCGCTCGATGGCGGCCTGCTCCCTGGCCGATGCGGATTCGGCCGCCGAACGCGCTCGCACAACGCCCTGGCGCCGCTCTTCGGCCTGGAGGCCTGTCGCCACCCCCTTCCGCATCAATTCGTTGAAGCGGCGTGCCTCTCGTTCCGCGTTGTCCACCTCGTCCAACGCGCCTTTCAGCTGGATGGCAGCCGCCTCACGGTTGAACTTGGCCTGTGCGATCTGGCTCGAGAGACGTGAATACTCGTTCTTCTCCAGCGTCTTCGCCGCGGTGAATGCATTGGTGTTCGCGAGCTCCTCCACGGGGTGCTTTCCCGATGAGCTCTCGAATTGCGGCTCCTGTCCCTCGAACAGCGCAATCTGCGCTGCGATCTGTGCGCGCAGGTCGAATCTCTGCCGCTCGAGCGCGACATCATCCTCTGCGGTATTGGCGTCACGAAGGACGATCAACGTGTCCCCCTTCTTGACCATCGCGCCTTCACGAACGGCGATCCTCTCGACCATGCCGCCTTCCAGATGCTGGACCACCTGCTCTGCTCCGACCGGCGTGAAGCTGCCCACCGCCTGTGTGACCTCCTTGAGGTTGGCGAAGCAGGCCCAGACGATGCCGGCGGCGGTCGCGACCGCCGCAACCCATCCGAAAGACCGCGACAAGCGCACTGTCGCGCTCTCGCTTGCCATCGGCGGCAAAGCGATCGCGTCCATCAGGCGCTTGTCACGCTCGAACGCGACCCTGACCGTTGGAATGATTCCAGCATTCTTCATGCGCGCCTCTCGTTCCGCGCGCGTCCGCCGGCCAGAAGCCGGGGGACGCCGCCATAGGACAAGTCGACGATGCGATCCGCTTCATCCAGGAAATCGGCGCGATGCGACACAAAGATGATCGTCCGACTGCCCCGGAACTCCACAATCGTCCGGCGCAGCAGGACGCCGAGGCTGCGATCCATCAGACTATTCGGAAACTCGTCAATCAGGACCAACTTGCTGTTTGTGAGGATTGCTCTCGCAAACGCGACCCGCAGCCGGAATTCATCGCCGAACCGCCGCGCTTCGTCGGCAGTGATGCAATGGTCCAGACCGCTCGCGAGTTGGCCGATATCCTCCTGGAGGCCGACGATTCTGAGCACTTCCTTCAGATTCCGGTCTGAAACCAGAGGATTGGCAAACAGCAGGTTGTCGCGGATCGTTCCGGGTACCAATGAAGGCTGTTGGGGGATGTAGGAGATCCGCCGGCGCAACTCCTCGACAGAAAACTGCCGGATGTCGACGCCGTCGAGCCGAATGGCGCCCAGGCCGATCTCCATCATGCCAAGGATCATCTTGAGGATGACCGATTTGCCGGTACCTGCTGCTCCGTGGAGCCCGATGACCTCGCCCGGGCGCACGTCCAGATCCAAACCGACGAAGACAGGACGGGTATCCGCCGCACGAAAACCGACATTGACGAAGCTCACCGCCCCCGTCAGGTCGCCCATCCGCTCCCGCGCCTTGAGCCGATCGAGTTCGGTCGGCATGTCCTTGAACTCGTTGACCTGGGAGACGCTCTTTCTGATCTGTTCGATACGAAGCACCGAGAGACAAAACGTGTGGAATGGAAGCAGGCAGCGAAGGCCGAGGATCGTCATCGCGAGCACCTCGACACCGCCCGCAATGCTGGATTTGACGGCCAGTCCCCGCATCACCATGAGCAGGATGATAGAACCTGAGAACACTGCCGAAGATGCGGCCTCGACCACCGCGCCAAGCTTCTGCAACTGAGCTTGCGCCGCCTGATCACGGCCGAATTGATCGCTCAGGCGATTGGCCCAGACATGCTGCAAGCCCAGGTCGGAGATCACCTGCATGCGGTCGAATGTCTCGATCGCTATCCGCTGGGCCTCCGTAGCCTCGTCGGCGACCACCGAGATATGGACTCTGGCGAAACGCAGGCCGACGAAGAAGACGAGGCTGAAGGCGGCCATCGCGGCCACCAGAACCAGCGCGCTGTGCCAGTCGATCATTGCAACAATCGCCGCGTAGAACGGCGCCAGCGCCATATCCAGCGCCGCCGGACAGGCGGGACTGACGAGGAAGTCGCGAATCCCCTCGAACGACCGCATGCGCGCCGCCTGCGCCGCCGGCGGCGCTCTCTCGGACAGGAACGGCGGCAACCTCAATATGTGATCGAAGGACGCTGCGTTGACCAGAAACTCCAGCCGATTAGCCACCCAGGACAGAATGTTTGAACGGAGCTGCGAGAGTTTTGCGTCCGCCACCAGGATCAGGATCAGCCCGATGGCGAGCATCGGCAGCGTGTCGAGCGCCGCGCGGCCGATCACTTCCGAAAATATCGTCGAGATCGCGACCGCCGACAACACGCCGAGCGCCGCGAGACAGAAGCTGATCGCGCCAAGCGTGAGCCAGATATTCCGGAACCGGCTCGTGAGCGCCGCAATCCAGCTCAGGCCGGTGTGGCCGCGGCGGGTCGCCGACAATGGGTCGACCACGCTGCGGAATGCGAAGGTGACGACGCGAAGTTGTCGCGACAGACCATCGATCTCGAACGGTTCAGGCCTGGCTCCGTCCACCAGCCGGAAGCGGCGTCCGGTTCGCGTGTCGGTCACGACGACGAATTTCTCGCCCCCCGATCGATCGCGGACCAGAAATGCGGGCTCGGTCAGAAGGAGATCCTTCGGAGCGGCCGAGCTCTTGACAACGTAGAAGCCGAGGTTGGCCATCGCGGTGACAACGATCGTCTCGCCATGCGTCAGTCGGCCGCGCGGCAGTGCTCCCAATACGTTCTTGAGCGGAAAATCGTGACCGCTGAAGATCACCAGAGCGGCGAAGATCTCGGCGGTTTTGTGCTCGAAGCCCTCCCGGGCGATGATTGCGGCAGCGGTGGTGACGGCCGCGCATTTCTGCTCGATCTCCGAAGGCGCCGCCGTCGGCGTCGCAACGGGCCGGTCATGGTTCTCGGCAGATGCAAACTCTTCAGCTCGGCTCAGCAATGCGCGGGCGGTCATAGCTTCAATCCCCGATATGTAACAAGCTGCTCGCCCAGCTTCGAACGGTCGAGTTCGAGTCCGTCAGACCGCAAGTGATAGTGGCGCGACGCACCTCCGGTCAGATTTTTATCATCCGAGACCAAGACGACCGTTGCGCGTCCGCTGATTCGCGCAAGGAAGCGATGCAGGTTCGCATAGGCCAATTGGTCCAGTCCTCGGTCCACGTTGTCGAGCAGGATCACTCGGGGCCGATGCGCAAGCGCTCGAACGATTGCGATCTGTTGGCACAACGACGCGGGGATCGCTTCCACGATCTCTCCGAGAAGAGGCGTTTCGATGCCCTGAGGCAGTTCGTTGATCAGGCGATCCACGCCGAGCATGCCTGCGACGCCCAGGGCCTGCTCTACCGTGACCTGACCGAACCGCGTGATGTTGTCACGTATCGTTCCCTTGAGCATCGCGCCCGACGAAGTGACGAGGGCGATGCTCGCGTTGAGGGCCTGGAACGACAGCTCCTCGACGGGACGACCATCGACGTTGACGACGCCAGCCTCGGGCTTCTGAACGCCGGCCAGGATTCGCAATAAGGAAGCGAGCGCCTCTTCCGAGCGTCCCGAGATCGCGACGAAATCGCCGGCATTCAGCTGCAGATCGAGACCGGCATAGTGTTCGGTCGCAAGTCGGCTTTCGATCCGAAATCCGAGATTGGCCGCGTCCAGCCTGCCGGCCGGAACGAAGTGCTCCCTCTCCGCCACGGCCCGCCCCGACTCGCGCGCGAGCAGCCTGACGATGATGTTCCGGCTTTCGCAAAGGTCTCTTGCCTGGATGAGAATGAAAACGACGCGCTGCAGCGGCCCCATGAGACGTCCCGCGAGCAGAATAACCGCGGCGACCGCGCCGATCGTCATCGAGCCGTAAGCGACACCGTACGCTCCGCACAATAACGCAACCACCGTGAGCGACTGATTGGAGGCCGAGATGCCGTTCATCAGCCGCCCCATCTTGATCGCCATCTTGTAATTGTAGCGAGCAAGGTCCGCCTGGTAGACCTCGTACTGGCGAGCGATGCGACCTTCGACGCCGATCGCCTTGATGGAATGAATCGCGCCGAGAACGCCCAGCAGGAAACTGTATCGCCGCTCGGTCTTCCGGGAGACGATCCGCGCCAGCCGGTTCATCTTCCTGCCATCGGCTGCAGTGATGCTGAGGCCAATCACGACGCTGATCGATATCGCGATGCCCGATAGCGGAGAGATGTAGAAGATCAGCGCGAGAATGAGAGGAACGAACGCGAGTTCGGCGAGCGCAATCGCCGTTTTCCCGCCGAAGTCCTCGGCGACCTGTCCGACCCGGCCGAAATAAACGATTGCCTGGGCCGCCCCGGCCTTCGCCGTTTCGGCCGCGCCCGCGCGAACCAGTTTCTCAAAAGCCGCCGAGACCAGCGTCTGGTTGTATTTCAGGGTTTCCTCGATGGCGAGAAAGGTCCGGGCGAGCCGCAAGAGCGACTCGAGCAATGTGACCGCCAAGGCCGCGAACACGATGACCGGAAGAGTCGTCGTATTCGGATTTGGCAGGATCCGGTTGAAGATGATCTGAGCCGTCAGTGGGACGCACAATCCGAGAACGTTCAGCGCAAGTGTCATTGCGACGAGCGTCGAATTGAAGCCGATTCTTCTCCTTTCTCTCTCGCTGACCGCTGTCATGTCATCCCTAGATAGTCCCCATTCATAGATGGAGCCCGATGCTGCTGACGGTTTTCGCCGTGACTGCCGTGAGCAACGAGGTGCTTGTTCCGGTCGGCGTCGGCGTCGGAGTCACTGTTCCGGTCGTCGCCGCATGCGTGGTCGAAGTGGTGGACAAGAGCGAGGTTGTTGCTGAAGTCGTCGAGAATGATGATGTCGGCGTCGTGCTCGTGCTTGTGGTCGGAGAAAGCAGCAAAGTGGAGGTGGTCGTGGCCGGCGTGACCGATGGCGACGTTGTGCTCAACGATGCGGTCGGGGCCAGCAACGACGTCGTCGACGCGATGGAGGAAGTCGAAACCGCGGTTGTCGTGGACGACGTCGTTGACGAAACTGATGGGGACGTGATCGACGTTGATGACGGGAGTAGCGAGGAGGTCAACGTCGACAAGGATGTCGCTGTGCCACCCGACGCCGAGGACAGGGTCGAGACGCTCGACATCGTCGGTGCCAACAGTGACGCTGTCGACGCCTCTGGAGCACTGGACGTCGGCAGCAGGTTCGTCGTCGACGTGAGGGAAGACAACGGCGATGAGATCGACGCCAAAGACGACGTCACATCGCTTGATGGCTGAAGAAGAGATGCGCTCGACGCCGTCGGCGCCAGAAGAGACGTCGTCGACGCCAGGGGCGCCGCGGCATCCAACAGCCCGCTCGTCGTCGAAGTGGTAAATGACAACAGCGACGACGTCGACGAAACGGACGTCACCAGCGGCAAAGGATCCACGCTAGGCAGTACTGATACGGTCGGTTCACCCGACGCGGGCAGCAGCGTTGACGTCGACGTCGCGGGCGCGGCGAGCGTCGGAAGCATGCTCGTGGGATCCTGCGCTGATGACAACAGTGACGAGGTCGACGTGGTTGGCACGACTGACGGGCTCAAGGCCAGGCCGATCGTATTCGTGAAGAAGTCGGCGCTGGCGATCGAGCTGCTGCTGAACAGCTCTCCAGTCCCGGAGGCAACCGTGACGGTCGGCGCGATGTCGGCCAAACCCGAGATCGAGTAATTGCCTCCGTTCAGCGTCGTGAGTTCGGTTGAAAGCGAAGTCGACAACATGCTTGCGGATGACGCGACCTGATGGTCGATCGAGGTCAACGTTGCCGTGGCCCCACCGACGATCTGCGACAGGAGATCGTTGGCTGGAGCGCTGGAAGAAGACCCGACGACGATATCCGACGCCGCCGGGTGACTCGCAACAAGATCCAAGGGCGAGATCGCCGCGGTTGGGACGGAGGCCACGGGCACCGACGACACTGGCGCGAGAAGGCTGTCGTTCACCGCGACGCTTGGGACGATGGAGCCCGAGCTGGTCGAGAGCACGTCGAGGTTTGCCACCGTGCTGACATCGATGTCGATATCGCGGCCGAGCAAGGACTCTACCGGATCGAGCGTAACCGCTGTCGCAGCGCCGGCAGTGCCGACCACCGGCACGTTGAGCAGCTGCGCTCCGACCGTCAGGTCCGTGTCCTGCGGCGCGTGGCCTGCCGGCGTGCCGGTCAGACCGCCAAGCACCGTGCCGACGCTGTCGGCCACGCCGTTCAGCACGCCCGTCACCGGCGCCAAATTCGCCACCGCGCCGACATCGATGTCGATGTCGCGGCCGAGCAAGGACTCCACCGGATCGAGCGTCACCGCCGCCGCGGCGCCGGCAGTGCCGACCACCGGCACGTTGAGCAGCTGCGCTCCGATGGTCAGATCCGTGTCCTTCGTCGCGTGGCCTGCCGGCGTGCCGGTCAGGCCGCCGAGCACCGTGCCGACGCTGTCGGCCACGCCGTTCAGCGCGCCCGTCACCGGCGCCGCATTCACCACCGCGCCGACATCGATGTCGATGTCGCGGCCGAGCAAGGACTCCACCGGATCGAGCGTCACCGCCGCCGCGGCGCCGAGGTCACCGACCACCGGCACGTTGAGCAGCTGGGCTGCGATCGTCAGGTCCGTGTCCTGCGGCGACTGGCCTGCCGGAGTGCCGGTCAGGCCGCCGAGCACCGTTCCGACGCTGTCGGTCACGCCGTTCAGCGCGCCCGTCACCGGCGCCAAATTTGCCACCGCGCCGACGTCGATGTCGATGTCGCGGCCGAGCAACGCCTCCACCGGATCGAGCGTCACCGCCGCCGCGGCGCCGAGGTCACCGACCACCGGCACGTTGAGCAGCTGGGCTGCGATCGTCAGGTCCGTGTCCTGCGGCGACTGGCCTGCCGGAGTGCCGGTCAGGCCGCCGAGCACCGTTCCGACGCTGTCGGTCACGCCGTTCAGCGCGCCCGTCACCGGCGCCAAATTTGCCACCGCGCCGACGTCGATGTCGATGTCGATGTCGCGGCCGAGCAACGCCTCCACCGGATCGAGCGTCACCGCCGCCGCGGCGCCGAGGTCACCGACCACCGGCACGTTGAGCAGCTGGGCTGCGATGGTCAGGTCCGTGTCCTGCGGCGACTGGCCTGCCGGAGTGCCGGTCAGGCCGCCGAGCACCGTTCCGACGCTGTCGGTCACGCCATTCAGCGCGCCCGTCACCGGCGCCGCATTCACGACCGCGCCGACGTCGATGTCGATGTCGCGGCCGAGCAAGGCCTCCACCGGATCGAGCGTCACCGCCGCCGCCGCGCTGAGGTCGCCGACCACCGGCACGTCGAGCAGCTGCGCCGCGATGGTCAAGTCCGTGTCCTGCGGCGACTGGCCCGCCGGCGTGCCGGTCAGGCCGCCGAGCACCGTGCCGACGCTGTCGGCCACGCCGTTCAGCGCGCCCGTCACCGGCGCCGCATTCACCACCGCGCCGACGTCGATGTCGATGTCGCGGCCGAGCAAGGCCTCCACCGGATCGAGCGTCACCGCCGCCGCCGCGCTGAGCTCACCGACCACCGGCACGTTGAGCAGCTGGGCTGCGATGGTCAGGTCCGTGTTCTGCGGCGACTGGCCTGCCGGCGTGCCGGTCAGGCCGCCGAGCACCGTTCCGACGCTGTCGGTCACGCCATTCAGCGCGCCCGTCACCGGCGCCAAATTTGCCACCGCGCCGACGTTGATGTCGATGTCGCGGCCGAGCAAGGCCTCCACCGGATCGAGCGTCACCGCCGCCGCGGCGCCGAGGTCACCGACCACCGGCACGTCGAGCAGCTGCGCCGCGATGGTCAGGTCCGTGTCCTGCGGCGACTGGCCTGCCGGAGTGCCGGTCAGGCCGCCGAGCACCGTGCCGACCACGTCGCCCGCGCCTGAGACAATGCCAGTGACAGTGTTTATCACCGGCGTGAGATTCACCGATGCGGTCACATCGACCGTGCCCACCAGCGGAATGTCTGTTGCGGTCAGCGAGATCGACGTCCCGCCCGGAGGCGGGACCGGGGGGTTGGACCCGCCGATATCGATTCCGGGAATGGTCGTCCCACCGCCATTTGTAACACCGGTGTTGACTGTCACGACCGGAGTTGTCGTGCCTCCCGATACCACCACTCCGACCGTCGTGGTGCCGCCGGAGGATCCCGTATCGGTAGTTGTTCCAGGCGTGGGATTGCCTGTATTCGAACCACCTTCGGACCCGGGCAGGACGACCGCAGGGGTTGTATTGGGAGGAGTCGACGTCGACGACCCCGTCGATGAGCTGGCCCCGGCGGAGCTACTTCCCTGCTGATCGCTCCGAGCCACCGCAGAAACAGCAGCCTGTCCGAGTGTCGGAGCCAGCTGCGCGCCGAGGCTCTGAAGCGGAGCGGTTGCTGTAGGTTGGGATGCGGTCAATTGCGCCGCACTGGTGGGCGCGTCCTCAAGCGATGTCCCCGAATTGTTGGACTGCTCAGACCCGCGCGGGCCTGGGCCAGAGCTCTCAGCGGCAGCGGCTGCCGGCTGAAACAAACCGGGGTCTGCGGTCGACGCGATCAGATTAGACTGTGTTTGCGCATTGCTTGCCGTCGGCCCGAGATTTCCGACCAGGTTATCGCTTGCGAGCGTACGTGTGCCGCTGGGCGCAGCCTCCTGCACCGCGCTCGCCTGGGGCAGCGTCGTCTTCGACACGGCGTCGACCGGTCCAAACCCCGAGAACTGATCGAACGCTTCGTACAGTTTCGATTCCAACACGCCCGTTGTCGCGCTTTCACCAGCCATTTCGAAGCACTCCCGATTACCGTTTGAACGACCCGCCTGTTTGATAGTTACGTCTTTTGAGTAGCTTCTTATTGATTTCGCCGTGAATTCAGCCGGAGACAGAACAACTACGATCTTTCCCCGCCTCGCGTTTCATCGAAGATTATTCTACCTTTAGTTGAGCTTCATCATAGGAAGACAATTCTTAATGAGACATTTCGCGGTTCCGGGCATTTTCGACCGGGCAACTACGGGTCGTGCGGCATTCGACGCGCTCACCTTGCCATCAATGAAATGCCTTCGACTAAAAATGACACCGCCTGTTGTCAGTTCGTTAGCGAGAGACCGCGATACATCATCGAAGGTCGATGATCAACGTCAGCTGCGACACTCCCTGGATGTCTCGGTTGATCAGACGTGCCGCCCCCCCAGATACCAAGCGGCAGAACGACGCAATGCGCCGCAGCGAATTGAACACGCAGTGCGTCAGGCGGAGCCTGGCCCTATGCACTCTCTCGAACAGAACTCGCTCCGCCCCTATCGTTCTAGCCCGGCAGGATCGAGCGCACCTGCCGGGATTGCGGAATCTCCTCCCTTTAGACCGTAATTATACGGCTCGGACAATTAATCGATCGCGAGAACATGCGTCCTAGTCTGAGATCGCTGCTCGCCTGGATAGTTTGCGCCGGAATGACTTCTGATCCTCTGCCGCCCGCAAACCACATCGGTTCGACAATCCGAGCAGGCACCGGAAAAGGTTCTATGGCGTCCAAGCAAGCTCTCCCGTTCGAAACGGCTCGACGAAGCGGGACAGGTCTTTTGTTAGTTCGTGTTGCCGGTCCGCGCGTGACGGCCGGCCTGAGGCTGGTGCGGTCATGATGTCTGCGCCGCCGACCACGGCCGCCCGGACGTCCTCGATTCGCTTCGAATCCATCTTGAAGAATTCTGGCCGCGTTATCCTCGTCGGCATGGGGTTGACCGTTCTGGCGGCCTTTGGCGCCGCATTCCTGCAGTTTTGGTACAATGACAGGATTTCCGCCGAGCGTTTCGACACGCTGACCGCCAGAGTCGCGGTTCAGATCCAGCGTCAAGTCGCAACGTATGAGTACGGCCTTCGCGGTGCCCGCGGGGCCGTTCTCGCAGCCGGCGATGACCTGTCGCGCGAACGGTTTCGCCGCTACGCGGCGTCGAGGACGCTCGATGAGGAATTCAAGGGAGCGCGCGGCTTTGGCTTCGTCAGGATTGTTCCTCGCGAGCTGACCGGTGCTTTTCTCGAGAGCGCGAAAAGCGAGGAGCGCCCAGACTTTACGATTCGGAAACTGGGAGACAATCCCGGCTCTCACTTCGTCATCCAATACGTCGAACCCGAAGCACCAAACGCCGCGGCGGTCGGCCTCGACATCGGGTCGGAAGCCCGCCGCCGCGAGGCGGCGTTGGCTGCGATCGATACCGGTCGCGCTCAGCTCACCGCACCGATCACTCTCGTACAGGCGTCCGGAAAGCAGGCCCGCAGTTTTCTGTTCCTGCTTCCGGTGTACCGACAAGATCAGCCTATCGGAACGCTGGAACAACGTCGGGCAGCTGCGATCGGATGGACCTACGCTCCGCTGATCGTCGACGACGTCCTCTCAGGTCTTCCTTCAGTCAACGAAGACATTTCACTTGCGATCGCCGACCGGGCGACAGGAGAGACAACACCGTTCTATTCCACGTCGAATGCGGCGCCGAGCGACGATGGACAGACCCGTCAGGTCTCGCTAGACGTTTACGGCCGAGAATGGAACATCAAAACGCGCGCGCTGCCGCCGTTTTTGGCGCAACTGCACCTCATCAACCCTGCGCTGACCGGCTCGGCCGTTCTCATCGTCGGACTGCTTCTGACCGCCTTGCTCCATTTGCACCTTTCGGAGCTGCGGCGCCGGGAATTTGCGTGGAGTGAACGGTCACGTCTCGCCGACATTGTCGCCCAATCGAACGAGGCGATCATCGGCGTGACACTCTCGGGCGCGGTGACGGACTGGAATCCCGCCGCCGAGCAATTGTTCGGCTACGCCGCCTCGGAAGCGTTGGGACGCAACCTCGCCAGCCTGATCGTACCCGAACACCTCATGACGCAATACGAGAATACAATTCGTCTCGTGCTCGACAAGGCCGCGCCGGTGCGGCTGGTGACTCAGCGCAGGACGCGAGATGGACAGCTGCTCGACATGGTGGTCAATCGCTCCCTCCTCCGCTCGGAGAACGGTACGATCGTCGGCTTCGGCACATCCGCCCTCGATATTACGTCCTTCGTCCGCACGCAGAACGAGTTGAAGGAGCTGAATAATTCTCTGGAGGCCCAGGTCAGGCAGAGGACATTGGAGCTTCGGGCCTCGTCCACCCTCAAGTCGGCCATTCTCGAACACTCGAACTATCCCGTCATCGCGACCGACCATTCCGGCATCATATCGATCTTCAATCCCGCCGCGGAGCGCTTGTTGGGATATCAGGCAGAAGAGCTCGTTGGCCGCAGATCTGCGGCCGTTCTGCATGACCCAGAAGAAATCGAGGCTCGTGCCACAGAACTGTCCGACAAGCTGGGGCGACGAATCAAGCCCAGGCTGGACGTCGTCGTGGCCGAGGCCCGCCATACACATTCCGAGATTCGGGACTGGACATACATCTCCCGCGCCGGAAAGCGAATCCCGGTCCGCCTGAGCTTGAGCCGATTGCGGTCGGAGAGCGGCGAAGAGCTGGGCTTCCTGGCAATCGCCGTCGACCTCACCGCTCAGTTGGAGCATGAACGCCGCATCGCCGAGAGTGAGGCTCGCTACCGCCTGCTGGCCGAGAACACCACGGACGTGATTGTTCTCCTCCGCGACGCCACCGATGAGCGTCTCTACGTGAGTCCGTCGGTCTTCAGCAATCTGGGATATACCGCGCCGGAATTCGAGGCGCTCGACCGCAAGCAGCTCGTGCATCCCGACGATCTGGGCCAGCTCGTCGAGAAGCGCGCATTGCTGCGTGCCGGAGAAACATCTGTCACAAGCGTTCACCGTATCAAGCACAAGGGTGGATACTGGATCTGGGTGGAGGTGATCTATACGCGGCTCGCTCCGGAGAGCGTAACGAGTCCAGACACGCTGGTCGTGATCCGCAACGTCACCGATCGCCATCTTCAGAGCGTGGAATTGCGCAAGGCCAAGGATGTCGCCGAAGCGGCCGCGCAGTGCCTGGAGGCGAGCGAGGCGCGCTATCGGCTGTTGGCGGACAACAGTTCCGATATGATTTTCCAGCTCGATCGCGACCTCGTCCGACGCTACGTATCGCCCGCCTCGCTCGAACTTCTCGGCTATGAGGCGATGGAGATCATTGGTACCAGGCCGATCGGTCAGGTTCACCCGGACGACGCCGAGCGGGTCTCGAAGATCTTTCAGTCGTTGCTCGAAGGAGAAGTCGAAAACGCGACGATCACCAATCGGATTCGCCACCGAGATGGGCATTGGGTATGGGTCGAGGCGACGTTGCGGGCCCTGAAAGATCCTTCGAACGGAAACGTCTCAGGCGTTCTCGGCTCGCTGCGAGATATCTCGCGCCGCAAAGCGATTGAAGAGGAGTTAGAAGCGGCCAAGAAGGCCGCGGAGGACGCCGCGCGCGCCAAGGGCGAGTTTCTCGCAGCCATGAGCCACGAACTGAGGACGCCGCTCAACGGCATCATCGGCTTTGCCCGGCTGATATTGGAAAGCCAGTCTCCGACGGACGCCGCGACCGAAAGGCATGTCCGGCTGATCCATGGCGCCAGCCAATCGCTGTTGTCGATCGTGAACGACGTGCTCGACGTCTCGAAACTTGAAGAAAACCGTCTTGAACTGGATCCTCGCGATTTTGAGATCCGCTCACTTGTCTCGAGTACCCTCGAACTCCTGCAGCAGGAGGCTCGCACAAAGCAACTGAGCTTGCGTGCCGAGATTGCGCCGGAGGTGCCTGAATATCTCGTCGGCGACGACAACCGTCTCAGGCAGGTCCTGATGAACCTCGTTTCGAACGCGCTGAAATTCACCGCCCACGGAAGCGTGCTGGTGACCGTATCGGATCGAGGCGGCAGTCCCGAACATGCGCGCATGCGTGTCAGCGTTCGCGACACCGGAATTGGCATTTCGGAAGCCGCGCGGCCTCGAATCTTCCAAAAGTTCAGCCAGGTCGACGGGTCGATCGCGCGCGGCTATGGCGGCAGCGGTCTGGGCCTCTCGATCTGCAAGCGCCTCATTGAACTGATGGGAGGCACCATCGATTTCCTCAGCCGAGAAGGTGAGGGATCCGAGTTCTGGTTCGATGTGGCTCTTCCGGTCGGTGCGCGTGCAGCAGGACCTGCGACGCTTCCGCCGGAGAGCGACGCTGCAGGTCATGGCCCTCCCGCCGACATTCTGCTCGCCGAAGACAACCCCGTGAACCAGGAGCTTGCGCTGTCCATCATCGGACAATGGGGTCATCGCATCGACGTCGTGTCCAATGGCGCCGATGCTGTCGATGCGGTCCGGCGCAAGGATTACGATATTATCTTGATGGACGTGCAGATGCCGGTGATGGACGGCGTCGAGGCGACGAGCCGCATTCGCGCTTTCGGGGGCCCATACGCGACGATGCCGATCATCGCGATGACTGCGGCGGTTCTGGTCAATCAGATCGAGAGTTTCAAGCAGGCCGGCATGACCGATCATATCGGCAAGCCTTTCGAACCGCATCAATTGCAGCGGATGATCGATCATTGGGTTGCTTGTCGAAGCCACGAATCGTCTGGCACGGATTTGCTGCCGCCCATGATCCAATCCGTTCCGCTGGCGCCGGAGATGCCGCCCGTGACGGTGGACGATTGCATTCTGGACGAGGGAGTGTTTGCCGAGCTGTCGAGCATAATCGGCGAGGGCAAGGCCAAGAATCTCGCGCAAAAATTCGCCGCCGACCTCGCCCGCCGCTTCGTCGACGTCACGAACCAAAAGGTCATCCGGAATGATGCTCATACGATCGCTTCTTCAGCAGGCGCATTGGGGTTCAGGAATCTATCGGCCTGCGCAAGACGATTGGAATATGCCTGCGACGGCCAAAGCGACTTGGCGGGACAGATGGAAGAACTGCAGGACTGGCGCCGGCGGGTGGGGGAATTCATCGGCGAACGGTTTAGCGCCTAGCGCTTGGGGCTTCGCGCTCGGGCAAACAGCGGAGTAGATGGGTAGACATGACCGGTCAGATCACCCCTCCCAAGATCGAGCGCGACTCGACGAGACAGGCACCAGAGTTGCCACCCATTCCGACGATCTGCGTGTTCGAACCCGATTCCCCCGTGGATTCCGTCGCATCGGCCGTCGAGCAACTGAACTATACGGCCCTGCGGTTCAGCAACATCGAATGCGCCCGTTCGCTATCGGAAAGCCAGCACGTCGAGGCCGCGATCGTCAGCGACGAACTCCCGCAGGCAATCGAGATCTGCATGTCGATCCCCGCTGGCATTCCGAAGATTCTGGTTGCATCCGAGCCATCGCTGGAGTTCAGCATCGCCGCTGCGCGCGCCGATGTTGCCGGGATGGTTCGACGCCCCGTCCAGCAGATCGAACTTGCCGACTGGCTGAAATTGTTCATTGCCGAGCGGAGTATCGTTGCCGCCTCCGTCCTGATCGTCGACGATGAACCGATCATCGCAGAACTGCATGCCTCGATCCTGTCCTCGTCCGGCTTGACCGTCAACGTCGCGACCACGCCGGCCGAAGCGCTCACTTCAATCGAAAGCAATCCTCCCGACCTCATACTGATGGATGTCCAGATGCCGGAGGTCGACGGGATCGAACTGGCGAAAATCATCCGACAGACACGGCATCGCCTCAGCGTGCCGATCGCGTTTCTCTCCGGGGAACAGAAGGAGGATCGCCAATTGGAGGCGCGTCGCTTCGGTGGAGATATCTTCATCAAGAAGCCGATCGATCCCAAACCCTTGGTCTCGCTGGTCCGGCTGCGAGCAGATCGCTCCAGAGTGCTGCGCTCCTTGATCGAGCGAGACAGCCTCACCGGTCTCTACAATCACGGACAGTTCAAGGAGCGTCTGATCCAGGAGTTCAATCGCAGCAATCGAACCAGAAGTCCGTTGAGTCTCGTCATGATCGATATCGATCATTTCAAGAGCGTGAACGACCAATTCGGTCACCCGGTTGGTGATCGGGTCATCCGCGGAGTGGCCAGCCTGCTGACGAGCAGGTTGCGAACCACGGACATCATCGGGCGCTATGGTGGGGAGGAATTCAGCGTTCTGCTCCTCGACACCCCCGTCGACGCAGCGACAGAGGTCATCGACAATCTGAGAAAAATGATGTGCGCGACACCCTTCGATATTGGCGGCCGATCGCTTCCGGTCTCGTTCAGCGCTGGTGTTGCAGCCGCCGCCAACAGCGCGACCCATGTCGAATGGATCGCTGCGGCCGATCGGTATCTTTACGATGCGAAACGCGCGGGTCGCAACCGGGTTGTCGCCGAACGCGATTTGGCGGCAACGTCCGCAGGCGCTTGCCGGGGAGGTTCGACGTGGACCCAGTCATGATGAGACAGCAAAATCTCAAGATCGCCGTCGTGGACGACGATGACGTCTTCCGCAGCTTGGTATCCTCGCTCTTGTCAAAGGACACCGGGTTCCAGATTTTCGAGGCCGCTTCAGGTCAAGAACTCGATCAGATCTTCAGTCGGGCTGATATCGATTGCGTCATGCTCGATTACAATCTGGGAAACGAGAACGGCTTTTCGATCAAGGAACGCATGGAGCGTCTGATCCCCGCCGTTCCACCCGTTGTCATGCTGACGGGTGACGGGCGAGAGAGCACCGTGATAATGGCTCTTCGCATGGGAATGGACGACTATTTGCCGAAACTTGATCTCAAGGCGGCCACTCTCATCTCGCGATCACTCGCGCCGTGGCGAGGGATCGCGACGCCAAGCGCGAACGGGCCGAGTATCAGCGGCTCATTCGGACGTCCGGCATCGATCCGGCAACTGGCTTGCAGAGCCGGGCGAACCTGGAGGAGCGGCTCGCCCGCATCGTCTCGCTGCCTGCCCGCAGTCGATCGTCCTACGGGGTTATCGCGATCGAACTGACCAATCTCGATGAAGTCGTCGCGAGATTCGGGTTGAGCGTGGGAGACAATCTGCTCCGAACATTCTCCGAACACCTCCGCGACGTCGCCCGGAACACCGATACCGTTGGTCGCTATTCCGAGAACATCTTTCTCGTGATTGCCGAAATCGGCGGCGACCCGGTCGTGCTCAAGAATTTGCTTGCAAGGCTGCTCCATACGCTGTCGTTTCGGTTGGAGACGAAGGCGACAAGCATCGCGATTTCCGTTCGTGTTGGGAGCGTACTCTGTCATGAGGTGCATCGGGATGGCGTGGTCACCTCCGCCGACCTCGTCGCAGCGGCGATTGCTGAACTGTCGTCGGAGGTGTCCCGTGCGCGGGAAGCCGAAGCCACGGATGGATCGTCGGCCGCTGCCGCGAGCATGGCAGCCGTGACCGACGCTCAAAATGCCGGCACGGGTCTCCGCACCGTCGACCGCCGCAAGGAGCCTCGGAAGCGTGTATTGAAGCGCGGACAGATCGTTTCTGCCTCTCTTGGAGTGGTCGTGGATTGCACGGTGAGGAACGTGTCCGCGCGCGGTGCGGCCTTGCGAATCGATGCACCGTTTGCGGTTCCAACTGAGTTCGACCTCGTGATTCCCGGCGACGGAACGAGGCGCTGCGTCCGGCTTCGGTGGCAGGTCGGCACCGACCTCGGTGTCGACTACGTCGATCGGTGAACTGGCCCCGGCTTGGCGCATTCAGGCCGGGGGTGACTCTGACGCCTTGCCGCTGATATCGTAAGCATCCGCCGTAGGCCGCGGGGGGAGCCGGTTTGCGGCGTCATCTGGGAAGAGATTTCAGAGCTGCCGACGTGTTTTGACGAGTTCGATCAGGTTGTCGATCCCGAAGTCGGTCAAGGCCATGACGCCATCGTCACCAGCGCCATAGACCCAGATGACGCCATCCTCGATGTCCAATTCGCTGGCGACGTCGTGCAACCATTCCTCATCTTCGCCGAGGTCCTTGGCAACCTTGGCGATGGTGGTGACGTGGTGAACTTTGTTGACGTGCGTGGTCATGCTGCTCGGGTGGAGAGCGCTGCGGCCTGAGGCGTCCAGTTCCAGGGCAGCAGTTCGTCGAGCCGTTGGGACGGGTGAGCGGCAATCCGGTCAATGACATCGGTCAGCCAGGCTTGCGGATCGATCCCGTTCATTTTGGCGGTGACGATCAGGCTGTACATCGCAGCTGCGCGCCGGCCGCCGCGATCAGACCCGCAGAAGAGCCAGGATTTTCGACCTAGGGCGATGCCTCGCAGACCGCGCTCGGCGGCATTGTTGGAGAGGCACACACGACCGTCATCGAGGAACAGCGTGAAGCTCGGCCATCGCTTCAGCACGTAATTGAATGCCTTGGCAAGGTCGTGCCCCCGGGCGAGCTTGGCGAGTTGCTCTTGCATGTAGAGCCGCAGGTCTTCGGTCAAAGGCCGACTGAGCGTCTGCCGTGCTTCGAGACGCTCCTGCGCGCTTTTGCCATTGATGGAACGCTCGATCTCGAACAACGCATCGATCCGGCGCACGACCTCGATTGCGATCGGAGAAAGCGGGATCTCCTTCTTGCCCGCAGCCTTGCGGCGCGCATTCTCCTCCAGATCGGCCATGGCAAAGAACGGGCGCCGCGCATGCGCCCAGCACGACGCCTCGCGGATCGGTCCAGGGCCGCGTCCAGCCAGATAGAGCTGGTTATAGCCGTCATAGGCGTCGGCCTGCAGGATGCCGGCATACCGCGCCAGATGCGCCTGCGGATGCTCGCCCTTGCGATCGCGCGAGTAGTAGAACATCGCTGCCGGCGGGTCCGCACCACCGAACGGCCGGTCGTCCCGGACATAGATCCAGCACCGCCCCGTGTCAGTCTTTCCCTTGGCCAGCACCGGCACGGTCGTATCGTCGGCATGAAGGCGCTCGGCCGTCATGACATGCGCTTCAACCAGGCGCAGCAGCGGGTCCAGCGACGCACAGACCGACCCCACGGCATCCGCCATGGTCGAGAGCGCTATCGGCACGCCCTCCAGCGCATAGCGCTCGGCCTGGCGGTTCAAGGGCTGATGCTGACCGAACTTCTCGAACATGATCATCGCCAGCAGGCTCGGCCCGGCCCATCCTCGCGCCACGGCATGGAACGGCGCCGGCACCTGGCTGATCTTCTCGCAGTCCCGGCAGGAGAACTTCTCCCGCACCGTCTCGATCACCTTCCATTGGCGCGGCACCACCTCCAGCGTCCGCGTCACGTCCTCGCCGAGCTTGCGCAGGCGATTGCTGCCGCAGCATTCGCAAGCCGTCGGCGGCTCGATCACCACCCGCTCGCGGGGCAGATGTTCGGGGAAGGTTTGTCGCTCGGTGCGCTTGCGCGTGAAGGCGCGGACCGTGCTGGTCTTCGCCGCGGCGCGTTCCGCCGCAAGCTCGTCCTCGGTGGCGCCAGCTTCCTGCTCTTCGAACGTCAGCGCCAGTTGTTCGAGCAGGCGTGATGAACGCTCCGACCGCTGCCCGTAGATCTGATGCCTCAGCTTGGCGATCTGCAGCTTCTGGGACGCGATCAGGGCTTCGTCTTCCGATGCCTTGGCTCGGGCAGCCGCAAGCTCGGCAGCGACCTCCAATCCCTTCGCGCGCTCGGCCGCCAGCGCCTGTTTCAGGGCGACGACGTCATCCGGTCCAGCATCGCAATCGGCGTTCATGCGACGCAGTGAATCACAGATCAGGCCGGTTGGAACTCCCTAAATACCGGAAAGCCGCAACTATCTCTGCTCAGCCTGCGCTCTGTGGCCGCCATGTCAGCTGCGGATTCCTCCAATCGATCGCCTCAAGCATGTAGGCCATCTGCGCGGCCGAGATCGACACCGCGCCATTGGACACCGAAGGCCAGATGAACTTTCCTCGGTCGAGGCGCTTGGCGTAGAGCGACAAGCCGATTCCGTCATGCCACAGGATCTTGACCAGATCCCCGCGACGGCCGCGGAAGATGTAGAGATCGCCGGCGTGGGGATCTCGCTTCAAAATCTCCTGGACCATCAGGGCCAGGCTCTGCATACCACGGCGCATGTCCGTGTGGCCGGTCGCAATCCAGACCTTGACGTCGCTCGGGATCGGAATCATCGCCGCCTCAAAAGGTCGAGAATGCGCCGAAGTGCCTCGGTGTCCACGTCGCGGTCGACGCGCACGCAGCAGTCGTCCAGTTCGATCTCGATCGTTCCGGCCCGCATGCTCGGTGCGGCACGCGATGGCGACGGTGGTGATGGCACCCTCGTCAAGTCGTCAGCCTGCGACGACACGATGGCGACAGGAACGATAGCCGGCACAGCCTCGGCACCCAGCCGGCCCTGCCGCGCCTGCCGGCGCCAGGTGAACAGCAGGCTCTGAGCCACCCCATGCCGCCGGGCAACTCCGCAGACGGTCTGCCCGGACTGCATCGTCTCCTCGATCAGACGAACCTTATCCTCATAACTCCATCGACGCCGCCGTTCGGCGCCCAAAACTTCCATCTGCATCGCCGCATGACCTCAAGGCTGGACTTAAGGCCATATCCTTAGGCGGCCGGTGACGCCGAACAAGGCGGCCTACGCCGGAGCGATACCTGATATCAGGCCCCTTGTTCGAAAACAGCACGCGATAGCGCGAAGTCAACACTTCGGCGCTATCGGCCTTTCGAGACATGGCATCGGCAGGCTGGCTCGGAACGGCCAACGGATTCCTTAACCTGCCTAGGCGAGCTCAGCCGTGGCACGTTGCATGTTCGCCGACATGTCGGCCGTCACGGCACTCTGCTCTTCCACGGCGGCAGCTGTCGATGTGATGAAATCGTTGACGCTGGCAATTGCGGTCTTGATCATCGATAGGGACCCGACGACGTCGGCCGCAATCGTGTTCAACGCGTCGATTTCTGCAGAGATCGTGTCTGTGGCCCGCTTGGCCTGTCCAGCGAGGTTCTTGACCTCCGAGGCAACGACAGCAAAGCCGCGACCGGCTTCGCCGGCTCGAGCTGATTCGATGGTCGCGTTGAGAGCAAGCAGGTTGATTTGACCGGTGATGCCGGAGATCATTTCGACGATTCCGCCCATTGCGTTCGCCGCCTCGTTCAGACGCTGCGCTTGCCCGTCCGCAGCTTCGACCCGGCCGGTCGCGACTCTGGAATTTTCGCGAGACTTTGCCATTGTCTCAGAGATCTCGCGAATCGAGGCGCTCATCTCTTCGCTGCCAGCCGCGACAGCTTCGATCAGGTTTCGGGCGTTGTCGGCCTTTTTCCGGCCGATTGCCTGCGCGGTGATATCCGTGGCGTACTTCACGATCTTGTACGGCTTTCCATTCAAGTCCAAGATCGGATTGTAGGAGGCCTGAAGCCACACTTCACGGCCACCTTTCGCAATCCGTTTGTACTCCGCTGAGTGATATTCACCTCGTCTGAGCGTCTCCCAGAATGCCAGATATTCAGGCGAGTTTCGCTCGGTTGGGTCGACAAACATGGAATGATGCTGCCCCCTCATCTCGGAGAGGGTGTACCCCATCGTATTCTGGAAGTTGTCGTTGGCTGTCCGGATCGTACCATCGAGATTGAACTCGATCACCGCTTGAGACTTCCGGATCGCGGCGAGCTGCCCGTCGCTATCTGCGGCGTTCATCTTCTGCCTGGTGACGTCGTTTGCAAACTTCACAACCTTGAAGGGCTTTCCGAGCTCGTCTAGAATTGGATTGTAGTTCGCCAAGATCCAGACCTCTTTTCCTCCCTTCCCGATCCGCTTGTATTCAGCCGTTTCGAACTCGCCGCGGTTCAATTTTGCCCAGAATGCGGCATAGGCTGCGCTCGATCGGTCCTCCGGAGTAACAAATATGCTGTGATGCTTGCCCTTTATCTCTTCGAGTCTATAGCCCATCACGTTCAAAAAGAGATCATTCGCAGTGATGATCGTACCGTCCATGTTAAACTCGATCACAGCTTGCGCGCGGTTGATTGCGGCAAGCTTACCCGCGTCCTCCATCTCCCTTATCTTCTGCGCCGTGATGTCGGTGGCGAACTTGATGAAACTTACGACGTTTCCGTCCTCATCCAGAAGCGGAGCATATGATGCATGAATCCAAACTTCTTTGCCGCCCTTGCCAAATCGCTTATATTGCGTGGTCTGGAATTCGCCGCGGTTCAAACTAGCCCAAAAGTCTCGATAGCGAGCGCTTTCGCGCTCGCTCGGACTCACGAAAATGCTGTGGTGCTTGCCCTTGATCTCCGCGAGAGTGTAGCCACTCATCTTCAGGAGGTTCTCGTTGGCATCCAGGATTGTGCCGTCAAGGCCGAATTCGATGACCGCTTGCGATCGATCAATAGCCTCAACTTCGGCCAACGCGTGTTTCACCTTCTGGTTCTGAAAAATAAACACGTTTGGTTCTCGCCCTGCCCCAATCGACCCGACACAACTTTAAAGAAAGCTGCCCGACTTTCGTTAAGCAGACGTAAGCGCGGGACACTCGATTTCAACATCCCGTAATCCAGCGGGTTGTTGCGCCATCGGCGGACAAGAGAGGCAAGCAGACAACTTTCGGAATTGCGACACGTCGTGGCGCGCACGAAATGCATCCAATTGTGAATAAGCTGAAGCAACTACCCCTCGCCGAAGGATACCGCGACAAGTAGGTGCTGGTACTGAGAGCTGCTCTTTTGCAAACTTTGGGCAGCGCCGGATCGGACGACTTGAGGTGGTCGCGACGGTCGACAGTAGCACGATAGATATCGAGCTTGTGGCCGACGCCAGGCTTGAATCAAGGTAACTCATGTCGAAGTCTGCCGACAAACCGTTCCGAGTCAACGAACTGAGCGTCTCCGCATTGTAACTTCTATTTTAAATGATTGCCTACCCATTGCGGTCCACAGCGCTCGCGCTCGTTCGCTGTGATCGCCCTTCAGCTTTTCGGCTACCCAGAGCAATGCACCAAAAATGGTGGCGCGGTCGTCGCCGGTGAGATCCACGATACCGGCTTTGACGACAAGGCCTCCCAGTTCGATTAGATGCCGCGTTCGCTTGCGACGCTCGACCTACCACGCGCGCATATCATGTCGCGCCCTTGCGGATCGGTGCCGGTTGAGGGCCGCTCGGTTGCGCAGAAGCGCCGCCCATGTTGCGGTCAGTTGCTGGTGCAATTCGCCGCCCCAGACTTTGAAAGAATGCGGCCCCGCGCTTGGCCCACGCCTCCTTCTTTCCGGCCTCTTTCGTCTCTGCCAGCACGATCAGCGCGCCAGCCAGTTCTTCCGCAGTGAGTGCGTCGGCCCCAGTCGCGATTACCAATTCGCCGAGCTGGCGCACTTTGCGAGTTTTAAGGCCGCGCGCCTTGTCTTCGAGTGCCTTCAGGTCTGCATCAAAGTCTCGTGGTTTGCGCATCGTCGTCTCCATGAGTTCAATGGAGAGATGATAGGCAAGCACACCGCAGAATGCTGTAAGGTCATCAGGACGACCTGGGACGGTGCGATCCCTCCCGAGATTTTTTCGAGGGAGGGCGCGCTTATACGTCGTTCCGACGTGCGCTTCGCTGTGCCAGTGATTGGATCGCGATGGCGATCTATCATCTTCACGTCAAGGTCATTGGCCGTAAGGCCGGGAGCAGCGCGGTGGCATCGGCGGCCTACCGCTCAGGCTCGCGCCTGCGCGACGAGCGGCTTGGCCGTGAGCAGGATTTTTCTGGAAAGCGCGGGGTCGTCCATTCCGAGGTGATGCTGCCGGAGAATGCGCCTGAGACCTGGAGCGACCGCGAGCGGCTCTGGAACGATGTCGAATCGTTCGAAGTGCGCAAGGACGCCCAGTTGGCCCGGGAGGTCGAGTTCGCCCTTCCGCGCGAGCTGAGTGAGGCGCAAGGCATCGAGCTATCCCGCGACTTCGTTCGGACTGAGTTCGTGGGTCTGGGCATGATTGCCGACCTCAATGTGCATTGGGATAGGGCCGAGGACGGACTGCCCAAGCCCCACGCTCATGTCATGTTGACGATGCGCTCGGTCGACGAGAACGGCTTTGGCCAGAAGGCGCGCGATTGGAATCGCACGGAGATCGTCGAGCGCTGGCGCGAACGCTGGGCGGAGCTTGCCAACGAGCGGCTGTCCGAACTCGACATCGACGCCAGGATCGACCATCGCAGTCTGGAAGCCCAAGGCATTGCGCTGGAACCACAAAGCCAGATCGGCGCACCCGCCAAACGGATCGAGCTTCGGGGCATTGCAGGCGAACCGTTCGGGGCCGACCGCGCCGAGATACACCGCGAGATCGCGCACAACAATGGCGCGCGGATCATCGCCGATCCGACCATTGGGCTGGACGCCATCACCCAGCAGCAATCGACCTTCACACGTCGCGACCTGGTAAAGTTCGCGCACCGGCACAGTGACGGGCTCGATCAGTTCAATGAAGTGGTGGGCGCAATGCAGGGAGCGCCCGATCTGGTCGAACTCGGCAAGGACGCCCGCGGCGAGGACCGGTTCACCAGCCGCGGAATGATCGAGGCAGAACAGCGGCTGCACCGGGCTGCTGAAGTGATGGCGGACCGGGAACGCCACGAGGTGCGAGATGCGTATCGCGAAGCCGCTTTGGCGCGCGCGGAAGCACGCGGCCTGGTGCTGTCGTCCGAGCAGACTGAGGCGCTGGCGCATGTCACGGGCGGGCGCGATCTCAGCGTCGTGGTGGGCCACGCCGGGACGGGAAAGAGTGCGATGCTGGACGTGGCGCGAGACGCGTGGGAAGCGGCGGGCTTTGAGGTCCGGGGCGTGGCACTGTCCGGCATTGCAGCGGAAAACCTTCAAAGCGGATCGGGCATTGCGTCGCGCACGATTGCCAGCCTAGAGCATGGCTGGGAACAGGGCCGTGATCTGCTCAAATCGAGCGATGTGCTTGTCATCGACGAGGCGGGGATGGTCGGCACGCGGCAGCTGGAGCGCGTGCTGTCCCATGCCGCCGAGGCTGGGGCCAAGGTGGCGCTCGTCGGCGATCCGCAACAGCTGCAGGCGATCGAAGCGGGAGCGGCATTCCGGTCGATTTATGAGCGTCACGGCGGCGCCGAGATCGGTGAAGTGCGCCGTCAGCGGGAGGATTGGCAGCGCGACGCCACACGCGATCTGGCGACTGGCAAGGTGGGCCACGCGCTTGAAGCGTACCGCGCCCAGGGCATGGTGCATGAGGCCGAGAGTCGCGACTTGGCGCGCGGCGATCTGATCGATCACTGGGATCGCGACCGGCAGGCATCACCGGATCGGAGCCGGATCATCCTGACGCACACGAACGACGAAGTCCGCATCCTGAACGAGGCAGCGCGCGAGCGGATGCGGGCAGCGGGCGATCTCGGCGACGAGGTGGGGGTGACGGTCGAGCGCGGCGCGAGAAACTTTGCCAGCGGGGATCGGGTGATGTTCCTGCAGAACGAGCGCGGCCTTGGCGTCAAGAACGGCACGCTCGGGACCATCGAGCAGGTCAGCACGCAGTCCATAGCCGTGCAGACCGACGATGGCCGATCCGTGCGCTTCAATCTGAAGGATTACAACCGGATCGACCATGGCTATGCCGCGACGATCCACAAGGCGCAGGGCATGACGGTCGACCGCGTCCATGTCCTAGCGACGCCCGGCATGGACGCCCACAGCAGCTATGTCGCCCTGTCGCGGCATCGCGACGAGGTGGAGCTGCACTATGGCCGCGACGATTTTGCCAATGCAGACCGGCTTACCCGGGCCCTGTCGCGCGACCGCGCCAAGGACATGGCCTCGGATTACGAGCACGTCGATCCGCTCCAGAGCTACGCCGAGCGGCGTGGGATCACCTTCCGCGATCGCATGGCCGAGATCGTGCGCAAGATTGTGTCCGAGAAGCTGCGCGACATCCTTGACGGCCTGCGCTCTCCGGCTGATGTCGCCGGACTGGATATTGGACAGAGACCGGAACGGGCAACGCCGGAAAGGGAAAGCAGCGATCCCGCAGCCGAGCGGCGCGGAGCCGAAGTCCTGGCAAGGAACGTGGCGCAAGATCCCGAAGCGGACGCACGTCGCATCCGGACACGGGCGCTGGTGCGCCATGCCCGCGCGGTAGATGCGATCTTCGCGGCGCAGGAGACGGGCGGCACAGCGAGCCGCGAGCAGGTGAGAGAGCTGCAAGAGGCGCGTCGAGCCTTCGAGGAGTTGCGCCCCTTTGGCTCGCACGACGCCGAGGCCGCTTACAGGAAGAACCCGGAGCTGGCTCGCGAGGCGGCCGGTGGTCAGGTCAGCCGGGCTGTGCGCGCGCTCCAGCTCGAAAGCGAACTGCGCACCGATCCGAGCCGCCGCGCCGACCGCTTCGTGGAGCGTTGGCAGAAGCTCGACCGTGCCAGCCGGCGCCAGTATGAAGCCGGCGACATGTCCGGCTACAAGGCCACGCGGTCCGCGATGGGCGAAATGGCGAAAGGCCTCGAACGCGACCCGCAGTTGGAATCTATCCTCGCCGGCCGCAAGAACGATCTTGGCATTGCATTCGAATCAGGCCGCCGGCTCGGCCAGGATCTAGCCTTCGTCCATGGGATCGATCTCGGCAGAGGCCGAGGCCTTGGAATTTGACCCATCCCGTTTGCCGCCGGCTCTACGCCACGCTTGGCAACGCGCGAACGCCTATTGTCCGCCTGCACCTGATCGCCTCTCTGGTCTCACAACAGCTCAGAACCGACCAGCGAAGGGCATCACGGCCATGCGCGAACCAGACCGTATCATCAGGATGAAAACCGTCCTCGCCAGGACCGGGCTGTCCCGGTCCACAATCTACCGCAAGATCGCCGAGGGCACGTTCCCGGCCCAGCTCAAGATCAGCAGCAACGGAACCGGTTGGCATGAATCCGATATCAACCGATGGATCGCAGATCCAGTCGGATGGCGTGCGGAAGGCCGATTCGAGGAAGCCCCGGTGAGCTCGATTTCCGATCCTTCAACCGGCCGCAGAACGTAAAGACTCGTGCTCTCGTATCCTCACTTCATACACCGCCTACTTTCGATCGCGGGCCCTTCCTTCGCCAGCGTATCCTAAACGGCGAGCGCGTCTATGATCCTCTTCCGTTTCCAGACGCTCCTCTCTTGACTGTGCCTACGGGGAGGCACAGTGCCCAAAGGTCAGAGCGAACAGTTTAGGAGACCTTCACCTTCGGCCGGAGCAGGCGATCAGAGTGCCTCCGAAGAAGCTCTGCTGCGTCTCGGTCGCCTGATCGGAAGGCAATTGGCTAGAGACGCGATCAAACCTCGGCCGCAGGAGCTGCGCGAGGAGGATAGCACTCGGATCCATCATGAGCCTCCTGCACGAGGTCCGGGAAAGGATGATTGACGCGAGCGCTACTGCACCTGTCCAGGTACATCTACACTAGCGAAATCACCTCGAAACATCGACGGAAGCTCATTCGTCAGTCTCCGTTCATGTTCACCAGCAATTCGAAGTGGATCGGCGTGCACACAAATGCCGCGTTCGTGCTGCATTCTGTGCGCTGATGGCGCCTGTTATGGCGCGAAACGCATTGCCGGGGAAAGCCTACGATGCGCGTTGCTCTCTACGCTCGATACTCGTCCGACAATCAGCGCGACGCCTCGATTGAGGATCAATTCCGCATCTGTAAAGAGCGCGCCGCGCGAGAGAACTGGACCATCGTTGCGTCATACAAGGATGCAGGCATCTCCGGCGCCAGCATGATCCTCCGCCCCGGCATCCAGGCGCTACTAGAAGACGCTCAGAGCCGCGCGTTCGATATGGTGCTCGCTGAAGCACTCGACCGTATCAGCCGGGATCAGGCAGATGTCGCGACCCTGTTCAAGCATTTGCGCTTTGCCGGCGTGCCAATTGTTACGCTGGCGGAAGGGGAAATCACCGAGCTTCACGTTGGCTTGAAGGGGACGATGAATGCCCTCTTCCTGAAGGATCTTGCTGCAAAGACGCATCGCGGCCTCCGTGGGCGGGTCGAGGGAGGCAAGTCTGGTGGAGGGCTGTGCTACGGTTACCGTGTGATCAAGAAGCTGGACGAGCGAGGCGACCGCATCAGGGGCGACCGGGAGATCGATCCGGTCGAGGCCGACGTGATCAGGCGTATCTTTCGCGACTTTGTATCCGGCATGAGCCCACGGGCGATCGCGATCAAACTCAATGCTGAAGGTGTCGCGGGTCCTGAGACAAAGCTGTGGAACGACACAACCATCCGCGGCCACCTCAAGCGCGGCACGGGGATCATCAATAACGAGCTCTACTTGGGCCGCCTGATCTGGAACAAGCTGCGCTACGTCAAGGATCCATCGACCGGCAAGCGCATCTCGCGTCTCAATCCAGAGTCCGAGTGGATCGTCACCGATGTCCCACATCTCCGCATCGTTGAAAATGAGCTGTGGCAGGCGGTGAAGGCAAAGCAAAAGGAGATTGCCGAGAAATTTGTCAACGTGACAGCAGCCGTTCGCGAGCACCATTCGAACAAGCGCATCAACAGTGCACGAAGACCAAAATCGCTGTTCTCGGGGCTCGTCTTTTGCGGCCAGTGTGACGGGCCCTGTTCACTGCGCGGGGCTGATCGCTTCGTCTGCTCGGCTCATGTGAGCAACGGATCCTGCCCGAATGGCAGCACGCTGAAGCGGAGTGAACTCGAGCAGCGCGTCCTGGAGGGGCTGAAAGACCGGCTGCTGGCGCCGGACGTCGTTGCCGAAGCCATGCGCGCCTACGCCGAAGAGCTGAACCGGCTGAACCGCGAGCGACGCGCCAGCGGTGATTCCTGGCGCACCGAACTGGCGAAGGTCGAAAAGCAGATCCAAGAAATCGTCGAGGCGGTCAAGGAGGGGCTGTTTCAACGCTCGATGATCGCAGCGATGGACGCACTGGAGGCCCGCAAGGAAGAGCTCACGGTCCTGCTTGCCGAGGCCCCCGCCGACACCCCTGACATGTTGCCGAGCGCCTCGCAGCTTTACGCCAAGAAGGTCGCGCACCTCACTGAGGCCTTGAACCGTCCGCAAGACCGGGCCGAAGCCGCCCAGGCTCTGCGTGGCCTGATCGACCGCATCGTGCTCCGGCCGGGCGCCAAGCGGGGCCAGATCGACGCTACGCTTTATGGGGAACTCGGTACCGTCCTCAGTTGGACAGCAGCCCAAAGGGACAAGGGGGCAAAAACCAAAACTCCCACAGCCGAGGCGGCTGCGGGAGTGTCGGTCTCAGTGGTTGCGGGGATAGGATTTGAACCTATGACCTTCAGGTTATGAGCCTGACGAGCTACCGGGCTGCTCCACCCCGCGTTAACTTCTGCACGGCCTTCAGGGAATTATCGGGTGCTCCTGGCTGACGCGTCTGAGCGCCGCCGAGTTCATCCCAAAGGCTTCCTGAGAAGGCTTGAGCCCGTCGGCCGGTCCGGCCATCGGGTGCGGGCGGTATGTACCAATGCGAGGCTGGTTTGGAAAGGGCCTTTTGGAAGTTTTTTTGCCGGATTGTGACAGCGGCCGACCGAATTCGAACCCCTGGAAAACTCTCGTGAAATCATATGATTACAGGTGAAGGTGCGAAACATGCTGTCCCCCTTGAGCCCAACCGAAGGTCCAGCGGCGGCAAGGTCCGTGGCTACCTGCGAGGGCCACCTAGGGACAGCAGCCCCTGCGATGAGTCTGCTGTGTCGTCCCGCCAGCCATTCGGCCCAATCCACCACGTCACCGCGCTTGCCAACGGTTCCGCAACGCGGCAGCTTCGACCACGAACCAGAACGACGGCCGGAACGCGGCCGCAGCCCATGCGAGGAGACGTCGATGGACCACTCCCTGAAGAGCCCCCCGGTCACCGCGCTCGACGACACCTTTCACGCCATGATCGAGGCCTCGCGCGGCACGTCGCCGCCGGACTTGGCTGCGCGGCAGGACAGCCTGAGGCGGCTAAGGGGCATGCTGGCCGACAACGAGAGGCGCCTGGAGCAGGCGATCTCAGCGGATTTCGGCCATCGCTGCGCCTTCGAGACCACCATCGCCGAAACGCTGTTCCTGCAGACCGAGCTGAAGCACACATTGAAGATGCTGCCGCGCTGGATGGCGCCGCGGCGGATCGCGACCTCGCTGCAGTTCTTCCCCGCGCGCAACCGGCTGATCCCGCAACCACTCGGCGTTGTCGGCATCATCGCGCCCTGGAACTATCCGCTGCAGCTGACGCTCGCGCCAGCGATCGGCGCCATCGCAGCCGGCAATCGCGTGCTGATCAAGCCGAGCGAGCTGACGCCGCATTTCTCGGCGCTGCTGCGGGAGCTGATCGCTGCGGCATTCGACCCAATCGAGCTGTCCGTCACCGGCATCGAGGATGGTGTCGCGCAAGCGTTCGCCGCGCTGCCGTTCGATCACCTCGTCTTCACCGGATCGACGCGCGTCGGCCGCATCGTGGCTGAAGCTGCGGGGCGCAATCTGACGCCTGTCACGCTCGAGCTCGGCGGCAAGTCGCCGACCATCGTCGACGTCTCCGCCGATATCGACGAGGCCGCCGAGCGCATCGCCTATGCCAAGCTGCTCAATGCGGGACAGACCTGCATCGCACCCGACTATGTGTTCGTGCCGGAAGCGCGGCGTGACGCCTTCGCCGGCAGGCTCCACGGCCACATGCTCAGGATGTTCGGCACCAACCCCGCCAATGGCGACTACACCTCGATCATCTCCGACCGGCACTATCAGCGGCTCGAAGGCCTGCTGCGCGATGCGATCGCGCGCGGCGCCAAGCCGTTGAGCGTAACGAGTCCCGAAGATCCCGCCTGGAAGAAGCTGCGGAAATTCCCGCCGACCGTCGTGGTCGGCGCGACCGCCGAGATGGCGATCATGCAGGAGGAGATCTTCGGCCCCTTGCTCCCGGTCCTGACCTATCGCGATGCCCACGAGGTGATCCGCTTCATCAACGCCCACGACCGGCCGCTGGCGCTGTACTGGTTCGGCAAAGACGAGACGGCGCGCGAGAACGTGCTGGCGCGCACCCTATCCGGCGGTGTCACCATCAATGACTGCCTGCTGCATTTCGCGCAGATGAACCAGCCGATGGGCGGCGTCGGCGCGTCCGGCATCGGCCACTATCACGGCGAATGGGGCTTCGACAGCTTCAGCAAGCTCAAGCCGGTGTTTTATCGCTCGCCCTTCAACCGCATGAAGGATCTCTATCCGCCCTACGGCGCCAGCATCGCCTGGATCGAGAAGCTGCTGCGGTTTCTGAGCTAATCAACTCCGAGTCAGTCCGGGGGGGCGCGCTGCGCGCCGCCGGACTCTCGAGGTGATCGAGACGCAAGCCAAGCTCGAGATTCCGGATTCGCCGCGCAGATGCGCGGCGCCCCGGAATGACGGCTGAACAACGATAAATCCATCAGGGAGAGAGCGCGCGTGGCGGAGGAAGTCGATTTCATCGTCGTGGGTGGCGGCAGTGGCGGGGCGACGGTCGCGGGGCGGCTGTCCGAGGATCCGGGCACGTCGGTGATGCTGCTCGATGCCGGCGGACGCAACGACAATTGGATCGTCACCACGCCGTACATGCTGTTCCTGATGGTCGCAGGACCCGTCAACAATTGGTCGTTCACGACCGTGCCGCAGCCAGGCCTCAACGGCCGCATCGGCTATCAGCCGCGCGGCCGCGGGCTCGGCGGCTCATCGGCAATCAACGCGATGGTCTACATCCGCGGCCACCGCGCCGACTATGACCAATGGGCCGCGCTCGGCAATCCCGGCTGGTCGTATGACGACGTCCTGCCCTATTTCAAACGCGCCGAGAACAACGCCGAGTTCAACGGCGAGTATCACGGCCAGTCCGGACCGCTGCCGGTCAACCGGCTGCGGACCGGCAATCCCGTGCACGAGATCTTCCTGCAGGCGGCGCGCGAGGCGCAGTTTCCGATCCGCGAGGACTTCAACGCCGAGACCCAGGAAGGGCTCGGGCTCTATCAGGTGACTCAGCAGAACGGCGAACGCTGGAGCGCGGCGCGGGCGTATATCCAGCCGCATCTCGGCACACGCAGCAATCTGCGCGTCGAGACCTCGGCGCACGCCTCGCTGATCCTGTTCGACGGCAAGCGTGCCGTCGGCGTGAAGGTTCGCCAGGGCAAGGAGGTCAAGGAGATCCGATGCCGGCGCGAGGTGATCCTGGCTTCCGGCGCGTTCCAGACGCCGCAGTTGCTCATGCTCTCAGGGGTCGGTGATGCGGCTGCGCTGGCCAAGCATGGCATTGCCAGCGTGCATCATCTGCCGGGCGTCGGCCAGAACCTGCAGGACCATCCGGACTTCATCTTCGCCTACACCTCCGACAATCCGAACTTCTCGTCGCTGTCGCCGAAGGGCATCCGCAGGCTGCTCGCTGGTCTCGGTCAATACCGGCGCGAGCGCCGCGGGGTGCTGACCTCGAACTTCGCCGAATGCGGCGGCTTCCTGAAGAGCGATCCCAACCTCGACATCCCCGACATCCAGCTGCATTTCGGCATGGCCATCACCGACGATCACGGCCGCAAGCGCCACGGCAACGGCTTCTCCTGTCACTTCTGCCTGCTTCGGCCGAAGAGCCGCGGCACGGTGGCGCTCAGAAGCGCCGATCCGCTAGCCTCGCCGCTGATCGATCCGAACTTCCTCGGCGAGGAGGAGGACGTCGAGGCGATGGTCGCCGGCTACAAGACCACGCGGCGGCTGATGGAGACGCCGGCGATGCGCAGCCTCGCCACGCGCGACCTGTTCACCGCGGACGTCAGGACCGACGACGACATCCGCAGCATCCTGCGCGCCCGCGTCGACACAGTTTATCACCCCGTCGGCACCTGCAAGATGGGCGTGGATGATCCGCTCGCCGTCGTCGATCCACAGCTCCGCGTGCACGGCCTGTCGGGCTTGCGCATCGTCGACGCCTCGATCATGCCGACCTTGATCGGGGGCAACACCAACGCGCCGACGATCATGATCGGCGAGAAGGCGGCGGACATGATCCGGGGCGAGATGCGCGCCAATTAGGTCAGTAGGAAACCGCCATCGACCGTGACCACGCTGCCGGTCATGTAGCGCGACGCGTTCGACGCCAGCAGCATGATGGCGCCGTCGAGATCGCTCTCATGGCCGACGCGCCGCTGCGGGATGCGCTTGATCAGCTTCTCGCCGGCCGGCGTCTGCCAGACGTCATGGTTGATGTCGGTGTCGATATAGCCCGGCGCCAGCGCATTCACGCGGATGTTGTTGGCGGCGAGTTCCAGCGCCAGCGCCTTGGTCGCCTGCACCACGCCGGCCTTGGAGATCGCATAAGGCGAGATGAACTTCACCACGCTGAAACCGAGCACGGAGGCGATGTTGATGATGTTGCCGCCGCTCTTGCGCGCGATCATGCGGCGCGCGACTTCGGTCGCTGCGAAATAGGCGCCCTTCAGATTGGCGCCGATCACGGCGTCCCAATCGGCCTCGCTCTGCTCGACCGCGAGCTTCTCGACCGCGATGCCGGCATTGTTGATCAGCACCGTCACCGGTCCGAGCGCGGCTTCTGCGGCATCAAGGCCCCGTGCGATCGAGGCATTACTTGTCACGTCCATCTCGACCGCGGAGGCGCGGCCGCCCTTGGCCTTGATCTCCTCCTCCAGCGCCTTGAGCTTACCGGTCTGCCGCGCGGCGAGCGCGACCGCGGCGCCGTGGGCGGACAGCACGCGGGCGAATTGCCGGCCGAGCCCCTGGCTCGCGCCGGTGATCAGAATCACTTGCCCAGTGACGTCGAACAGGCCGGACATGGCACCACCTTGCGTTTCCCTGTTTTGTTGCGGCGCATTGATACAGACGATTTGAAACAGCGCAAACCGGATTTGTTTACCGGGCGGGTCCTACAACCTTTGCATATCAGTCATGAATCCTTTCGACCTCGCCGCTTGTATTGCCCTGATGGTCGCCGTCTACAGCGGCTTCGCCACTGGACTGCTGCGCAGTGCGATCACGATCCTCGCCTATCTGCTCGCGATGCCGCTTGCGATGGGAGCGGTGGCGGCCATGAGCCCACAGCTTCAGGATGCGCACGGCGCGCCGCTGGCGCAGAACTGGCTGCAATTCTTCGCGGCCTTCGTGGTCATCGGCGTCGCGCTGGGCAAGATCGGGCGCATCATGCTGGACGAGGCGATCGGTTCCGAAGCCGGCTTTGGCGATCGCCTGGCCGGCGCGCTGCTGGGCGCGATCAGGGTCGGCATGGTCGCCACCACGCTCGTCCTGGTGTTCGACCGGATCGTCCCGCCGGAGCGCCAACCGCGCTTTCTTGAGGGCTCACGGCTGCGACCGATCCTTTCGCTTGCAGGCGCCAAAGGCTTCCGCTCGCTGCCGCCGGAGGTCGCGGGTCTGATCGATCGGCTGAAGCAGGAACGGCGCATCTGATCGCGAGCCATGCCATCTGGAGCCATGCAAATCGGCACGGGACGGCTGCCCTTATCAGCGGCGGTCCGGTTGGCTAGAATGCGCGCATCATCCAGCCACTGACATATCGGAGTGATCAATCGTGGATCTCGGGATCAAGGGCCGCCGCGCCATCGTCTGCGCCTCCAGCAAGGGATTGGGCCGCGCCTGCGCCATCGCGCTCGCCAATGAGGGCGTGCATGTGACGATTACCGCCCGCGGCGCCGAGGCGCTGGCCAAGACCGCGGCGGAGATCCGCGCCGCCAATCCTGGCATCACCGTGACCGAGGTCGCCGGCGACATCACCACGCCCGAGGGCCGCGCCGCCGTGCTCCAGGCCTGCCCGGATCCGGACATCCTGATCAACAATGCCGGCGGCCCACCGCCCGGCGATTTCCGCAACTGGACCCGCGACGACTGGATCAAGGCGATCGATGCGAACATGCTGACGCCGATCGAGCTGATCAAGGCTGTCGTCGACGGCATGATGGCGCGCAAGTTCGGCCGCATCGTCAACATCACCTCGGCCGCGGTGAAGGCGCCGATCGACATTCTCGGCCTCTCCAACGGCGCCCGCGCCGGCCTCACCGGCTTCGTCGCCGGCCTCTCGCGCAAGACCGTGATCAACAACGTCACGATCAACGCGCTGCTGCCGGGCCCGTTCGAGACCGACCGGCTGCGCTCCACCGCCAAGGGCGAAGCCGAGAAGCGCGGTGTCACGCCGGAGCAGATCCTCGCCGACCGCGCCAAGACCAACCCCGCCGGCCGCTTCGGCGATCCCGAAGAGTTCGGCGTGGCCTGCGCGTTCCTGTGCGGCGCGAAGGCGGGCTATATCACCGGGCAGAACATCCTGCTGGATGGTGGTGCGTTTCCGGGGACGCTGTAAGCGCAGCGTCCGCTGGCGCTGACTTTTGGGCGCGGCGATCGCTGCGAGTCCACCTCGCCCCGCTTGCGGGGAGAGGTCGGATTGCATCGAAGATGCAATCCGGGTGAGGGGGTACAGGTCCCACACCGAACACTCCCGGCGCGTATGCCCTTCTAACACTTCCCGTGCGGCTGCCCCTCACCCCACCCCTCTCCCCGTAAGAACGGGGAGAGGGAGCGCACCGTTCGCGGGGAAGACGCCAGGCTCGAACTGAGAAGACCTGCGCTTATCATAAGCGCGGGCCTTCTGCTTGCCATCCTACTGCTTCGTGATCTCGTCCTCGTCGCGCTGGCTCGGGCTCGATGAATCCGCCGTGGTGCGGCCTTCTGTCCAGTCGATGCCGAACGCGTCGAGGCCTTCGGCCAGCAGATCACCCAGCATCGGCTCGCCCAGCAGATAGCGCGCAGTGTGGCGGTCGCGCTGGCCGGCGGCTTCACGGCGCAAATCGTCCCATTCGTCGATGTCGCCGTCGCCGCGGCCGAGCCGCATCAACGCGACCAAATCGGTCTGCTCGTCCTCGCTCATCGCATTGATGAAGCCTGTGATCTCGCGCACGACCGGATCGTCACCGGTGTCCTGGAGCACATCGATCATGTCGTCATCGGCGGCATTGGAGCCGGAATCGTCGTCGGTCGCCTGCTCCTTGACGTCGAACTCGCGCGCCTTCTCGATCAGGAAGGCGACCTTCTCGGGTGAAATCGTCAGCTCTGGCATGACACTCTCCTCTTGGACTGGCCACGACAACGCCTGTTCCGGAGAGTCGATCCATTGCGCTGGAACGCGCGACGCGGCATCGTCGCCGCCACCAAGAACAAGATGGGGAAACGTGCATGCGATGGACGGTCGGCCGGGTCAGGATCACCAAATTCACCGAGCTGGAGACGGTCGGCGGCAGCCGCTTCATCCTGCCGCAGGCGACGTCGGAGGCGATCCGCGCGCTGTCCTGGCTCACACCCGATTTCGCGACCCCCGAAGGCAAGCTGAAGATGTCGATCCACGCGCTGGTGCTGGAGACGCCGACACGGCGCATCGTGGTCGACACCGGTCTCGGCAATGACAAACAGGGCCGCAGCGTGCCGGTGTGGAATGGCCGGTCGACGCCGTTCCTGGAGACGATGAGCGCGGCGGGCTTTCCGCCTGACAGCATCGACATGGTGATCTGCACGCATCTCCACGTCGATCATGTCGGCTGGAATACGCGGCTGGTCGGGGGCCGCTGGGTGCCCACCTTCCCCAACGCGCGCTACATCTTCGGCAGTTCCGAATATCAGCACTGGCGCGACCGCAGCGCGGCCGCGGACGAGACCGCGACCTTCGCCGATTCCGTGCAGCCGATCGTGGACGCCAACAAGGCCGAGCTTGTCGCGAGCGATGCCGTGATCAGCAACGAGATCACGCTGATCCCGACGCCCGGCCACAGCCCGGGCCATGTCAGCCTGCACATCCGCTCCGATGGTGCGGAGGCACTGCTGAGCGGCGATGTCGCGCACCATCCCTGCCAGATGGCGCATCTCGATTGGAGCTCGACCGTCGACTCCGATGCCGCGCAGGCGATCGCAACGCGGCAGACGCTGTTCTCCCGGTTCGCCGACACCGGCACGCTCGTGATCGGCGGCCATTTCGACGCCGGCCACATTCACCGCGACGGCGCAGCCTTTCGCTTCCAGGCAGTGCCAGGCAGCGGCAGCGCATAGCCCGTGAGGTTGAATTTCGCCCCGCCATGCTTCATGACAGGGCCCCTGGAATACCAAGGATCTGAGGGAGAGAAACCAATGAAGCTCGTTCGCTACGGCGACAAAGGCACGGAAAAGCCCGGCCTGATCGATGCCTCCGGCCAGCTGCGCGACCTGTCGGCCCATGTGAAGGACCTCGACGGCGCCGCCTACGCGCCGGAGTCCCTGAAAAAGATCGCCGCGCTCGACCCGGCCTCCCTGCCCGCCGTCTCCGGCAAGCCGCGGCTCGGCGCGCCCGTTACCGGCATTTCCAAGTTCGTGGCGATCGGCCTCAACTATTCCGACCACGCCAAGGAGACCGGCAACCCGATCCCGGCCGAGCCGATCTTCTTCCTCAAAGCCAACACCGCATTGTGCGGTCCCTATGACCAGGTCGAGAAGCCGCGCGGCTCGACCAAGCTCGACTGGGAGGTCGAGATCGCCGCCATCATCGGCACCCGCGCGAAGTACGTCTCCGAGGCCGAGGCGCTGAACCACGTCGCCGGCTACGCGATCTGCAACGACGTTTCCGAGCGCAACTTCCAGATCGAGCGCCTGGGCCAGTGGACCAAGGGCAAGTCGCACGACACGTTCGGCCCGGTCGGCCCGTGGCTCGTCACCAAGGACGAGATCCCGGACGTGCAGAACCTGTCGATGTGGCTCGACGTCAACGGCCAGCGCCGCCAGACCGGCACCACGGCCACGATGATCTTCTCGATGGCGAAGTGCATCTCCTACGTCTCGCAGTTCATGACCCTGCTGCCGGGCGACATCGTCACGACAGGCACGCCTCCCGGCGTCGGCATGGGCATGAAGCCGCCGACCTTCCTCAACGTCGGAGACGTCGTCACGCTCGGCATCGAGCGCCTCGGCGAGCAGCGCCAGGAGATCATCGAGGCTTGAGGTCGAGACGTCAGGCGGCCCCAATATTCAACGTCGTCATGCCCGGGCTTGACCCGGGCATCCACGTCTTGAACCGGTGCCGATGGCCGAGACGTGGATGGCCGGGTCAAGCCCGGCCATGACGACGGAAAGAGCATTCCAGGAGCAACCCATGAAACTCACCTTCTCGCCCGCCTCGCCATTCGCCCGCAAGGTGCGCATCGCCGCCATCGAGCTCGGCCTGATCGACCAGATCGAATTCACGCCCGCGGCCGTGATCCCCGGCCAAGCCAATGACGAGTACATGAAGATCACGCCGCTGAAGAAGCTGCCGGTGCTGATCCTCGACAATGGCGACGTCATCCTGGATTCCTACGTCATCGTCGAATATCTCGACGAGCTTGCCGGCGGCAACAAGCTGATCCCGTCCTCCGGCCCGACGCGCTGGAAGGTCAAGAGCGAGCACTCGATGCTGCAGGGCATGCTCGATTCCATGCTGCTGTGCCGCTACGAGGCGATGGTGCGCCCGGAGGGTCTGCGCTGGCAGGCCTGGTCGGACGACCATTGGAACCGCGCCTGGATGGGCATGGCGCGCTTCAATGCGCAACCCGACCTGCTCACGCGCCCGTTCGACATCGTCTCGATCGGCCTCGTCTGCGTGCTCGGCTATGCCGATTTCCGCTTCGCCGATTGCGGCTGGCGCAAGGCCTATCCCGCGCTCGATACCTTCCATCAGAAGATGCTGGAGCGCGAGTCGGTGAAGATCTCGGTGCCGCCCGCGGCCTGATCATCTGAACAGAAAGTGCCGCGATGCTGAACTTCTCGGTTGCCGACACGACGATCCATCGCATCATCGAGCAGGAAACGACCTTCCTGCCGGCGCGCGAGATGTTTCCGGATCTCACGCCGGAGATGCTGGCAGCCGAGCGCAGCGCGCTGCAGGCGGCCAAGGCGCTGGATGCGCAGGACACGCTGATCCTGTGCTTCCAGTCCTACGTGGTGAAGACGCCTGACCATACCATCCTGATCGACAGCTGCATCGGCAATGACAAGCCGCGCGCGCGGCCGGTCTGGAACATGAAGACCGACGACACCTACATGCGGGCACTCGCAGCTGCCGGCATCGGGGTCGACGACATCGACGTCGTGATGTGCACGCATCTCCACACCGACCATGTCGGCTGGAATACGCGGCTCGACAATGGCCGCTGGGTGCCGACGTTTCCCAAAGCGCGCTACGTGTTTGCACAAACCGAATACGACTACTGGGTCGCGCAGAATGCCAAGGCCGAGGTGCCCGCCTTTGCCGACAGCGTCCTGCCGATCGTCGAAGCGCAGCGGGCCGACATCGTCAGCGACGCATTTGCGATCGGCGATCATGTCCGGCTGCTGCCGACACCGGGCCACACGCCCGGTCATATCGCGGTTGCCGTGGGCAAGGGCAAGGATGACGCTGTCTTCGCCGGCGACCTGATCCACACGCCGCTGCAGCTCGCTTATCCCGAGCTGTCACCGAAATTCGACGTCGATCCGACACAGGCCGCCGTGACGCGGCGCGCCTTTCTCGATCGCTATTGCGACACGCCGACCCTGTGCTGCACGGCGCATTTCCCCTCGCCCTCTGTCGGCCGCATCACGCGCAAGGGCAACGGCTTCGCCTGCGAGGCGATCTGACGCGAGGTCTGCCGGCCGCGGCGGCCCCTCAATCGAACAGGCTCGGCGTGTAGTTCACCGCCGCGCCCTCGATCGCCAACATCTTCAGCTTGGTGTCGACGCCGCCATTGGCGGAGAAGCCGCCCGGCTTGTTGCCGGCCGCGAGCACGCGATGGCAGGGGACCACGATGGGACACGGATTGCGGCCCAGGGCCTGGCCGACCTCGCGAGACAATTCGACCCCACCGAGCTGTTTGGCGATATCGCCATAGGTGAGCGTTTGCCCCGGCGGGATCCGCCGGGCGATCTCGTAGACGCCGCGCTGGAACGCGCTGACGCCGTCGAGATCCAGATCGATGTCGCTGAGGTCATCGGGCTGTCCCGCGAGCAGCGCCTTGATGCGGGTGATGACGCGCTGCACATGGGGCGGCGCCTCAGCCTCGACGATCCCGGCATCCCGCTGCTGCATCCGCGTCCTGATCTGCGCGGCGCCGCCCATCGGCAGCTGCACCGCGTTGATGCCGCGGGATCCCCAGGCGATCGCGCAGGTGCCGATCGCGGTTTCGAACAGCGCATAGAGGTGGTCTGACATGGCGGCCTCCCTTGTGGCTCTGCCCCGTATCGTCTGCCGCTCAAAATAGGCTTGGAGAATGTTGCGATCCACCCGGATTCTGCCAATGTCGACAGCGGAACGCAGAGGCAGCCCGGCGGAGACCGGGCGCCGTCGGGGAAACGAGCCAGGAGAACGCCATGAAGCTGACGCCGGAGCAGATCGCATTCTTCAACCGCGAGGGCTGGCTGTTCCTGCCCGAGCTGTTCGGCCCCGAGGAGACCGCCTTCCTCGCCCGCGAGGCCGAGGCGATCTACGCCACGAACCGGCCGGAGGTCTGGCGCGAGAAGAGCGGCGCGCCGCGCACGGCGTTTGCGGCGCATCTCTACAACGACGCCTTCCGTGTGCTGGCGGCGCATCCGCGCATGATCGAGCCGATCGAGCAGATTTTCGGCGAGAAGCTCTACATGCATCAGTTCAAGATCAACGCCAAATCCGCCTTCACCGGCGATGTCTGGCAATGGCACCAGGACTACGGCACCTGGAAGCGCGACGACGGCATGCCGGAGCCGCGCGCGATGAACATCGCGATCTTCCTCGACGAAGTCATGCCGATCAATGGCCCCTTGATGCTGGTGCCGCGCAGCCAGCACGCCGGCGACCTCGAGGCCTCGCATGATCTCGCGACGACGTCCTATCCGCTATGGACGCTCGACGAGGCGACGGTGACGCGGCTGGTCGCCGACGGCGGCATCGTCGCGCCGACCGGAAAGCCCGGCGGCCTGCTGATGTTCCACGGCAATCTCGTGCACGGCTCGGCCGGCAACATCACGCCCTATCCGCGCAAGATCGTGTACCTGACGCTGAACGCGGTCTCGAACGCCATCCGCACCCCGACCAGGCCGGAGTACATTGCGCATCGTGACTTCACGCCGATCGAGATGCTGCCGGATGACGCGCTGCTGCGGCTGGCCAGAGCCCATCGCGAGGCGGCCGAGTAAGACTCCCTCCGTCATTCCGGGGCATCGCGCAGCGATGAGCCCGGAATCCATAACCACCATCGTGAGTATGGATTCCGGGCTCGTGCTCCGCACGCCCCGGAATGACGACAATTGACAGGGTCGCCCATGAACCTCCACGCCCTCCTCCGAGCCCGCGCCTCCGCCGGCAAGCCCGTCCGTGTCGCACTGATCGGCGCCGGCAAGTTCGGCTCGATGTTCCTGTCGCAGGTGCCCTACGTGGCTGGCCTCGAAGTGCCGGTCATCGTCGACCTCGATCCGGAGCGCGCCCGCGACGCGTGTCGCACCGTCGGCTGGAGCAATGAACGGATTGAACGCACGACGTTCACGGCCGACGCGACCAAGGCGTTCGTCGACGGTGTCGAGGTGGTCGTCGAAGCCACCGGCAGCCCGGCCGCCGGCATCCGCCATGCGCGCGCGGCCATCAAGGCCGGCAAGCACATCGTGATGGTCAATGTCGAAGCCGACGTGCTGGCGGGACCCCTGTTGGCCGAGGAAGCGCGGAAAGCGGGCGTCGTCTATTCACTCGCCTATGGCGACCAGCCGGCCCTGACGGCCGAGCTCGTCGATTGGGCGCGCGCGACCGGCTTCCATGTCGTCGCCGCGGGTAAAGGCACGAAGTACCTGCCCGCCTATCACGAGGTCACGCCTGACGGCGTCTGGCAGCATTACGGCCTGACCGCGGGCGAGGCGCAGTCCGCCGGCATGAACCCGCAGATGTTCAACTCCTTCCTCGACGGCACCAAATCGGCCATCGAGATGGCGGCGATCGCCAATGCGACCGGGCTCGACGTCCCCTCGGACGGCCTCCTGTTTCCGCCCTGCGGTGTCGACGATCTGCCGCATGTGCTGCGCCCGCGCGAGCGCGGCGGCGTGCTGGAGCGTTCGGGAGTCGTCGAGGTGGTGTCATCGCTGGAGCGCGACGGGCGGCCGGTGTTTCGCGACCTGCGCTGGGGCGTCTATGTCGTGCTGGAAGCGCCGAACGACTACGCAGCCGACTGCTTCCGCCAATACGGCTTGAAGACCGACACGAGCGGCCGCTATGCGGCGATGTACAAGCCCTATCACCTGATCGGGCTGGAGCTGAACATCTCCGTGCTGTCAGCCGCGCTGCGCGGCGAGCCCACCGGACAGCCGCTCGGCTTCCGCGGTGACGTCGTCGCGGTCGCCAAGAGGGATCTGCGCGCCGGCGAGATGCTCGACGGTGAAGGCGGCTACACGGTCTGGGGCAAGGTGCTGCCGGCGGCCACGAGCCTGACGCTCGGCGCCTTGCCGATCGGGCTGGCGCATCGCGTGAAGCTGCTGACTGACGTTGCACGCGGCGCCGTCGTGCGCTGGAGCGATGTCGCGATCGATGCCTCGGACGAGACCATCGGCTTCCGCAGACAGATGGAAGCCGCCTTCGCGC